>NZ_CP069533.1:908437-1211249 GCF_016889765.1 Corynebacterium minutissimum
CTTTGGGCTGGGCCTCTCAGTGTTGTTCCTGCATCTCTACCCTGGCAATGCCAACACGGCGATGACGCTGCTGACCGGCCAAATCGTCGGCGTGTCCTCGGCGTCGGTGTGGCTGCTCGCGGCCACGACCGCCATCATTGTCGCGGCGGTCACCATCCTGTGGCGCCCCCTACTCTTTGCTTCCGCGGACCCCGTCATGGCGCAGGCAGCGGGCGTGCCGGTGAAAGCCCTCTCCGTGGTCTTCGCAGTTCTCGTCGGTTTGACCGCCGCGCAGTCGGTGCAGATCGTCGGCTCGCTGCTCGTCATGGCTTTGCTCATCACGCCGGGCGCGGCGGCAGTGCAGATTACCTCCTCCCCGCTGCGCGCGGTGGTGTGGGCAACCATCTTCGCGGAGGTCTCCGCCGTGGGAGGGTTTATTCTGTCGCTAGCGCCGGGCCTGCCGGTGTCGGTCTTCGTGACCACTATTTCTTTTGTCATTTACCTGGTTTGCCGTCTAATCGGCTGGCTACGCAACCGCCGCGCGGTTCGCGACGACATCGCCGCCGCCCGCGTCACCAAAGCTCACTTCGAGGGCCGCAGCGATTCGGAAAAGCACCACACCAGCACCCACGACGAGCACTGCGCCCACCCCGACTAAACTTTTGTTCCATGACCATCGTGGAATTTCAGGGATTCAAGCGTAAATACACCGTCGTCGCGCCGGAAGATCCCGGCCCGAACCAGCTGCTTTTCCTCCACGGTTCGCTGCAAAATGGCAGCGTGATGCGGCGCTTTACAAACGGCACTTTTGATGAGCTCGCCGCCCGCACGGGCACGGTGGTTGTCTACCCCGACGGTGTGGATAGGCACTTCAACGACGCCCGCGGGGTACTGCCGGTCAAGGCCCGTGAGCTTGGCATTGACGACGTCGCCTTTCTCCAGCACGTCGCCGCCACCGTGCAGGAGGAATACGGCACGCAGCGCACCTACGCCTGCGGTTATTCCAACGGTGGGCAGATGGTAATACGCCTGCTTTTCGACGCCCCCGGCTTCCTCGACGGCGCCTGCATCTTCGCCTCGACGATGGGCAGCGGCGCTAACCATGCGCCGTCTAATCCCGAGGGCTATAAGCCCACCCCAATTCTCATGATGCACGGCACTGCGGACCCGCTAGCGCCTTATGAAGGCGGCCAAGCTGGCCTCGCGAATAGCTCCCGCGGCGAGGTTACTTCCGCGTTGTGGACTGCGCAGCGCTTCGCCACGATGAACGGTTGCTCTAAGGCCAAGGTAACCCGCCCGTTTTCTGATGTGTCTTTGCACTCCTGGGAAGGTGACAACCCCGTCGAACTGTGGACCATGGAAGGCGTGGGCCACGTCATCCCCTCGGGCAACGGGCTCGACGCGCGCTTGGGCCCGAATACCGATAGCTTCATCGCAGCCCAGGTGGTGGAGGACTTCTTCGGCTTTTAGCCCCGCGGCTCGCCTCCCCCACCACCTACCCAGCCCTGGAAATGCAGCTCTCTGGTGGATTGCAGGGCGTCGGCAAGCGCGTGAAAATGCGAACAGGAGGTCTGGTTTTCCTGCCCTGGGAATTTGCAACAGGATTGGCAGCTCAACCCATAGCGGGTAAGGTTTTGATGGCTAACTGGACTCTGTTCTCTGCAGCAAAGATGTCAAGCAGCTGGGAAACTATTTTCTTGATCATCGGCACAGAAAGATGTGTTTCTTCCGCGATGCCATTATTTGAGTGCCCACATACAATTCCGTTTAGAATTCGAAGCTGAATTGCGGATAGTCGCTCGAGGTTTCGCTGCATATCTGGTTCAGACATTGTCCCAACAACTACGCCGTTTATATCGAAGCAACAACTTAATTTAAGGCCCCCATGGCCGGAGCGAGCTTCCCGGGTAACCACACAATATGCAGACGCGCCCAAATTGATTGCCTTTTGAAGCTTCTCACGCGAATGCTGTGAATAATCCACCAAGTAAATGAAATCGCTGCTCTTTAACTCTTGTATATCCCATACCCAGGTCGCCGAGTCTTTGCGCTCGCACAACACCAGCAATTGCTCCTGTGAGCGAGACAATGCATTCAGCAGCTCCCTTTGAGTGGACGCACATTCAACCTGGGGCCAGAGGAAGTAGCGTCTTAGCTCATCGAGTATCGGTTGCTCATCGTCTCGGATGCCAGCGAGCAGACACGGCATATCCGAGTATTTCAATCGCCACACTAAAGCGTTACCTCGCAGTCTGCTTGGTCGGCTACATGCTTGGAATGCGTCGCGACGACGACAACGGCGCCTTGGTCAGCGAAAGCACGAAGGTGTTCAACAACCAGCTGAGCATTGTCCTCGTCAAGCGCACCGGTTGGCTCGTCCGCCAATACGATTTTGGGCTTGGAAACGAGGATCCTCGCCAAGGCTACTCGTTGTTGTTCGCCGCCCGACAAGCCGCTGACCACACGCTTTTCATAGCCGCGTAAACCAACCTGCGCCAAAGCGCTGTCTAGCGCCTCGTCGAAAGCACGGCGCGAAACGTTACTGGCTGCGAGCTTCACGTTGTCGACAACGGTGAGGTCAGGAACCAAGCCGTAATCTTGAAAAAGATACCCAACGCATTCGCGTCGATACTTGCGCAGTCGACCTGCCGATAGCGATGCAATGTTGTTTCCATCCCACATGATTGAGCCTTTGTCCGGCGAGATCAGACCGCCCAAGAGGTTCAACAGGGTGGTTTTCCCACTTCCGGAGACACCGGTTAATGCAGTCACCCGGCCAGCCGCAAAAGACCGCGTAAGGCCGGAAAGAATCATTTTTCCCTTCACACTGTAGTGAAGGTCTTCAACCTGAATTTCCATATCCTAATTTCCCTCGCTGTCTGTCCAGCGCATTTGATTTCGCGCACTAATCCACAAGGTCAAACCGATTGAAATACACATCCACACGATCGAAAATGCGACGACAGCAAGAACGGTTGCCGTGGACCACCTGTTTTCAAACCCCATCGACCACGTTGATGGATAGTGCGATTCCAGTTGTTCCTTATGCTCGCGCAAACGATACAAAACCCAGCCGATGGTGGTAACGAAAAAGAATAGCTCGGCCAGCAGAATCTTCCTGCACATCTTCCACGGGCTGCGCCCACAAATGAAGGAAACATAGAGCTCTCGCCGGAACGCCACCTGGAAACTGAAAAGCCCCGCGACGATTAACAAGGAAACCAGTAATATCGCTACGACCGTATTTAACGACCAAAGGCTGAATTGATCTTTGGCTTCCTCAAGGGACGATCGCCAGGAATCAGCATGCGGTTGTGCCGTGGCAAGCACCTTGCCCACCGTCCCATCTTTCAGCTCACCAACGACAGTTGGCTCGATGGCAAGGAGGACTTTCTGCGAGGCTTTCGCGAGTAAATTCCGGTCACCGATAGCTTCAAGCCCCACTGGTAACGAGACCACAATGGGGTCATTAATTACTGGCCGCAGCTCAACGTCATAGGAAAAGACTTGCCCAAGCGAACAATCCTCTTTCCAGTTAAAATCTGGAACTTTCTTCTTCGCGAGTTCGGCTTCAAATGCAACGGAGTCAATAATCGTCTGTTTGGATTCTTCACTGAGGGCAACGGGAGCACAAACGGTTACGTCTTCTTCAGAAGGGGAAACACCAGCTTGAACGGCGAACCGATGGTTGCTGAGAATAACCGGGGCTTCCAGTTGAGTCGGCCAGGTAAGCCAAAAAGGATCCGCTAAGAGTAGCTTTCCTTCGCGGTCCGCCTGACGCAAGGGCGCTGCAGCTGCAGCCTGTTCTTTTTCATCCGGAGTGATATTCGAGCTCAGGGCAAACTCTTGCTCATTGGCATGTCCGCTCCAATACGGTTGCAATTCCTCTCGCGCGGACACCTCAGCACCGGTATCAACCACCTGCGAAAGTGCCGTCAGGCTCGTCAAGAGTGCCAATAGCCGGACAGCATACAGTGCGTAGGTAATTGGACGCGCCCGAACCTTGCCTTTGATGGCCTGCGGGATCGAAATATTTCGAACCAATAACTGCCCGAGCACATAGCCCAGCGCCAAACCGACCCATTGGAGCAACACAGAAACGCCGAAAAAGGCCCAAAACAACGTCGCTTCTGCCCAGTCGTTGTAAAGATACAATGCCGCCGCAATAAAAATGATCGCAAGAAAAAATGGTAGCCATGTTTGCTTGGCAAGCCGCGTTACATCAAGCCTTAGCGTCTGCGATAGCTTTAGCCCCAAAAGTCTGTGAATGCCGATTTCGCGAGCCCGCACTAGGCAGTGCCCGCCACCCAACACGAGCGCGAGTAGAAAAGCAGCCGCGACCAACAAAGGCAGCGACGAAGTCATGACGAAACTCCAAGTCAAGTTCTGGAGCCCTATCACGGAATACCCGCGCTCCTCCAACCATGTCGTTAGGTCTCGAGCGTCGTTTTCCGATCCTTTAATGTTAAAAACTTGGCGCGGTTCCTTAGTCGGAATTTCCGACAATGGATACCAAACAAGCTTTTCGCCTCTCTGAAACTTTTGAGACTCAAAGTTAGCTACACCTGAAGGCAGAGCCGAGGAGTAGATTCGCAGCTCACCATCCGAATCAGCTAGCGAGGAGTAATAAATCGATACGTCAAATCCTGAGTCCCCTGCAAATTCAGAAAGCTCAGGAAACAGTGTTTCTGTGTGACTGTCAGGTTTGAAGTCTTCGATCTGGACAAACTCGTTGCCAAGCCGATAATCCAGAGTCGATAAGAGGCTGGCTCCGACAAAGGCAATGAATGCGCTAATAACCGTAGAGAGCAAAATCCCTACGGTTAGTAGTCTGACTGAAGTTTTCATCGAGCCTTAGCAGTGTCGGTAATAGGACTTATTTCCAGAGGGCTTCTTGGGAGCTGTTGCTCGTGACCAAGTGTTTTTGTTGACGCAACCGCTATCCGACTTGAAGGTACCAACAGCAGTTGAACCGTGCCGCACCCCATTGTGAAAGTAGTGCGACCAAACTTGGCCACTACCCGTACCGTAGTCCCACGTGCCGCCATCGATATTTACAATCGTGGCCCCAGCAACACCTGTACCACCCAACGCCAACAAACCTGCGAGAGTTACTGAAACTGCTCGCTTAGACATGCTCACTTTCATAAGCATTCCTTTCTTGAGAAGGATCCGAACTTATAGCGCGCGATACTGAAAGATATACGCTGCCCCTAAACCGCATTCAAGTGTCAAAAGTTACCTTTCGCAGATTCATCAACTCCGCGCAAATATCCAGGCCTCAATCCGCAGCTCTCTGGTGGATTGCAGGGCGTCGGCAAGCGCGTGAAAATGCGAACAGGTGGTCTGGGTTTCCAGCCCTGGACATTTGCGACCAGGACGGCGGGAGCTGCCCAGCAGACACATTGGAGGCAAACAAAAAGGCGCCACACAACGCGACGCCTTCCAAATTACTTGTTACTTCGCAGCGCGACGCTGCCGAGCAAACTCCGAAAGCACTGCACCCGCAGCAACGGATGCGTTTAAGGATTCGACCCACGCGGTCATCGGGATGGACATGATGACGTCACAGTTCTCGCGGACCAAGCGGGAGATGCCCTTTCCCTCAGAGCCGATGACGATGACCACGGGATCCTTGCCACCCGTGTAGGTGTCGAGCGTGTGCTCGCCGCCGGCGTCCAGGCCAACGACCTGGTAGCCGGCTTTCTGGAATTCCTGCACGGTGCGGGTCACGTTGGTCACGCGCGCGACAGGCAGGCGTGCTGCGGTACCGGCCGAGGTGCGCCAAGCCACCGCGGTAACGGAGGCCGAACGGCGCTCCGGGATGATGACGCCGTGGCCGCCGAAAGCAGCGACGGAGCGGATAACCGCGCCGAGGTTACGGGGATCCGTAATGTTGTCGAGGATGACGAACATGCCCGGTTCCTGAGCGTCGCGCGCGCGATCCATGAGGTCATGCACCTCGGCGTACTTGTAGGGCGGAATCTGCAGGCCGATACCCTGGTGCAGACCGTTGCCAGTCATGCGGTCCATCTCGTGGCGCTGCACCTCAAGAATGGGGATGTTGCGGGTATTGCACATGGCCACGGCCTCCGACAGGCGGGCATCGTTGCGCGTGCCCTGCACAATGTAGAGCGAGGTGGCCGGCACCTTGGCGTGGAGGCACTCGATGACCGGGTTGCGGCCCACGACCATCTCTGCGGTTTCCTTCTGGTGGCGGCCCGAGTTACGGCGCTCGCGCTCCAGTTTTGCCTTGTGCTTGGCGTGGTAAATACGGTCCTCCGCCTTGGGCGTGGGGCCCTTTCCAGCCAGGCCCTTGCGGCGCTGACCGCCCGAGCCCTTCGTAGCGCCCTTCTTGTTGGACTTGCGGGCGCCCGCGCCGCCGCGGCCGTGGGTGCGTGCCATGGTTCTTCTCCTTTGTTGTCCTTGGCCTAGCCCAAGGACGGTTAGTCCGCCAGGGACCAGGTGGGACCGTCGGCGGTGTCAGTGATAGTAATACCCGCGGCGGTCAGGCGGTCGCGCACAGCGTCCGCAGTAGCCCAGTCCTTCTCTGCGCGGGCGGTCGTACGGCGCTCAAGCTCAGCCTGGACAAGAACGTCCAGTGCCGCGACAGCGCCGCTTGTTTCGCCACCATCTTTCCACTGTTCATCGCACGGATCAAAGCCAAGAACCGCAGCCATGGCGCGCACTGCTCCGGCGAGGCGCTCGGCCTCTTCCCGGCGGCCTTCAGCAAGGGCCTTATTTCCTGCACGCACCGTGGTGTGGACTTCCGCCAACGCCTTCGGCACGGCGATGTCATCATTCATGGCCTCTGCGAAGGCTGGGGTCCACTCGCCCTTCTCGACGCCCTCGAACTTGCCCACGAAGTCCTCGATGCGGCGGTAGCCCGCAGCAGCCTCCGTAAGCGCGGCCTCGGAGTACTCGAGCACGGAACGGTAGTGCGCGGAGCCCAAGTAGTAGCGCAGCTCCACCGGGCGGACAATCTCCAGCATGTTGGCGATGGAGAGCACGTTGCCCAGGGACTTGGACATCTTCTCACCAGACATGGTCACCCAGTGATTGTGCATCCAGTAGTTGGCGAACTTATCGCCCGCCGCATGGGACTGCGCAATCTCGTTCTCGTGGTGCGGGAACTGCAGGTCCAGACCACCACAGTGAATGTCGAACTCGCTGCCCAGATAGTAGGTGGACATAGCGGAGCACTCCAGGTGCCAGCCGGGGCGGCCCCTACCCCATGGCGTCGGCCAAGCCGGCTCACCCGGCTTGGCAGCCTTCCACAGCGCGAAATCCTGCGGGCTGCGCTTACCTTCGGTTTCCGACTCGCCCTGCTCCATATCCTCGACGCGATTACCGGACAGCGCACCGTAATCAGAACCTTCGGCGACATTCCATGCGGCGACGTCGAAATAAACCGAGCCGGAGGCGTCTTCTCCTGCGGTGCCACCAGGCACGGCATACGCATAGCCGGCGTCGATAAGCCTCTGCATGTACTCCACCATCTGCGTGACAAAGCCCGTCGCGCGCGGCTCCACCGAGGGTGGGAGCACACCGAGGGTGTTGTAGGCCTTGGTGAACTCGCGCTCATAGGTGGATACCCACTCCCACCACGGGCGGTTGTTTTCTGCGGCCTTGGTCAGAATCTTGTCATCAATGTCCGTCACATTGCGCACGAGTGCCACGTCATAGCCCTGGGCCAGAAGCCAACGGCGCAGAATGTCGAAGGCCACGCCGGAGCGCAGGTGGCCGATATGCGGCTGAGATTGCGGAGTGGCGCCACAGAGATAAATCGAGGCATGGCCGGGGCGAACCGGCTCAAAGTCACGTTGGGTGCGGGTGGCGGTATCAAAAATGCGCAAAGTACTCACGCCGACTAGTCTAATTGACCCTCCGGTGGGAATTCACCATGGCCGATGCCCCCGCGCCTCAGCACTAGGTGCCGTGCCTTTCTTTTCGACGGTGTAGCCTATTTCTCGTAGTACTTGCGCAGCAACCTCTTGATTATCGGCTACCGCTCCGCGCAACTGATCATCGAGCCACTTTTCTCGGCTCTGCGCAAGAAAGCTTTTCCAACCGGGACGTGAACGAAAGCCACACTCCATAAAAAGAAAGAAAAAATAATCCTCCAGGGATACCCGGAACCGACGGCCGCCAATAGGAAAATGTATATCCTCAATTCGGCCCTTCTTTCGAGGGTTCTTCACCCCAGAAAAGTTCTTCATTAGTGCGGGACTCAACAGTCCGGCCACCCCTGAGTGGTGAATGTGGGCCGTCGGAGCAGTACGATTCTCTCGCTCATATTCGAAACGAACGCCTGGGGCTGTTCCTACACGCAGCTCGAATTTGCTCGACTTCACGCTGAGAGATGATTCATCGGGCGACAGGGACGTGTGAAAGCGAACAACGGATTCGAAAAGGTCGCTGTAGGAAAACCGATCGCCTCCCTGACTTCCTACCCCGTAGACCAACGGTGCGTGAAGTTCTAACAATCCAGTGCCATCGTCTGGATTGAGATCTGTCCACACGCGGATATCGGAATCTTCATTGAGGGGCAAAACCTTCACATGCACGGCATGCACCCAGTTAAAAAATTCTGCTGTCAGATGTTGCCCTAGTCCCCCCATGCGCACCGTCATTTAGCGTTCAAGCATCAGCTCTACGCGACGGAGTTCGTCATAAAGGTCGCGCTCTTCCGTGGAAAAACGGCCGGATTCTGCGAGCATGCGCAGATCTTCAGAACTAAGGTTCGCCCCAATGGCTACTTCTAAGGCATGCAGGAGTTCCCCATACCGAGCCCGCAGGGCCTCGGTATTTATAATTCGCATTGTCAATGCCACGGCAGCCTCCTCTCCCTCGACTTTACGTTAGGAATTGGGGGCGCGCCAGACCACGGCGGTGGCCACGGCGGCGCGGCCCTCCTCGCGCCCGGTGAAGCCGAGACGGTCAGTCGTGGTCGCAGAAATGGAGACCGGCGCACCAAGAATCTCACTCAACACAGACTCAGCCTCCTCGCGGCGCGGCCCCATCTTAGGGGTTTGGCCGATGAGCTGGGCGGAGGCGTTGCCGATGGTGAAACCTTCCTTCTCCAGCAGCTCTCGGCACTCGCGCAGCAGCTGCGCACCGGATACGCCATCATATTCCGGGCGGCCCACGCCCACGAAGGATCCGAGGTCACCGAGGTGGGAGGCGGACAGCAAGGCGTCGACAAGCGCATGCGCCACCACGTCTCCATCGGAGTGGCCCTCGCAGCCATCTGCGCCCTCGAAGAGGAGGCCGGCAATCCAGCACTCTTTGCCGGGTTCGATCTGGTGGGCGTCTGTGGCAATACCAACGCGCGGGATGATGGGGTTAGTCACTGGGCACCTCAAAAATGGTCGGTTCGGCCTCATCTGTCACAGCCCTGGCGAGGACGAGGTCAATGGGAGTGGTGATTTTAAAAGCGAAGGTATCACCCTGCACGGTCTCCACGCGCGCGCCGTGCCATTCCATCAGGCTGGCATCATCCGTGGCGGTGAAATCCGGGTCCTGCTCCCAATAATCCATATTGGCCTGACGCAACGCGGCCAAGTTGAAGCCCTGCGGCGTCTGCACTGCGCGCAGACGGGAGCGGTCCGGGGTGGACAGGACAGTCTCCCCCTCGACTTCTTTAATGGTGTCTGCCACGGGCACAACTGGGATAACGGCGACGGCCCCATCGAGCACGCGCTTGGCGACGCGCGCGATCATCCCCGGAGGCGTCAAAGCCCGGGCCGCATCGTGGATGAGCACCACGGCGTCCTCTTCTGGGATGGCCTGCAAGCCTGCCCACACGGAATCGGCGCGCTCGCCGCCGCCGTGGACAAGACGGAGAGGAATGTCAGCCTCGACGCGAGCTAGGATGCGCTCCGCGTAGCTTTCCATGGTGGGGCTGACGAGCACGATGACCTCATCGACGATGCCGGAGGTAACCATCGCTTGGACGGAGCGCTCCAGAAGAGTGCGCCCGCGCAGCTCGACATAAGCTTTAGGCACCGCGGCGCCGAGGCGCGTGCCCTTACCCGCAGCCGCAACGAGCGCGATGACGCGAGGTTTAGTCTTCGTCATCGAAGGAGAGATCATCAAGATCGATGTCGCTATCAACGTCGGTAGTGATGGACTTATCGTCCACCAAACCTGCGGCACGATGGCGCTCGATGGTGGCGTCGATTTCCTCCATCATGGTGTCGGCCTTCTTTTCATCGACCGGCTTAGCCAGGGAGAGCTCACCAACGAGAATCTGGCGCGCCTTGGCCAGCATGCGCTTCTCACCAGCAGACAGGCCACGGTCCTGGTCGCGGCGCCACAGGTCACGAACGACTTCAGCAACCTTGTTGATGTCGCCGGAGGCGAGGCGCTCCTGGTTGGCCTTGTAACGGCGGGACCAGTTGCCGGCTTCTTCGACGTCTACCTCACGCAGAACCGAGAAGACCTTTTCCAGACCTTCCTTGCCCACGACGTCACGGACGCCAACCATTTCGACGTTCTTGGAGGGCACACGGACAACCAGGTCGGACTGGTTGATGTGGAGGACGAGGTACTCGAGGGTCTCGCCACCCATCTCGCGCGTTTCAATCGCCGTGATTTTGGCGGCGCCGTGGTGCGGGTAGACGACGACCTCTCCGACCTTAAATTCCATTGCCACTCCTTGTGAAGCCTTTGAAGACGATGCTCATCGAGGACGCTCGCTTAGCTCTCGATGGGCCGCATATACAGGGAATCGATTCTAGCACGCAGGATTTCACCCCCGCCCGCTGAGGCATCGCGGGGAGGCTATACACCACGACGCGTACGCGGTGAAGCACGGCTACCCCCGGTTTACCCAAGGGGTTTGCGGAAACTGTGTGCTTTTCGTGGAGAGGGACTAGGCTAAAGCGTTGATAAGCTTTGTGATCGCAATTCAATGGAGGACACTCACAGTGCAGTCCCTGAAGTCCGCCGCTCGCTGCGGTGCCATCATGTCAGTTACCGCCCTTTCCGCGCTGGCGCTGGCGTCCTGCTCGGCTGGTCATGTTGCGCAGACCGCAGAGAAGGTTGCAGCTGTCGATGGCGCAACCGCCAGCACCGAAGATGGCAAGGTGGCCGTACGTGACGTCACCATTCAGGTTGAGCCGGACTCCGGTGAAACCTCTCTGAAGTTCATCGCCGTGAACCAGGGCTACAAGGTCGATGAGGTCACCTTGGAATCCGTCAGCGTTGACGGCCAGGATGTCGTCATCGAGGGCGCTACCCCGATTGCCCGCGATCAGGCACTGTACGGCGATTCCGCAACCAACCTGGAGAACCTTCCGAAGGATGAGAAGGACAACAACGTCACCTACGTGACCACTTCCCTGGAGAACGATGGCTTCGCCTTTGGCGGCTCCCGCCCGGTGACCTTCACCTTCAACACCGGCACCATTGAGGTCGACGCCACCGTGTCCGCCTCCCCGCTGGAGGCCGGTAAGTTTGACCGCGACCCGGAGTCCGAAGAGGGCTACACCGAGGCTAAGTAAAGCTTCCCCCACGAGGCTTCACGCCGCCCTAGCTGCACACTTCACACCGCCCTGGTTGGCACAGCGTGCAGCTAGGGCGGTTTCGCATTGCTGGACCTTCTCCCTCCTAAAACGCACTAACGCCGCCGCACACAGAAAGTGCACGGCGGCGACAGAGTGGTGAGTTCTACAGGCTCTTAGCGCACAGAGGAGCTAGCGAGGATTGCCTGGGCCCAGCCAAGGGTGGACAGGGTGGCCGGAACCAGCAGGAGGTTCGGCGCCTGCGGGCCACCGTACCGAATCATGGTGTCCATGACCTGGTTCAGCGGCTCCGGGTAGGAAGCAGCGGAAGCGGCCGGGGTGCCAGCCACAGCGACGGCGGATGCAGCAGCGATTGCAACGAGGGAACGACGGATCTTCTTCATTGTGTCTCCTTGAATGATTCTTTGAGGGGGATAGTTACGGGGTTATTACAGAACGTTCAAAATGAAGCCCAAGGAGGACAGGGCTGCCGGTACGAGGATGACGTTCTGAGCATCATAGCCAGCAACGTTGGTAATCTGCGTCAGGACATCTGCGAGCGGCTGCGGTGCCTGAGCGGCGGAGGCAGCAGGGGTACCAGCCAGGGCGATAGCAACAGCAGCACCGGCGGCGACGAGGGTACGACGGATCTTCATAAAATCACCTTTGGGGTTGTGAGAGTTGTGCATGGGGGGACGGTTTCACGCATCACTTATTAAAGTTTTGCCCGTAACCTGACTAACACTGTAGGGCCTTAGTGATGATGATGCCTAGGTTCGTGGGGAATATTTCCATATGGGGGTAATAAAGATTTCTTGATGATGAGTAAACAGAATCCTCGATGTCCGGGCCGCTTACTACAGTAAGAGGCATGGCTAAAAAGGTTCGTCCCGTTCACACGTGCACCGAGTGTGGCTTCGTCTCCCCCAAGTGGTTGGGCCGCTGCCCTGAGTGCGGGTCGTGGGGAACGCTGCAGGAAACTGCTGCCGCGCAGGAAAGCAGTGCCGCGCAGGCAGCGATGAGTGGACGTCGGCCGACGGGCCTCACGCCAACGAGCCCGGCTGTCCCCATCACCAAGGTGGGGGCGGCACAGACCAAGGCGCTTAACACCGGGATTGGGGAGCTCGATCGCGTCCTTGGGCGCGGTATCGTGCCCGGCTCCGTTGTGCTTATGGCAGGCGAGCCGGGGGTAGGTAAATCCACGCTGCTACTCGAGGTCGCTTCGCGCTGGGCACAACTAGGCCGCACGGCGTTGTACGCCACTGCGGAGGAATCAGCTGGACAGGTCCGCGCCCGCGCTGAGCGCACCGGTGCATTGCACGAGACACTCTATCTGGCTGCCGAGTCGAATTTGGATGTTGTCTTCGGACACGTCAAACAGCTCAAGCCCAGTCTCATCATTGTGGACTCAGTGCAGACCATGCATGCAGCGGGCGTTGAAGGTGTAGCTGGAGGCGTGGCACAATCCCGCGCGGTCACCGCTGCACTGACCACACTGGCTAAAAACACTGGAATCCCGATCCTTCTCGTGGGGCACGTCACCAAGGATGGCAACGTGGCTGGTCCGCGCGTACTCGAGCACCTCGTCGATGTGGTGTTGAATTTTGAAGGTGACCGCCAGTCCTCTTTGCGGCTGTTGCGCGGGCTCAAGAACCGCTTCGGCGCTACCGATGAGATGGGCTGCTTTGAGCAAACCGCCGCCGGCATCCGCGAGGTCGCGGATCCGTCCGGGTTGTTTCTTTCCCACCGTGGTAGCACACCGGACGGCTCCGCGGTCACGGTAGCCATGGATGGTGTGCGCCCCATTCTCGCGGAGGTACAAGCACTCACGGTTGATCCGGTGGCCAAGAACCCTCGCCGCGTCGTGACTGGTTTGGATGCCAACCGCGTCCCCATGGTCCTTGCCGTCCTGCAGGCTCGGGCGGGCGAGCGCACCAACGACAAAGACGCCTACGTCGCCACTGTAGGTGGCATGAAGATTCAGGAACCGGCAACAGACCTCGCGGTAGCCCTAGCCACGTGGTCCTCGCTCCACGAGCGGCCGCTGCCACCAAAGACCGTGGTTATTGGAGAAGTCGGCCTAGCCGGCGAGGTACGCCGCGTGCCCAACCTGGATCGTCGTCTGGCGGAAGCTGCGCGTTTGGGCTACCGCCAGGCCATCGTCCCGCCCGGCAAGGTGGAAGTCACCGGTATGCGCGTGCACCAAGCATCCACGTTGAGTGAGGCAATTTCTGCGCTGAGCTAGCACTGACCTAGTGCTGCCGCGAAAGCTGGCGCTTAGAGCAGGTTGAATGGCAGGGCTGCCGAGTAGTTGTCACCGATGACGGTGTGCAGGAAGTATGCACCGGATTCGGCCTCTGGGCGCTCCGTGCACTGCCCCGGCTCAGAGCGCTTGCGGGACCAGTCGGCTTGGAAGAAACGAGTCTCGCCAGACTTGAAGGTTTGCTTACCGGTCTCCACGGAGGCATAGCAATCGGTATCAGACCAGACGCGCTCGTTGGAGCCCATCTTGTAGACCTCAAAGCGCAGCTGCTGCTCGTCAAGGTCGATGGAGCAATCCTTCGTGGTGGGGTTGAAGACTTCCATGTAGAAGGTTGGCATCTTGCCACCCGGAACACTGTCCTCCTTGGTCTTGGCCATGACATTGAGGTCATCCAAGGAGCACTCCGTTTTCGAGGGATCCACGACCAGCTCGGTGTTCTGGGAATCTTCGCTCTTCTCAGCATCATCCGAGCCTTCTTCCGAAGGCTGCTCCTCCTCGGATTCGGATGCTGGGACCGCAGACTCAGCCTCCTCGGACTGCGAGGTGGTCGGCTGCTCGGAGGGCTGAACCAAGCTGCTGGACGCTGCCGCCGGCTGCGACTCCTTATCCTCCGAAGACCCACCGAAAAGCGCAGTGGCCGCCCAGATAAGGATGACCACGAGCACCAGAATCGCCACGAGCGCGGCAATGCGGCGGCGAACATAAATCTCGCGCGGCAGCGGCTTCGAGGTACGGGTTGGCTCAGTCACAGCCTTTAGTTTAAGGGGACTGAGCGCTTACCCGGGCCAGCGTTAGGCCGCGTGTCTTGTTCTTTCCCCACCACCCCCATCACGCAGCCTTATTGTCGCGCTACTGCACGCCGTGGAGGACTACGGTCTCCACGCTGGAGTCCTCAAGGAGGTAGCGCAGGCCGACGATACCGAGCGTTCCAGCGTCGAGAAGCTCGCGCGCCGCCGGGACGTCTGAGATGATCTGCGATACCGTCTGCGCGGTGTTCTCACGCTCAAAGTCAGCGCGGTCCTCGCGGCCATCGCGCCGAGCCACCATGGACGCTACCGCGACCTGCTCAATGATGGGGCGCTGCAGCCCCGTCGGCAGCTCGCCGCCATCCAGGAAATCGGAAGCCGCGCTCACCGCACCACAGGACTGATGCCCCATCACGACGAGCAGGTTGGCGTTGAGGTTCTCCAGGGCATAGTCCAGCGACGCCATCACCGCACTATCCAGGATGTGCCCCGCTGTACGGATGACGAAGGCATCACCGAAACCAATGTTGAATACGTGCTCAATCGGTGCGCGGGAATCCGAGCAGGCCAGCACAATAACGCGCGGGTCTTGGCCCTGGGTCAACCCGGCGCGCAGCTTGGCATCCTGATTAACGGCGATGAGGTTTCCGCTCACGAGGCGACGGTTACCTTCCTGGAGGGCTTCCCAGACTTCCTGTGGACGGTGCGGCACATGTACTAGAGGCATGATTCACACTCTAGTCCCACCACCCCTACACTGAGGTGTTTATGGATACCCAAGCTGTCATGGAGTGGTTCGACGCTAACGAGCGCCCCCTGCCCTGGCGTGTACCGGAGACCTCGGCCTGGGGTGTACTGCTCAGCGAAGTCATGAGCCAGCAGACTCCCGTTGCGCGCGTAGCCCCGCAGTGGAAAGAGTGGATGCAACGCTGGCCCACGCCCCAGGATCTCGCGGCGGCGTCCAAAGCCGATGTGCTGCGTGCTTGGGGCAAGCTAGGCTATCCGCGGCGCGCGTTACGGCTGTGGGAATGCGCGAAGGAGATTGGGGAGGGTGACGTTCCGGGGGACGTCGACAAGCTCTTGGCCCTGCCCGGTATCGGTGAGTACACCGCACGGGCGGTCGCGGCGTTTCATTTTGGGCGCAACGTGCCGGTGGTAGACACCAACGTGCGCCGCGTCTATGCCCGTGCTGAGGAAGGCCGGTTCCTGGCGCCGACACCCTCGAAGCGCGAGTTGGCACAGGTGGAGGAGCTTCTTCCGGAGGAGAATGGGCCGCGTTTTTCGGCGGCGCTCATGGAGCTGGGAGCGCTCGTGTGCACGGCGAAGAATCCGGACTGCATGGCCTGCCCCATTAAAACCACGTGTGCCTGGCAGCTAGCCGGATGCCCCGAGCCGAGTGAGGAAGAGGCTGCGCGGGCGAAGAAGCGCGTACAGAAGTTTACCGGCACGGACCGCCAAGTACGTGGGCTGCTTCTCGACGTCCTCCGCACCTCACCCCACCCCGTTCCCCAGTCCGAGTTGGACGCCGTCTGGGAGGACGCTCCGCAGCGCGCCCGCGCACTCGCTTCGCTGCTCGACGATGGTCTTATGGAGCAGAACGAGGAGGGGCTGTTCCATCTGCCTCAGTAGGGCGATGGGAGAAGTCGATGAGCCGACCCATGGTCCAGTTGCGGTCAGTAAGCATGCGGGCGCAGACAAGACCGCAGCCAATCGCCACGACGGCCATTGAGGCGATGGCGAGGTTGTTCAAGGCTTGGTCCATGTTGCCCACGTTGAGGTGGTAGACAGTGCGGAACATGGCGGTGCCCGGGATCATGATGACAGACGCCGGCACCGTCGTAGTGATACGCGGCAGGTGTGCACGCTTGGACGCCACCGCACCCAACAGACCCACGATGAGGCCGCCAATGAAAGCGCCCACGTAGTTGGTCGCTCCCCAGCTGATGAGGAACAGGCGCACGATGTTGGCCACCGTCCCCACCGACGCCGCCACCAGTACCATCCGCCGAGAGGAGTTGAACAAGAAGGCAAAACCAGAAATGCCGAGGAAACTTGCCACGGCTGCTGCGATATACCATTGGGCATCGGGGCTCGGGATGCCTGGTTCAGGTGTCAGTTCCGTGGTCCAGCTCACCAGCGCCACGGTAAAAGTGGCCGCGGTAATGATGGTCAGCGCATACGCCAAGCGGGTCAGGCCCGCGCCGAAGTCGAAGCGTGCGAGGTCAATAAGCGCCGAGAACAGCGGGAATCCTGGGATAAGGAACAGCACCGCCGCAACATAACCGGAGGAAAAATCGGCGGGGTTCGCGATGCCTGTGGCGGCAACCGCCTTGGTGGTGATGAAATACACCAGGCTCGCTACTGTTCCGCCCGCCACGATGCAGCCGAGCTGGTGCACGTGTTTGTGATGCAGTGAGGCGCGGGTCAACTGACCGCAGAAAGCCGCCAGCGCAACGAGGACGACCGCATAGACGGTGAAGTAATTGAGCACAGCAAAAGATGCACAGGCAACGGCTGCCGCGCAGGCCAAGAGCCAGCGGTTCCACCGTTTAATCACCGTGGACTCGATGACATCGAGCATGGCGCTGAGATCCTCAGCGGTAATTCCTGAAAACAGGCGGTTGTGGGTGAGGTCCTCAAGAGCCTCGATGCGAGAGGCATCGACGGCCGGTGAATGCTGCTGGGCCACAACGGTCCGAAAATCACGGCCGCGGTGAAAGGTACACGTGATTTGGGTGACACCAACGTCAGCATCAAGCCGGTCGAAGCCCAGCGCGCGAGCAGCACGTTTCATGCCGCGCAGCACCCGATAGCCCGACGTGCCCGCGCCCATGAGCATCATGCCCAAACGCAAGACGACGTCAGCCTCATACCCCATCCGGACATAGTCGGTGCTGGGGTGAGAGTTCATTAACGCCAGCGCCCCCGGAAATTCAGGCCACCGGGCAGGTTGACCCACATGCCACCGCGGGAATTAAAGGTCACGGGTCCGACCTTCGTCGACATCGACGCACCGGAGCCAGAGACGTTAATCCAGCTGTTCTTACCGGTCTTCTTCCGCTTGCGATAGTAAATTCCCATGCCAGCAAGCTTAGCGCGGATGCGCAACTGAGCTAGGAAGACTACGCTCAACATCGTGAGAATTAAAGCCCTGATTACTGCTCTTGCGACTGCTGCGGCCGTCGCCGTGGCCACACCAGCAGCACAGGCAGTTCCCCCGGGCACCGTGCACTCCGCCGCCCCAACCGAACAGCCCAACGCGAGGATCACGGCCATTTCCTACGCCTCCACCCTCATGAACGGTGAGCCTACGACCGTCACCGGCATGGTCTTCGAACCCAAGGTCCCGTGGAACGGGCCTGGTGAGCGGCCTACCATTGTCTACGCTCCAGGAACTCGCGGGGCGGGCGACCAGTGCGCGCCGTCACGTGCTTACACAGCACCTAGTGCCGGAGGCAGGGACCAGAACTTCGATGCTGCCGCAGGACTCTACGACTTCGCCCTATCGCAGGGCGTGCGTGTTGTGGTCACGGACTACATCGGGCTCGGCACTCCCGGCCACCACTCCTACGTGAACAACATCGAAGAAGCCCACGCGGTTCTTGACGCCGCCCGCGCCGGCCTCAAGCTCGCCGGTGCACCGGACACTGCCCCCGTCGGCCTCGCCGGTTATTCCCAAGGCGGTGGCGCAGCTGCCGCCGCTGGCGAGTACGCGGCCACCTATGCGCCTGAGCTCAACGTCAAGGGCACCTTTGCCGGCGCGCCACCTGCAGACCTTTTCGAAGTCATGCGTGCCGTCGATGGTTCGTCCCTTGTCCACGTCTTGGGCTATGCCATCAATGGTTTTGCCGAGCGCAGCCCCGAATTCTCACACGAAATCATCGATGAGCTGAACCCCCGCGGGCGCAAGTTCCTCACTGATGCCGAGACTTTCTGTGCCCGTGATTCTATGTCTGCCTGGGGAAATGTCCGCACCAGCGAGCTCACGAACAACGGTGAATCCTTTGAAGAATTGCTGCGCCGCAAACCAGCGGCCTCCCGCATGTTGAGGGAACAGCGCCTAGGCCAGCATGCTCTCAATGCGCCAATGCTGGTCATGAATTCCCCCACCGATGACATCATTCCTTATCAGCAGGCACGCACCATGGCCCGCGATTTCTGCGCGGCTGGCGGCACCGTCCAATTTGAGGATGCCCGCGCCGTCAATGTGCGCCCCGGCTCCGGCGCCAACCATGCCGCGCCAATGGCCCGTTCGCTTCTGCGCGGCACGAGATACCTCATCGACCGCTTCAAGGATGTCCCCGCCCCATCGAACTGCCAGCCTGCTGAATCCTAGACTCGCCCCCAGGACTCACACAAAGAACCTGACTTGGAGTCGCCGGCTGCGCCCGCCGCCATCCTCTTTCATTTTATTGTCAATAAGCATCAGCGACGATAGGCTGAGTGCATGGCACACGAGCACCACGACCATGATCACTCCAGCACGCCGCTGCGCGCACTTCTGATCGCGCTCAGCATTACCGGCACCGTCTTCTTCGCGGAGCTGATCGGCGGCTGGTTGGCGGGTTCAATGGCGTTGATGGCGGATGCTATGCACATGCTTTCTGACGCCGCTGGGTTAATCATTGCGGTGCTAGCGGTGCTGGTGGGTCGCCGACAAGCATCAGCCCAGGCCACCTACGGCTACCGGCGGGTGGAGGTGCTTGCGGCGCTGGCGAACGCGGTAATGGTGTTGGTGATCTCGGTGTGGATTGTCGTCGAGGCGGTTCGCCGACTGCAGAGCCCGGCCGAAGTACAGGGAAAAACGATGCTGATCATCGCGGTGATCGGCCTGGTGGCGAATGCACTGTCGGCGTGGGTTCTGCACCGCCACCGCGAATCCTCGATCAACGTGGAGGGTGCGTTCTTGCACGTGCTGGTCGATATGCTCGGCTCGGTGGCAGTGATCGTGGCGGGCATCGTGGTGCTGACTACCGGGTTCGTGGCTGCGGACGTGATCGCCTCCCTAGTGATCGCGGCGATGGTGCTGCCGCGCGCGTGGCAGCTCATGCGGCTATCGGCGAGCGTGCTGCTCGAGCAGGTTCCGGCGGGCTTCGACGCCAGCGCAATCGAGCCCGCGCTGCGGCAGGTCGAGGGCGTTGCCGACATCCACGACCTACACCTGTGGAGCCTGGATGGCGTAAGCGTGCTCACGACCGTGCACATCGTGCGTGACGGCACCGTCGACACCGGCCCGCTGTTGGATGCCGCCCAGCACGCCCTGCACGAACTCGGCATCGAGCACTCCACCATCCAGATTGAGCACCCGGAGCACGAATCGCACGAGACGGTGTGCTGATTCAGTTCTAGCCTGACTTAGGTCTTGGGTGGGTGAGCAACGTGACTCTTGACACTGCTACCTGGTGGTTTTCGGCGGAGGGGTGGGATTGTTCCGCACTAAATTGACCTAAGGCAGGAGGGCGTTTTGTAAAAGGCATCTGGCAAAGGGCATCTTTGGGTCTAAAAACGCCATCTGCAATGAGTAAATGGCGTTTTCAGCCGTGAAAACGCCTTATGACTGATGCCTTTTGTCAGACGCCTTTTGTAAGATGCTTCCAGCATGTCGATGGAGCGATGCAGACGTTGCGCATTGCGAGGGGAGCGAAGAGGTAATCCGTTTGGGAAGAGGCGTGCAGGGCTCTATGGAAACGGTCATTGTGGCCTGACTTAGGTCTTGGGTGGGTGAGCAACGTGACTCTTGACACTGCTACCTGGTGGTTTTCGGCCGTGAGGTGGGATTATTCCGCACTAAACTGGCCCAAGTCCGGCTGATTCATTTCTAGTGGTGGACTGGGGGCGTGCCGCTGCGTGAAGGTCACGCACAGCAAACCCCGAACCGCACGTGGTCTCACACGCATGCGGTTCGGGGCTATTCCTCATGGGCCCAGTGGCTGGGCCAGAGTCAGCGCTTAGAGCGGCTGACCGGCGCCAGCGCCTGCCGGCGGCGGGTTGCCGTCATCGCCATCATCGTTATGGGACTCGTCAGCGGAATCGCTGCCAGACTCCCCAAGGACATCCGGGCTGATGGTATCCGGCTCATCCGAGGATGCTTCCTCATCAGCCTCGCGCACGGCGATGTCCTCCAAGTTCTCGAGCTCTTCATCGAAGGTATCCTCCGGCAGCGGGCGCGGACGCGGGGTGAAGGTGAAGGTGGCCGAGGAGTTGTCCTTGGACTCGCCGTCCCAGCCCTCGACGTCCACGGTGATGATTTCACCGGCACCGATTTCACCGTAAAGGATCTTCTCGGAGAGCTGGTCCTCAATCTCGCGCTGAATAGTACGACGCAACGGACGTGCACCAAGGACTGGGTCGAAACCACGCTTGGCCAGCAGGTCCTTAGCCTTCTGGGTGAGCTCGATGCCCATATCGCGCTCGGACAGCTGCTTTTCCACGCGGCCAATGAGCAGCTCCACCATCTCCACAATCTGCTCCTGGGTGAGCTGGTGGAAGACCACAATCTCATCGATACGGTTGAGGAACTCTGGGCGGAAGTGCTTCTTCAGCTCGTCATGGACCTTGTTCTTCATGCGCTCATACTGCGCATCAGAATCGGTCTCAGAGGAGCCGGTGAAGCCCAAGCCCACAGCCTTGGAGATGTCCTGGGTACCCAGGTTCGAGGTGAAGATGAGAACCGTGTTCTTGAAGTCCACGTTGCGGCCCTGGCCATCGGTCAGGCGGCCGTCCTCAAGCACCTGCAGGAGGGTGTTGTAAATCTCCTTGTGGGCCTTCTCAATCTCGTCGAACAGGACGACGGAGAACGGCTTGCGGCGGACCTTCTCGGTCAGCTGGCCACCCTCTTCATAGCCCACGTATCCCGGAGGAGCACCAAAGAGACGGGAGGCAGTGAAGCGGTCATGAAACTCACCCATATCGATCTGGATGAGGTCATCATCCGAACCGAAGAGGAAGTTAGCCAGGGACTTCGATAGCTCGGTCTTACCCACACCGGACGGACCAGCGAAGATGAAGGAACCGGACGGTCGGCGCGGATCCTTCAGGCCTGCACGGGTGCGGCGGATAGCACGGGAGACAGCCTTGACGGCCTCGTCCTGACCAATGATGCGCTTGTGCAGCTCCTCCTCCATATTAAGGAGGCGGTTGGATTCCTTCTCCGTGAGCTTGAGAACCGGGATGCCAGTCCAGTGGGCCAGGACCTCAGCGATCTGTTCCTCGCCGACCTCGGCGATTTCTTCCAAATCACCGGAGCGCCACTGCTTTTCCTTCTCCGCGCGCTCTTCACCGAGCTTGCGCTCCTGATCGCGCAGGCCTGCGGCCTTCTCGAAGTCCTGCGCATCAATTGCGGCTTCCTTTTCCTTGCGGACCTCGGCAATGCGGTCATCGACCTCACGCAGGCCTTCCGGAGCGGTCATGCGCTTGATACGCATGCGAGCGCCAGCCTCATCGAGAAGGTCAACGGCTTTATCCGGCAGGAAGCGGTCATTGATGTAGCGGTCAGACAAGGAGGCCGCAGCCTTGAGGGCCTCATCGGTGTAGGACACGCGGTGGTGCGCCTCGTACTTATCGCGCAGGCCCTTAAGAATCAGAATGGTGTCATCGAGGGACGGTTCTTCGACCTTGACCGGCTGGAAGCGGCGCTCGAGAGCAGCGTCCTTCTCAATATGCTTGCGGTACTCATCCAGGGTGGTTGCACCAATGGTCTGGAGCTCACCACGAGCCAGCTTCGGCTTCAGCAAGGAAGCAGCATCGATGGCGCCCTCGGCGGCACCAGCGCCCACCAGGGTGTGGATCTCATCGATGAAGAGGATGATGTCACCGCGCTGGTTAATTTCCTTGAGAACCTTCTTCAGGCGTTCCTCAAAGTCACCACGGTAGCGGGAACCGGCCACCAGGGAGCCCAGGTCCAGCGAGTACAGCTGCTTATCCTTGAGAGTCTCCGGGACTTTGCCGTTGACAATGTCGAGGGCCAAGCCCTCGACCACGGCGGTCTTACCCACACCGGGCTCACCGATGAGCACCGGGTTGTTCTTGGTACGGCGGGAGAGCACCTGCATGATGCGCTCCACCTCAGACTCACGGCCCACCACGGGATCCAGCTTGCCGTCCTTAGCTGCCTGGGTTAGGTTGCGGCCAAACTGGTCAAGCACCAGGGAGTTGGAACGCTCACCGGCGCCGCCGGAACCGCCACGACCACCCTGGCCAGCGCCGGCCCCAGCGCCCACCGGACCAGGACCGCCCTGGGACGTGCCGCCACCATCGCCTTCGCCGCCCTCATAACCGGAGAGCAGCTGGATAACCTGCTGGCGCACGCGCGGCAAGTCCGCGCCCAGCTTGGTCAGCACCTGGGCTGCCACGCCATCGCCTTCACGAATGAGGCCGAGGAGCAGGAACTCGGTGCCAATGTACTTGTGGCCCATTTGCAGGCCCTCGCGCAGGGAAAGCTCCAAGACCTTCTTGGCGCGCGGGGTAAACGGAATGTGGCCAGTGTGCGGCTGGGAGCCCTGACCAATAATCTCCTCCACCTCACGGCGGACGTCCTCCAGCGAGATGCCCATGGATTCCAGGGCCTTGGCGGCAACGCCTTCACCCTCGTGAATGAGACCCAGGAGGATGTGCTCGGTGCCGATGTAATTGTGGTTGAGCATGCGTGCTTCTTCCTGCGCCAAAACGATGACGCGGCGAGCACGGTCTGTAAACCTCTCGAACATGACCTCTTACCTTTCGCTGTTAATGTGTCATCCACTCTAACGCGCGGGGCCGACACTCCATTCACGATTTTTCTCCGCATCACCATCACACGCCCGTTTCCCCAGCTCACCACACTGTACGCCGGTAGCGAACAGGCCCACACGGCCGCACCCTACGCCTGCCGCCCCTGGGGAAATCTCCCCGCCACTAGGTTGGGCCCCACGATGCTTGTTAAAATAAGCGGCGCTGGTTCGGGAGACAGCGTGACGTTTGATTCCCGTTCCTTTCCTTATCACTCACGGCGTCGCCCCTCATTTCCCTATACCGGAGGTTTCGCTCCGTAAGTCTCTCTGCCCCATAAGGAACTCTCATGGTCAGCGAGCTGATGTCACCACAGACTCGCTCGCCCCGCCTCCTCAACGCACTCCCTATTGGCGAGGTGCTCTGCCCCTCTATAAACCTCCCACCGCAGGTCATGAAGTACACTAACCTCCTAGTTAGCACTGTTGACACGTTGAGGGAGGAGCCAGTCACCATGTCGCAGCCACAGCAGGGAGCCTTGCTTGTCGACGATCTTATTGGCCACTCGCAGCTTCTTAGCGTTACCGAGTCCGCCACCTTGGGCCGTCAGGGCGATATCCTCCTTGCCGCCGACGACCCAGCCATGCACCGCACATTCCTGCAGGTATGGTCCAACGGCGCCCAGTGGTTCCTCAAAAACATTGGCAGCTTCGTCGCCGCCACCATTCAGCCACCGGCCTCCTGCGGCTATGGCCGCACGGTGCTGAGTCCCGGCAGCATCGAAGTACTACACCCGGGAACATCAACGCTGTATTTCTCCACCGCCACGATGAGCTACGAATGCGAGCTTACCGTCATGCAACCGCTACGGAGCCCTGAACCTAGCCTGCCACCGGATGGCCCATTCACAACCCACGTCTTTGAACCCAACGAGGAGCAGTGCCTCCTACTCAAGGCTCTGGCCCAACCTCTCATCGATGATCCCGCTGCTGAACCACGCGTGGTTGTGGGAACCCAGCGCGAGCTCGCCGAAACCTTGGAGTGGACCGAAAAGAAGGTTGAGCGCAAGATTCAAACTCTGGCGGAAACTCTGCAGAAGCTCGGCGTGCCTCAATTTCAGCCGGGGCAGAAGATTTCGTGGCGCATCGTCCTGGCGCAGTTCGCCGCGGCCCACCCCCAATACTATGCACACCTTTCATAACAATTCAGTCATCATTTCTTGATTTGACCTTGGATTCCTGCGCAGTACTGGTACTCTTTGTCTGATTCTGTTTTCTCCACGCTGCAAGGATCTGTCCACTCTCATGCTCTCCCCGTTCTCGCTGCGCACGCTGGCCGCTCTTGGCTTAGCACTCGTCACACTGTCGGCGTGCGCCACGGACAAGGACACCGCTGAGGATGCGCCGAAGTTCACAGTCAACGGCACCACATCCCGGTCGGATGCGACGCCGACGGCGGCGGAGGCATCAAAAAGCGCAGAGCCTACCGGGCTACATCTGCGCCAAGCGGATGGTTCATTCCTTATTACCACCAAACAGCCAGGTCCAGGGCCGGTCGATGAAATCACCGCAAATTACTCTGATCTGGAAGAATATGGCTTCGGAATGCTGCGTGCGGTGGTGGACAACTCCGGCTATGACGGCACCGTAAGTGGCTCGGCACCCACCGGTGTGTTGCAGTGGGCTGTCGGCGGTGTGTTCGTTCTCAATGCCCAGGCGATGAACCTCAGCGACGACGAGGCAGACTTGGAGAATAACGCCGAATGGCACGTTGCCCTGTTGGATGGCGAAGGGAATAATCATCTCGACGAAGCCACTCAGAGCACTGTGAGCTGTAATTTCGGCGTCTGCACATTGGCCGCAGCCCTTCAGGAAGCCGGCAGCTTCACCGCCGAAATCACCATCCGTCAGGCGGGCTATGAACCTTTCCTCATCCGTCAGCCCATCATCGTGGCGGCCTAGCAATGAACGCGCAGCCCACCGCCTCCGGCCTACCTTTGGATCTTGAGCCTGCGCTCAGTGCCAAAGGCTATTCGCAATTCCATCAGATCGGCGCCGGCGGCATGGGCACCATTGTTTTTGCCCGCAAGGAAAGCCTCGACCGCGAGGTGGCCATCAAGGTTATTGCCCAGCATGCGACTGGGGACGATGCGGAGGTCCGCCGCTTCATGGCGGAGATGCGCACGGTGGCAGCGCTGGATCACCCAGCTATCGTCCCCATCTACGACGGAGACATTACTCCTGGCGGCGTACCGTATTTCGTCATGAAGTTCCTGCGTGGGCCTAGTTTGGAGGCGCGCATCAACCGCCGGATCTTGGAGAATTCCAAGTTCACGGTGGAGCAGACCGTGCATCTGCTGACGCCCATCGCGCAAGCTCTGGATTATTTGGCGGCGCTTCCCTCCCCGGTCATTCACCGCGATGTCAAACCCGCGAACATCATCGCGGATAGTGATGCGAGTGACGAAGGATGCACTGTCATGCTCGCGGATTTTGGCATCGCCATCAATGAGGACGCTACCCGGATGACCCGCGAGGGCCTGCGCGTTGGCACCGATGCATACATGGCCCCAGAGCTCTACCCCACCCAGTTAGCGCAGGCCCCGCCGCAGCCCACGGCGGCCAGTGACCGCTACTCCCTGGCACTCATCGCGCTGGAAATGCTTACCTTGGTTAACTTACGTCGCGCTACGAGCCCGCAGCAGTGGGCTCACAGCCGCGTCATCCCGGAACTGACACCGCAGAACTTGGCGCTTGCCGACGGCCCCTCGGCACCCTCCCTCAACGCCTTCTTCGCCACCGCGCTCCACCCGGATCCGCAGCTGCGCTTTGCCACTTCCACCGAGATGATGGAAGCACTGGCCGCTGCAGCGGACACGGAAGGCCCTGTCACGGCACCGCAACCTTCCTCGCGGGGCACAGCACCATCCACCACGCCCGCCAACGCCGTTCCCGCACGCGCAGCCACCTCAGCGGGCGAGAATGCCGCGACTGCCCCCTCGCGACGTCGCTTCGCCCTTCTCGCCGCAGTTCTGGCGGGCATACTTCTTGTGACCAGTGTCGCCGGTGGCCTGGTTCTGGCTGGAACTGGCTGGGACGCCGAGGAGAAGGTCCTCGCCCAAGAGTTCCCACTGCTCTTCCCCGCACGCCCTGGCCGCGCGCCATGGAAGGACATGAACTGCCGCGCCGCAGAGCCGGAGTCGGGCCAACGGGCCCGTATTATTTGCGAAAGCGATGACCTCATCTTCGTCGGTGCCGACTTTGGTACCGAGGACGACCGAGACGCTATCGTGCCGGACACCGTCGAGGAGCTTAGCAGTGAGGCCTGCACCATCACGTCTGCCGAAATCCCCGATCAGCCCGGCACGTGGGGAATCTACCCCACCGGAGTGTCCGCCCGTTTTGCCTTCGTTCTCGCAGGTCCCAATGCCGAAGAGGACCGCCTAAACCTGCCTGTGTGCTAGCGCTGTGCTTCTTCCTTGCGTTGCTACGTGGCAAGACGTGTTGTCCCTTACACTAAAAGACGTTCCACATCGTCCGCCTAAGGATCTCCTCTCATCGTGACTACGCTTCCTGAATTCTTCACTACCCAGCACCAGCTGCGCGAACTCGCCGTCCTAGACCAGGGTGCCGGTTCCACGTTGTTCCTGGTTGAGGACCCCGCTCAGAATCAGCTCCTCGTGGAGTTGTTTTCCGCCGAGCACCGCGGCGTGCTGCGAGAAGCCGGCGTGGCCGGGCAGCTTCAGCACAGCGCCATCGCCCCCATCGTGGGAACCGGCACAACGACTAGCGGGCAAGAGTTCTTCGTACGCCGCTGTCTCCCGGGTGAACAGCTTTCGGACTACACCGGCTCCGGGGTAGGCGCACGGCATCTCTCCCGGGAAGAGGCTTTGGCCACGTTTGCCCCGCTGGCAGACGCCGTGGACTTTCTTTTGCAGCTTGACCGCGCCGGTTATGCCCTGCGCGCATTGAATCCACGGCGCATCATCTTAACCAGCAATCGCTCGACGGCGTTCCTCGCCACAGTCGGCCCCGAAGCGGCGTATACCCCGTCCCGGGCCTCCGCACAAGAGGTTATCGGGCGCCTCGCACAGCTGTTGTCTGCTGCGTATCCGGCTTTCCGCGCGAATGCGGCCTACCCTTCCGCCGCAGCCGTCCTCGAGGCTCTGCGCTCCCAGGGTTCCTACCACCAGGCACCCCCGACTGCGCCGCAGTCTGCCGTTCACCCAGCGCAGCAGCAGCCTGTCCAACAGCCGGCGCAGCAGCAGCCTGCGCAGCCCAAGAAGAAATCTTCCTCAAAACTCCTGCTAGGGCTCGGTACCGGCGTACTGGCCCTGCTGCTCATCGGTGGTCTTCTGTGGTTCTTCATCGGCCGCTCCTCGTGGTCAGAACAGGAGCAGGCGCTTGTCGACGCTCACCAGGGCCTCCTCAGCTCCGACCCCGGCGGCGAGGGCTTTGAGGGAGCAACCTGCGAATCCCGCTCGCCAGAGGACGGACAGGAAGCCAAAATCACCTGTACCGGTGATGGGGTGACGTACTCGGTGGCGAGTTATGGGGACGTCGAGAAGCGCGAAGCGGCCGGCCCAGCCCAAGGCGGACAGGAACTCTCCAACGGACAGTGCACGGTGCATAGCTACGATCTGTCCGATGCGGAGCCGTTGTACTACATGGCCGCCGAAGACTCGGACAGTGCCGTACTGGTGTGGGGCGAGGACGCCGAAGAGACGCGCTTGCGCCTGCCACTGTGCTAGTCCCCTCGGTTAGTCCACGCGCTTGAGCAGCGGTGCCAGCACCGCGATGACGATACCGGCAACGCCCGCAAAGAGGAAAGCCCAGTGCGTTCCCTGCGCTGTGGCGGCGGCAGGGCTTAAACCGGCCTCAGTACCCGCACTCGTGCCGCGGGTGAGAAAGACTACGAGGAAAGCTGTACCCATCGCGCCTGCCAACTGCTGGAACGTGTTCATAATGGCGGAGCCATGAGAGTAGAGCTTCTCCGGAAGCGAGGACAGCGCGGTAGTCATCAGCGGGGTCATCATGAGGCACATGCCCAAGGAGAACAGCACGTGCATGCCCACCACCATCCACAGCGTCGAGGACTCACCCAACGTGGCCATAAGCCACAGGCTCACCACCATAAACAGCGACCCTGGAATCATGAGCGGGCGCGGGCCCAAAGAGTCGAAGATGCGGCCCACAAAAGGTGAGAGAAAAGCCTGCAAAATACCGCCCGGCATGACTGCCAGGCCGGTGGCGAATGCCGTGGCGCCCAGGGTGGTCTGCAGGTAGATCGGCAAGACGGTCACCATGCCGAGCATGAGGCCGAAGGACACAAGCAGAATAATGACCGCCAGCGTGAAGTTGCGAACGTGGAATGGGCGCAAGTCCATCAGTGCGCGATCATCCAGGGCAAGGCGCCGCTGACGAAGGATGAAGACGATGAGCCCGACGGCTCCGATGACGCTCACGGCAAACTCTACCCACGCACCACCATTGAGCATCTTCTCAATCGACGACAGTCCGTAGACCAGCCCGCCAAAAGCAACGGCGGATAGGAGCACGGAGAGTCCGTCCAGCGGCACGTCGCGGCTCTCGCCCACGTTACTCAAGCGCCACAGGCCCGCGACCAAGATGAGTGCCATGAGGGGAACCATGGCCCAGAAAATGACATGCCAGGTATAGCGTTGAAGAATCGCGCCACCAACCGTCGGGCCCAAGGCAGGTGCCACCGAAATCACGACGGAAATAATCCCCATCACGGTTCCTCGGCGTTGCGGCGGGACCAGGGTCATGGCCACGGTCATGAGCGTCGGAATCATTAGCGCCGTGCCGCCCGCTTGGAGGACGCGACCGAAAAGAAGAATGACAAAACTCGGCGCAAGTGCTGCCACCACCGTGCCGACAAGAAACAGGCCGGTCGACGCGAGGAAAATCTGGCGAGTGGTGAGCCTTTCGATGAGGAAACCTGTTGTCGGAATCACCACAGCCATGGTGAGCATAAAGCCGGTAAGCAGCCATTGCGCGCTGGTGGCAGGGATTCCGAAGTCCGCCATGATCGCTGGCAACGCCACCGACAGCGACGTCTCATTGAGGATCATGACCATGGCCCCTAGCACGAGGATGCTGAGGTTGATAACGACCTTCGCAGGGATCTTAGCGGACATGCAGTAAGCAACACCTTTCCACAACCACACCGCCTCGCCACGGTGGCGGAGCGCAAAGGGAATAGAGTACTACTCGCTGTGCACGGGCGCCACACGGAGCGCAGCTACTGTGGCTTGGGTGACACTCCCCAGACTTTCAGCGAGCAGGTCGGTTGAGATGGCAGGGTAAACACCAACCTGCCTGCTAGAGAAAGGGCCCAACGGATGCAGCGGGAGCTCCACCTCATCAGCCCTGCCGGGAACAGCATCATCGTGCGTCCCGGGCAGCAGCTGGTGGCGGGCCGCGATGGTGACTTTCCCCTCGCCCCTGATGATGCCTCCATGCACCGCCACTTCCTCCGCTTTTGGCAGCAGGAAGATACGTGGATGGTGAGCAACGTGGGCAGTTTCCTCGCAGCCGAACTCTCCTCCCCACGCAGCCGCACCAACGGACCCATCCGGCTCGTTCCGCAGAGCACCGCGGCCATCCCGGAGGGGACCTCAATGCTGTGCTTTACGACGCCCAGCGGATCCTACGAACTCACCGTGACGCGCAGCCAGCCCTAGGCTGCACTCATAGAGTGTGCGCGGGTCTACAGCAGGACTACCGAACCGCCGCCATTCAGGCTGCACCCAAAGTGACGGTTTTCTGGGATGTCTTGTTGATTGCTCGGCGCAGAGAAAGAACACCACGCCTCACCAATCTTTCGAATCTGGCGCTGACCGCCCTCGGCGCGGCTCGTGCTATCAGCCATGTACTCCTTCATAGCGTCCATCGCGCGATTGCAATCGGTGCCGTCTTCCATCGCATACACGTTGCCTTCACCTGGAATCTGCCCACAGATGGTTCCGATGTCGGCTGTGCCGTCCGCATCCGGTGTCGGCGGGAAGGTATCTGAGTAGTACTCTCCCTCGTTCTTGACTGTGAAGTGATGTTCACCGTTTGTCACGGTGAATTCATCGCCGCTCAGGGCTTCAAAAGTGAAGCTTCCAATGGTGACGGTGTTGCCAGGCTCAAGCGTCACCGGACCAGGTGACGCCAGCCCTCCCGCCACTGCAGGAAAGAAACCCTTCTCCGGTTCAAACCACACGTTGTTAGATTTCCACGAGTGAGGGCTGTTCTGCGGGTAGAGAGGAGGATCCGCAAAGAAAGCGTCACAGCGGAGAAAATCCTCATCCGCATCCACAAGACAAGCCACACGTTCATCGGGGCTACGCACGCCGTACACCGTCCCTGCTGAGTCCCCGGTTTCGGTGTCGATAAACTCATCGGGGCTACGTTTCTCAAGGTCCGAGTCTGTGTTCTCCCCCGTGGTGGTCGTTGGCCGCGGGCCTTCCTCGGAAGCATCAGATTCGGAAGCCTGCGAAGAGTCGGCGGGTGCCACTGTTGTGAACCGCGAGCTCGATTCCGTGTTTTCGGAAACCTCAGAGGTACACGACACCGCGGCGCTTGCCACAACAGCACCTGCAAGGACAATGAGAAGTCGCTTCATGCTGCGTTGGCCCTACTGTAGTGTGCCCATGTTGCGCGGAGTAATCACCACAACGCCGCCGCCGCTATTCAAACTGCAGCCAAGCATGCGATTCTCCGGGATGTCCTCCCACAGCCGCGGCGCAGAGTAGCTGCACATACCTAGGTCAGAGGGCAACATACCGCGGCTTCCGCCCTCCCCGGATTGCCAGTCGTGGTTGACATAGTTGTCCAAAATCTCCATGGCGTCTGCGCAGTTCGTACCGTCTTCCCTGACATAGACATTGCCGGTTTCCCCACCCGACGTTTCGATTTGGCCGCACACCGTTCCTGCGAAGGCGTTACCGTTGCCATCTGGCTTCGGCGGGAAGGTGTCCGAATAGTACTGTCCATCATCCTTGACGGTGAAGTGATGGCCTTTAGCCTTCACCGTGATCTCGTTGGCGCTGGGCGCCTCGAAGGAGACGGTGTCAAAGGTTACGCTTTCTCCCTCATTAAGGGGCGTCATCTCACCAGGCGTGTAGAACTCAATCGCCCACGATGGGTAGAAGCCCCGGTCATCCTGAAATGCCACCAAGTTTGACCTCCACGACATTTGCGTGAGCCCAGGGTAAATCGGCGGGTCAGCAAAATCGACAGCACACGTAGGCACATCAGCCTCCTCATAGATGAGGCAGCGGACCCGACCATCGGCACTAGCTACGGCCGGAATAGGGTTAGGAAAATGTTCGAGGCTGCTTGCTAAAAAGTCTTGGGGATCGCGTTCCTTCAGACCCGAACTATCTTCATCCTTTTCCTTTTCTTCTTCCTGAGAGGTCGTCGGCGACGGACTCTCTTCCGAAGATTCAGTGTCGTCGGTGGACGAGGAAGCTGCGGTAGAGGTTTGCTGGAATTGGGGTTCATCGCTGGCAGTGTCATCAGCAGAAGAGCAGGACGCCGCGGTGCAGGCAATCATCGCGACGGAGAGAATAGGGAAAAGTTTCTTCATACCTGCATCGTTCCACGATCGCAGTCTCCCCGCGAGATGTCACAATATTTTCCCTATCCGGGGGTGCCGGAAAGTGCAAAGGCCGTAGCCTCACAGCGTGATCTGCCCTATAGCTGCAGTTCGGTGGAGCACCATCAGCATGAACAAGCCCGCGCAGCCAAGAGGGTGGCGTGCGCGGGCTGTGCGGAAACCGGTGGGCTTAGGCCTCCGGCTTCACAATCGGGAAGAGAACAGTCTCACGAATACCCAGGCCGGTCAGGGCCATGAGCAGACGGTCAACGCCCATTCCGGTGCCGGCTGTCGGCGGCATACCCTGCTCCATGGCTGCCAGGAAGTCCTCATCCAACACCATGGCTTCCTCATCGCCACCGGCGGCCAAGCGAGCCTGGTCCTCGAAGCGCTCACGCTGGATAACCGGGTCCACCAGCTCGGAGTAGCCGGTAGCAAGCTCGAATCCGCGGACGTAGAGGTCCCATTTCTCGGTAACGCCTGGCTTGGAGCGGTGCTGACGGGTCAGCGGGGAGGTTTCCACCGGGAAATTCTTCACAAAGATCGGACCTTCCAACTGGTCCTCACAAAGAACCTCCCAGATTTCCTCGACCAGCTTGCCGTGGCCCCAGCCGCCGTTCTTCGGCACATCAAGACCAATGACGTCAGCGATGCCCTTCAGCGTTTCCACGTCGGTGTCAATGGTGACCTCGGGCTGGCCCGGGAACTTGCGCTGCAGAGCCTCATTGAGGGAGGGGTACATCTCAATCTCCGGCCACTCGTCGCCGCCGAAGTCATACTCGGTGCCATCAGCCAACGTCACGGTGGTGGAGCCGAAGACGGCGCGGGCCACGGCCTGGATGGACTCGCGAGTGGTACGTGCGCAGTCGTCGTAGTCGCCCCAAGCGGCGTAGGTTTCCAGCATGGCGAACTCTGGGGAGTGGGAGCGGTCGACGCCCTCATTACGGAAGTTGCGGTTGATCTCAAACACGCGGTCAATGCCGCCAACGACGGCCCTCTTCAGGAAGAGCTCCGGGGCGATGCGCAGGTAAAGGTCAATATCCAGCGCATTGGAGTGGGTTACGAAGGGGCGGGCAGCCGCACCGCCATGCAGGGTCTGGAGCATCGGGGTTTCGATCTCTACGAAGCCCTCACCCTCCAGGTAATTGCGCAGCGCACGCATGACCTTGACACGGGTCATGGCATTTTTGCGGGCCTCCTCGCGCACGATGAGGTCATTGTAGCGCTGGCGAACGCGGGTCTCCTCATTCATGTCAGCGAAGGAGACCGGCAGCGGGCGCAGGGACTTAGCAGCCATGGTCCATGCGGAAGCCATGACGGACAGCTCCCCGCGGCGCGAAGCAATAACGCGGCCACGCACGGAGATGAAGTCACCCAAGTCGACGTCAGACTTCCAGGCCGCAAGGCGCTCTTCGCCGACCTCAGCCAGGGAGAGCATGGCCTGTACCTGGGTGCCGTCGCCATCCTGCAAGGTGGCGAAGCACAGCTTGCCTGTATTGCGCATAAAGATTAGGCGGCCAGCGATAGCAACCTCAACGTCGGTCTCCTCGCCGGCGTTAAGGTAGGTAACTCCCTCATCACCACTAGGCTCTTCGCCTTCAGCCAGCACCTGGTACTTCTGGCGCAGATCCTTCATGGAGATCGTGCGCTCAACAGTCACCGGGTAAGGATCGGTGCCGGATTCCAGCAGACGTGCGCGCTTCTCGCGGCGAATGCGCAGCTGCTCAGGGACGTCGTTAACTTCAGTATTCTTCTTCTCGCTCACGGTTGTCTAGGGTAGTCGATCCCTATGCGCGGGCGCGATCCCGATTCACAGAGTGTTCACCTCAAAGACATGAGGGATCAAGCGGCTGGTCACCTTAACAGGATTAACTCAGAGGGTCCGATACGACATCTCTGCGATTCTCAATTACTACGATCTCAGGAGCACTCCCATGGCACTTCACGGCCGCAACCTCTTGACTAACATGTTCACTTCTTCTCGTTCCTCCCTTACCTGCACCTACAAGTGCGGTAACGCCTGCTTCGGCGAATGCGAGAACACCTCTGATAACCCGTACTTCGGTGACCAGTTCTCCCGTCGTACCGCTCTGCGCGCCGGCGGCTTGGCTGTCGTCGCCGTCGGTGGCTCCTCCGCCCTGGCTGCGTGTGCCGCTCCGGGTGAGGAAGACTCTGCTGCTGGCAGCAGCGCCGCTGGCAAGACCTCCGAAGTCAAGGAATCGGAAATTGAGCTGACCTCCGCTGAGGGCATGCACTTCGAGAAGGTCGAGCCGAACACCAAGGATGAAGTTGTTATCCCGAAGGGCTACGAGCAGTCCGTTCTTATCGCCTGGGGCGACCCGGTCATCGAAGGCGCTCCGGAGTTCGACGTCAACAACCAGACCGCCGAGGCTGCTGAGAAGCAGTTCGGCTTCAACAATGACTTCGCAGGCCTCATCGAGCACCCAGATGACAAGAACCGCCTCATCTACATGTGCTCCCACGAGTACACCACCGAGCCGATGATGTTCCCGGACTACGATCCGGAGAACCCGACCGAAGAGCAGGTCAAGATTGGTTGGGCTGGCCACGGCCACACCATCCTCGAGGTCTCCAAGGTGGGCGACACCGGTGAGCTCAAGCGCGAATTCGGTCCGCTCAACCGCCGTATCACCGCCACCACCCCGTTCACCCTGGTTGGTCCGGCAAAGGGCTCTGACTTTGTCAAGACTTCTGCTGACCAGAAGGGCGAGAAGGTCCTCGGTACCCTCAACAACTGCTCCGGTGGCGTGACCCCGTGGAACACCATGCTGTCCGGCGAGGAGAACTTCGACCAGTACTTCGCTGGTGGCGACGTCAAGGATGAGAAGGCTGCCGAGTCCCTCAAGCGTTTCGGCATCAAAGAGGGCCCGTCCGATCGTAAGTGGGAGAAGTACGATGACCGCTTCGACGTCACCAAGGAGCCGAACGAGCCGAACCGCTTCGGCTGGCTCGTAGAAATCAACCCGCTCGATCCGGAATCCACCCCGGTTAAGCACACCGCAGTGGGCCGCTACAAGCACGAGGCCGGCAACATCCACATCGCCAAGGACGGCACCGTGGTGTGCTACTCCGGTGATGACTCTCGCTTCGAGTACATCTACAAGTTCGTCTCCTCCAAGAAGTACAAGGAAGGCGACCTCAAGCACAACATGTCCATTCTGGACCACGGCACCCTCTACGTCGCCAAGATGGAAGGTAACTCCCCAGAGAAGGAAATCGACGGTTCCGGTGTCCTGCCGGAGGACGGCGCTTTTGACGGCTCCGGTGAGTGGGTCAAGCTGCTGACCTCTGACACCGAGAACAACAAGTTCGAGTCCCACGTTGATGGCATGTCCGCTGAGGAAGTTGCCATCTTCACCCGTGAGGCTGCCGACAAGGTCGGCGCTACCAAGATGGACCGCCCGGAGGACGTGGAGATCAGCCCGGCCAACGACAAGGTCTACGTTGCTCTGACCAACAACAAGTACCGCGGTGCTACTGGCGAAAACGCCAAGAAGAACCAGGAAGACCCGATGGAGTACGCTCCGGTCAAGGAAAACAAGAACGGCCTCGTCATGGAGATCGAGGACGACCACGCTGGTGAGAAGTTCACCTGGAACCTTCTGCTGGTCTGTGGTGACCCGAAGGAAGCCAACACCTACTTCGGTGGCTTCGACAAGGAGAAGGTCTCCCCGATTTCCTGCCCGGATAACCTGGCCTTCGATAGCCACGGCAACCTGTGGATTTCCACCGACGGCAACGCCCTGGATTCCAACGACGGTCTGTACGCCGTGACTGTCGACGGTGAGACCCGCGGCGAGCTCAAGTGCTTCCTCACCGTCCCGGCTGGTGCTGAGACCTGTGGCCCGATTGTTGATGATGACCGCGTGATGGTCAACGTTCAGCACCCGGGTGAGGCCGATGACGCCACCTTCGAGAACGCTACCTCCCACTGGCCTGACGGTGGCAACTCCACCCCGCGTCCGGCCGTGGTTGTGGTCTGGAAGAAGGACGGCAAGATCGGTTCTAAGTAAAGAACCTCCTCGGTGAGTAGCTCACCCCGAGCTACTCACCACCACCTGTTGCGTTCGCCTTAGGACGAGCGCAACTGGGCTTCGAGCACATCCTGCGCGAAGTCCCACAATGGGGTCTTGACCCCAGCCTTGGCGCCCATGCGTCGGATTGCTCCGACCTGGGCGTCAAGTTCGTTTGGTAGACCTTCTTTGATGTCACGCTGCATGGAGGACGTGTTGTCCGGGTGCTGCTGGCGGGCGAACTCCATGGTCTGTTCCACCACATTGTCGGGCAGGTCCACACCGAGTGCACGTCCAACTGCCTCGACTTCGCGCATAAAGGCCTCAAGCTGGCCGGGGATTTCCTGACAAAGGTAACCAATTGGTTTATCCACCAAGGCGCCTAAGGCACCTGTGGAGGTAACGAACATGGCTTTCGACCAGACGTCGACAAGCGCGGCGTCGTGGAATTTGCTGGAGGCACCCGCCTCCTTGAGAGCGGCCGCCAGCTCCTCACCCGTGCGACACAGGGACTCCGGTGCATCGGCACTCAGCGGACCGAAAGCCAGGGATAAGGGCCCCGGATTGCGCTTGATCTGAGCCGGCCCCAGACGGGTGGCATAGACGCGAGCAACACCGGCGAGGATGTTTTCCTCCCCGAATTCCTCGGCCGCTAAGTATGGAATCTCTACCGAGTTGTGCGTGGTCACCACAGGGATCCCCTGCAGGACCTCGCGGTCTGCAGCGCTGCCAAAGGTCTCGTTACCCGGCAGCGCCTTCGACGCGATAATCGCCACGTCCAGCCCACCCAAGAGCTTCTTGACCTCAGCAAAGGATTGCGCAGCCGGGACCTTAATGACCTCGGTGGTGGTGGGCTCTGCGTGGGCGTCGATCAGCGTCACGCCCGTCTCTCCCAGCACCCGCAAGGTCTCACCACGAGCGACGAAGGCGACGTCGTGGCCCGCTGCTTTCAGTTTTCCGCCAAAGTATCCGCCGATGGCGCCGGCTCCCAGAATTCCGATCTTCATGCCTCCAACCTAGCCGGTTGTAACGCATGCCACAGGCTTTTATCCACGCTGCTCCAGATTGCGGAAGCCAATGCCCAACGGCACGCCTGCGTTGTCGATGAGCCGCACGCCACCAATGGTGGCTGCGATAAAGAGGCGGGCATCGCCCTCTGCGGGGGCCTCACCCAGGTCGCGCCCGCGCAGCTCCACGTATTCCGGCTCGACGCCTGCGGCAGTGAGCACCTCACGTGCCACGCGGACGACCTCTTCAGCCCCGGATTCCGCCGCGTACGCACCGGCGGTGAGTGCCGCTGACAAGGCGCAGGCTTGCTCGCGTGCTTCGGGTGCCACGTCAGCGTTGCGTAGGCTCATCACCACCCCATCCGGCATGCGCACCGAGGGCACGCCCTGCACACGCACCCCGATGTGAAGGTCCGTAAAAGCTTGTTGGGTAGCCACGAGCAGCTCGTAGTCCTTCTCCCCCATGAACACATCGCTGGGACCCAAAGCACAGGTCAGCGCCACAATGCGGGTCAACTCCGCGCTCACATCTTCCATGCCGTGATCGGGCGCGAGGATCCGCGTGCGCTGGCTCTGCGTGCCATAGCGCCACACCACGTCGACGCCGTCGAGGGCGGTGATGTCAGCGTCGTCGTCAACGGCGACGACAACCACGCCTCCACGCACGCGCTGTGCTGCCTGCACCAGAGCCAAGTGACCCGCATGGATGTCACGGCCCAGCGGCACGAGCACCACCCGCTTGCCTGTCTTGCGGTAGGCACTGCCGACCATGCGGATGCGCTCGATGTCCTCCACTAGGAGTTGCTCTGCCACGGCGCTTCCTTTCTTACTGCCCACAGTTCCAGTTCTTCAATCTTCTCCTGCTCGCCCACCATCCGGGCAACATCGCGGTAGTTGCGCGCCATGCCGATCTCCACGGCGGCGGGGTAGGCATCGATAATGTCATCGGCGTCGAGGTCGAAGGAGCTGCCCATAAAATCTTCGATAATCCCCGCCTTTATCGACGCCCACGCGGTGAGTGCAGCGAGCATTTCCGCGTAGAACAGCCGCGCGGCTCGCTCGGCACGTTGTACCTCAGGCACCGTTTCTGCGGTCTGGTGAATCTCTGAAAGCAACAGACTAATGACGGTCTCCGCTACCTCATCGGGTGAGCTCACCGCGTAGGAGTCACCCATTGGCGCTGCGGCAATCGTCACGCAGCCCTGCGTCTCCAGCTCATCGAGCGCTTCCACACCGGCCAACAACGAGGTGTGGATGACGATCTGTCTCGGGCGCACGTGCGGGACCACATCCCCCACAGCTGCCTCCAGCTCCCTCGCCGTCGCGGCGAGAATCAGCGCATCGAAGCGGTCCAGCTGGGCGGGGTCCTCAAGCTTCTCAATGGTGTGGCCAGCCATCTCCAGACGGAGGGCGAAGTGAATGCCGGCTCGGGAATCACCCCACACCGCCACCCGCATGCGTGGTGCCTGCATCTACTTCTTGTCGTCCTTGTTCCGCTGTTCCTTTCCGCGCTTGCTTCGCGCCATGAGCTCAGCCACGGAGACCGCGCCCTCGCGCTTCTCATCACTGCGGCGGCGGCCGCGAGTGTCCTCTGCCCGCGCTGCCTGCTGCGCGCTGTCTGCCTCCGGCTTGCGGTGACGGTGGTGCGGCCGCGCGGAGCCAGCATCCTCCTTGACGTGCTGCGCACCTGCAGCACCCTGGTTCCACTGCACGGCTTGGAAGCTATCGGTCTTGAACTCCGGCTGCTGCTGCGTCGTCGTCTCAGTCGACGGACCATCTGCTGCGCGCTTAACCGATTGAGCAGACTGCGCAGGCTTCGGCGCCTGCGTGACGTGGTCCGATTGCACTGGCTTCGGCGTCTGTGCAGATCGCGTCGGTTGCGGCGTCTGCGTCGGCTGCGCGGGCTGGTCCTCTCGGCGCGGCTCGCCCATCGGGCGGAATGCCGGGGCCTGGCCCTGCGAGGAGCGCGGCTCGCCAAACGGTGCCGGTCGTGCTCCCTGCTCCTGCGAGCGCTGCGGCTGTTGCTGCGAGCGCTGCGGCTGTTGCTGACCAGTTGGCTGCTCCGCCGGCTGCGGCTGTGGCTTACCGGCAGGCTTGGCCGCGGGTTTCTCCGCAATCAGGTTATCCAGCGGGTTGCTCACGGGATGGGTGGGCTGGGTGCCAAGGCGGCCCGCGACGGCGTCGGCAGTCGGGGCACCGCCAGACTTCTGGGTGAAGTTCACGGAGTTGGCATCGCCGCGCTCATCCACGCCGGCGCTGCCAGCCTTGCGCTCCAGCTCCTGGATGCGGCGAGCCTCCGCATACAGGGCTGCGGGTTCGTAGACCCATTCGCGGCCCGAGATCTCCTCAATCTGAGTGCGGATGGCTTCGAGCTCAGAGCGGATTTCTGCGAGAACCTCGCTGTTGTCCGCGGCTCCCGCACCGGAGGCCGTCAGGGTGGACGCAGCGTGAGCACGTTCCACGTCTAACAGTTCCTTGGCTTCCTGGGCCTGGCGGCGGTAGCGCACCACAAGGAAGAAGCCCAGCACCGCAGCCCACAAGGATGCCAGCAACGCAATTTTAAGGGCATTGGCCGAGCCTGAAATGAGCATGACCAGGCTGGCAATCACTGCCAAGATGACCAGGATGATAAGTCCGATGGAACCGGCGTCTGTCTTTGAGTCAGACGTGGTCTTAAACTCAGCCGCTGGCTGCGAAATCTGCGATGCGGCCGGCTCGTGCGGGGGCTCGGGAGAATGCTGCGGGCTCGTCATGTCCACTAACTTACCGCTTGTGCTCCGTCGGATGGAGGTGGAACCTCGCAGTGTCGCTCCAACACCACGCCGGCTACACTCATCGCTGCCCCACCCAGGGTGGAAGCAAGCACTCCGGCGAGGTCCCCGGAGGCGGCCACGAGTTCGCCGACGCGCGGCACGACGTACACGGCGATGCCGGCGTAGGCCCCGCCCACAATGGCGCCGGTCCATGCTGAGGCTTTGCCGACCAACAAGAATTGCGCAATGGTCATGGGGTTAAGCTGCGAGTTGTCCAAACCGATTCCGTGCTCATCTTCCTTAGCACTGCGCACCTTGAGGGTAAGGACGCCGCACACCACCGCCATGGCCCACAGGGAAATCGATACCGTTGCTGGGATAGCCAGCATCGAGCCATAAAAGCGGGTGGTGAGAATAGCAGCCGCGGCGGCTACAAACAGGGCCGTGCCAACGAGCGCGCTAATCGACGTCCTCGTCATTACTCATTCACTTCCTTTACCGCCGCAACCTCCTCCTCGTCGAGGCCGGCGATGAGCTCGCGCACTGAGGTGCCGTTGAGCTCCGCGTCTGGGTCCGCGGCCAACCACGGCACGAGCACGAAGGCGCGCTGGTGTGCATACGGGTGCGGAAGGGTAAGTTCTGGGTCGTCGGAAGTCACGCCGTCTATCTGCACGATGTCCACGTCCAAAGTGCGCGGGCCCCAGTGCCGCACGCGGACACGCTCGGCAGCCTCCTCCAGCTTCTGCCCGCGGCGCAGAAGCTCCAGCGGAGTGCAGTCCACGTCCACGATGAGCACCGCATTGAGGAAATCTCCCTGGTCTGTCACTCCCCACGGTGGGGTGGCATAGACCGGAGAGGCGGCGATGGTCTCATCGGCAAACTCGTCGAAGACGGTCTGGAGGAGCGCGCGGCGGTCTTCCATATTGGAGCCGATGGACAGGACTGCGCGCATTAGCCTGCCATCCTCTTCCGGGAGCGGCGGGCTACAACGGCCACGTCGGCGAAGGTGCGTGGGATGGGTGCCTTCGGCTTGTGGATGGTCACCTCGATGGCGTGAAGAATATCGAAGCGCTCCATTGCAGTCTCGGCGACCTCCGCGGCCACTGTCTCGATGAGATCGCGGGACGGGCCTTCGACGATGCCCGCGGCGACGTCGGCAAGCTCGGCGTAATCCACCGTACGGCTTAAGTCATCCTCGATTCCCGCGGTGTCTAGCCAACAGGTGACATCCACGATGAAGGGCTGCCCCGTCTTCTTCTCTTCCTCGAAGACGCCGTGGTAGCCAAAGCACTCCAGGCCAGTAAGTTCGATACGATCCGCCATGTTTTAGGCCCTTCCCAAAGACGTCGAGACCACCGTGCCACCATCGGCACCGTTGGCGTAACTTCCGGAGGCATGCGCGCCGCCCGTATACGCCGCGCCTGAATTCCAGGCGGCGGCAACATCCACGGCATCGCGCGAGACGTCCACTTCGTGCACGCGCACGCCCCACGCGCCCATCTGTGCGGAGATTGCCGTGACGGCCGCGGTGGCCGGATCCGCGAGCAGCGGGCTGGACTCGGCCCCGCGGTCCTCCCGAATAGCCGCGAGGAAGCGCTTGCGGGAGGCCCCCACGAGCAGTGGGAATTCGCCCTGGAGGAACTCCGGCAGGGCCTTGAGAAGCGCCCAGTTATCCTGCGGGGACTTGGCAAAGCCTAGGCCGGGGTCGACCACGATGTTGTCGTGGCTGACGCCGGCGGCCAGTGCGGAATCCGCCAGCGCCGCCAAAGAATCGTGCACATCGCGCACTACATCGCCGCCGTGGTCCGCCACACCGGCCGCGCTGCCGAACTGAACGGTGCGCCAGTGCATCAGGCACACCGGAAGACCCGTGGCAGCCATGGTGCGATACATGTCCGGGTCGGCAGCGCCACCGGAGACATCATTAATCATGTCCACGCCGGCTTCGGCTGCCGCTGCGGCTACCGACGCCCGCATCGTATCCACCGAGGTCTTTATCCCCTCCTCGTGCAGTGCCTTGATGACGGGCACGACGCGGCTCTCTTCCTCCTCGGCAGCCACGCGCACCGCACCGGGGCGGGTGGACTCGCCGCCGACGTCAATCATGTCCGCGCCCGCGTCCACGAGGTTGTGGGCGTGTGCAAGGGCATCATCTACCTTGATCCAGCGCCCTCCGTCGGAGAAGGAATCCTCCGTGACATTGAGGATTCCCATGACCAACGTGCGGCCGGGGACGGTGAGGTTGCTGACTGCCATAGGGGTTAGCTCCTAATCAGGCTCATGACCTCCGCACGGGAGGCCGCGTTCTTCTTGAAACCGCCGCGCACCGCGGACGTCGTCGTCGTTGCCCCCGGCTTGCGGATGCCGCGCATCGCCATACACAGGTGCTCGCATTCGATGACCACGATGACGGACTGGGCGTGGAGAACCTCCACCAGCGCATCGGCGATCTGGCTGGTCAGGCGTTCCTGCACCTGCGGACGCTTGGCGTACATATCCGCCAGGCGTGCCAGCTTGGACAAGCCGGTGACATGACCGTCAGGGCCCGGGATGTAGCCGATGTGCGCCGTGCCATAGAAGGGCACGAGGTGGTGCTCGCACGTGGAGTAGATGGGGATATCGCGCACGAGGACGAGCTCTTGGTGCTCCTCGGCGAAGGTCTTGTGGAGGACCTCCGTGGGGTCTTCGTGCAGCCCGGCGAAGACCTCCGCATAGGCACGAGCCACGCGCGCTGGGGTCTCGCGCAGGCCCTCGCGGTCGGGGTCCTCGCCCACGGCGATGAGCAGCTCGCGCACGGCGGCTTCCGCGCGCTCGTGGTCGAATTCGCGCTGAGCTGGGATGTTATCGCTCATTGTCCTGGCCGTCCTTGTACGGGTTGTTGCGGTGGTCCTGCTCGCCCCAGCCGGGTGCGCCCCAGCCGTGGTTTCCATGACCGTCATGACTGCTGTGACTGTCATGGCTGTCGGGCTTGGCGTGGCGTCCACGGCGCTCCGCCTTGCGCTGCGGCTCCGGGGCATCCGTTACGCGCGGGATTTCCTGGGTCTCATCGTGGCTGAGGCCGCCCTGGGCGTTGCGCAGTTCCTGTTCCGGCACCTCCTGCTCGTGGCCGGTCGCATCGGTGACGGGCTTAGCTTCAGACTCACCGAAGAAGGTATTACCCTGGTCAGGGTCCACAACGTCACCGGCATGCTGTCCAAAGCTGAAGCCGATTTCCTTCTCCGAAGCGGTGGGCTCAGCCTGTCCCTTTTCTTGAGCGGCGAGGCGGCGCTCGCGGGCGGCCCGGGAGGCGTCGAGAAGCGTCATGCGCTTCGGCAGCTCCTCACCGCGCTCCTTGGCCAGCTCCACTGGGGTCTTCACGGGCTCGCGGCCGGCTTGGCGCGGGAAGCGCTCGTCCTCATTCGGGAAGACGTCGAAAGCTTCGCGCGGCTCGATGCCCTCAAAGATGCCCTCGAGGTCTGGGCGGCGCAGGGTCTCCTTCTCCAGGAGCATCTCCGCCAGGGTGTCGAGGTAATCGCGGTGTTCAGACAGGATGTCATAAGCCTGCTGGTGCGCGCTGTTCAGGAGGTAGGCCATCTGCTCATCAATCTTGGCGGCAATGGCATCGGAGTAGTCGATGGTCCCGCCGCCACCCATCTGGCTGAAGGGATCGCCCTGCTCCTTGCCGTACTTGACGGTGCCCAGATCCGGCGAGAAGCCGTACTCGGTAAGCATGGACCGCGCAATCTTGGTGGCGTGCTCGATATCGGAGGAAGCACCGGTGGTTGGTGCGCCGAAGACCAGCTCCTCAGCGGCACGGCCGCCCATGGCGAAGACGAGGCGCGCGAAGAGCTCATCGCGGGTATACATGCCCTTGTCGTCTTCCTGCGCTGTCATAGCGTGGCCACCAGTGCGCCCGCGGGCCAGGATGGTGACCTTGTAGACGCGCTCAATGTCCTTGAGCGCCCACGCGGCCAGCGTGTGACCGCCCTCGTGGTAGGCGGTGACCTTCTTTTCATGCTCGGAAATGATCTTGCCCTGGCGGCGCGGGCCGCCGACGACGCGGTCGGTAGCCTCTTCCAGCGCATCATAGGTAATGACGTTGCCGCCGATGCGGGCGGTGAGCAGGGCGGCCTCGTTGAGCACGTTGGCCAGGTCCGCGCCGGACATGCCGGCGGTGCGCTTGGCCAGCTGTGCCACATCTACTTCCTTGGCCAGCGGCTTGTCCTTGGCATGCACGCGCAGAATCTGCTCGCGGCCGGCCAGGTCCGGGTTGGTGACCGGGATTTGGCGGTCGAAGCGGCCCGGGCGTAGCAGCGCCGGGTCCAGGATGTCGGGACGGTTGGTGGCCGCGATGAGGATAACGCCCTCGCGGTCACCGAAGCCGTCCATCTCCACGAGCAGCTGGTTGAGGGTCTGCTCGCGCTCATCGTGGCCACCGCCGGTACCGGAGCCGCGCTGGCGGCCCACGGCATCAATCTCATCAACGAAGATGATGCACGGGCTATTTTCCTTGGCCTGCTTGAACAGGTCGCGCACGCGGGAGGCACCCACGCCGACGAACATCTCCACGAAGTCGGAGCCAGAAATGGAGTAGAACGGCACACCGGCCTCGCCCGCCACGGCACGGGCTAGCAAGGTCTTACCGGTGCCCGGCGGGCCGTAGAGAAGCACGCCGCGCGGAATCTTCGCGCCGAGGGCATGGTAGCGCTCCGGATCATCGAGGAAGTCCTTGATTTCCTGCAGCTCATCCACGGCCTCGTCTGCGCCGGCCACATCCGCGAAGGTGTTGGTCGGCATATCCTTGGTCAGCTCCTTGGCCTTGGAGCCGCCAATGCCAAACATGCCGCCAGCGCCCTGCTGCATGCGCGACATCATCCAGAACAACAGCGCAAAGAGCAGCAGCATCGGCAGCAGGAAGCTAATCATCGAGCCGATGAAGGAATCCTGTGTGACCTTCGTCTGGTACTTCTCAGCACCGGAGTCCTTGACCGCGTTAAAGACCTGCTCGGAGGCACGTGCTGGGTACTTGGCAATGACCTCCTCGATGCCCTCCTGCTCTTCCACCGTCACCGGCTTCTTGAGCTTGAGGCGCACTTGCTGCTCACGGTCGTCGATTTGCGCTTCCTCGACGTTCTTAGAGGTCAGCTGCTCCATGGCCACCGAGGTGTCCACCTGTTTGAAGCTGCGGGCATCGTTGGTAAAGAACGTGAATGCGTACAGCAGGATGAGGACCAGGCCCGCGATGGAGCCGTAGCGGATGATGTTCTTGTTTTTCATTAACTACCTTGCACAATTGCGGCTTAAAGCGCCGGACAAGAATAAAGATTAATCGTTGCTATAGACAGCCGGATGCAGCGTGCCTACATAGGGCAGGTCACGGTAGCGCTCGGCAAAATCCAGGCCATAACCCACGACAAACTCGTTGGGGATATCGAAGCCTACATCGAACAGGTCAAGCTCTGCCTTGACCACCTCTGGCTTGCGCAGCAGGGTGACCACCTCCAGGGAGCGCGGCTGGCGGCCCTGCAGGTTGCGGATGAGCCACGACAAGGTCAGGCCGGAATCAATGATGTCCTCCACGATGACCACATCGCGGCCTTCAATGTCGCGGTCCAAGTCCTTAAGAATGCGCACCACGCCCGAGGAGGAGGCGGAGTTTCCATACGAGGACACCGCCATGAATTCCAGCTGGGAAGGAATAGTCAGCTTGCGGGCAAAATCGGTGAGGAAGAACACCGCGCCTTTGAGCACGCACACGAGGATGAGGTCATCTTCTGCGTTGCGGTATTTCTCCGAGACGCGATCCGCCATCTCCTGGATGCGCTCCTGGAGGGCATCTTCGGCGACCAGGACGGCTTGGATGTCTGTGCCGTAGGGGTGGGCGGGGACGTCTGAATCATGATTGTCGTGCACGTGAGCGCTCCTTTGCTGACCGAGGCAATAGTGACAGTGTGCCACCAACCCTCAAGACTTCCAACCTTGTGCCCACCTTTTCGCCCCTCACTGCAACACCACCTTGACCGTGCCACTGCGTGCACAGCTTATCCACGCCACGAATAGCTTCCCGCGTGACCTCCACGCCCTGCTCGCGCAGCCAAGCGGCTAAGGCGCGGCGGCGCTTCGGTTCAGGCAGCGCGGCTAGCTCGGCGCAGTTGGGGGTGGGTGGGGTGAGGAGGGAGGCGTCGTCAAGCGCGGCGTCCTGGGCTGCCTGGGCGAGTGCCGGAACGGGGTCACCGCCCACGATGTCCGCTAGGCGCGGGAGGATGTCGCGGCGCAGGGCCACACGGCGGAATGCAGTATCCGCGTTGTGGGGATCGTGCCACACCTCGACGCCCAACTCCGCGCAGGCGGCCTCGGTCTGGGTACGGCGCACGCTCAACAGCGGGCGCACCACGCGGGCGCCCTCCACCTCGGCGCGCTCGAGCATGCCAGAGATTTTCCCGCGCAAGGCGCCCAGCAACAGTGTCTCGGCCTGGTCATCGGCGGTATGCGCCACGGCCACCTCACCCCAAGGCGCGAAGGCACGGTACCGCGCGGTGCGGGCCTCGGCCTCAACAGAGCCCTGCTTGCCGACGTCCACCCGAATCACCTTCGCCCCCGCACCCCACGCCCGAGCTTGGTCGGCTGCCCGGCGCGCCTGGTCGGCCGATCCCTCCTGCAAGCCATGATCGATACACAGGGCGGTGACGTCGTGTCCTTCGGCAATGAGCGCTGCGGTCAGCGCGAGGGAATCCGCGCCGCCGGACAGCCCCACCGCGATGGCGCGCGGCGTGTCCCCCACCACGGCGCGGGCGGCCACGCGGCAGGCTAGGAAGTTGGGGCTGTGCCGCGGCCAGAAGGGTTTCTTAGAAGTCATGGAGTGCGGCGGCCAGGGCGTCTTGGGCTTTACGGGCGGACATGACCTCGCCATCATTGACCAGGAAAGCAAAGGCGTAGACCCGGCCGGACGTACCTTGCGCGGTGCCCGCGAGGGCGGAGGTTTCGGTCAGGGTTCCGGTCTTGGCGCGGACGAAGCCGCGGGCCGGGGACTCCGGGTAGCGCTGGTAGAGGGTCCCTTCGCCGCCAGCGAGCGGGAGGTAGCCCAGAAGCGGGCGGAGGTCCTCGCTGGCGACTGCTGTGTCCAAGATGTGGGCAAGTACACCGGCGGGGATGCGATTATCGCGGGACAGTCCGGAACCGTCTTTGAGGGTGACGCCGTTGACATCGATGCCGTGGTTGCCCAGGATGTCGAGCGTTGCTTCCGCGGCCCCCTCGAAGCTGGCCTCGGCATTGTGATGGACGGCGAGCTCGCGGGCGATGGCTTCTGCCATGACATTGTCGGAATCCTTCACTGCCTGCTGGGCGCGCAGGGCCAGCGGCTCGGACTCGCTGCTGGCGATGACCTCGGAGCCCTCGGGCGCGGCGGCGATGTTGGCTTTGTCCGTGCCCAAGCGCTGTGCGAGTGCGCGGGCGACGTCGAGAGCCGGCTCGTGGGAGCGCGGGACATCGCCCGTCTTCTCCCCCAGGCGGCCGCCATAAAGCATGGCCGGCTGAATGGGCGCGACGAAGCCGCCATCAATGTTGTCATCATCCCATCCGGGGGCTTGGTCGGGGCCTTGCCAGACTGACGTGTCGATGGCTACGCGCGTGACGGTGCTCACGTGCTCCTTAACTTGTTCCGCCAGCTCATCGAGGCGCTCATCCGTCAGCCAGACGTCGCCCGCGGCTTTGATGACTACCTCGCCCTCCTGTGCTCCTCGGACGACCTCGGTGCGAAGGCGCGCATTTTCATCCAAGGCGAGGGTAGCCGCCGCAACCGTCAGTACTTTGGTTGCTGAGGCCGGCGTCAGCGGCTTAGCCGGTTCGCGCTCCCACACCACCTCGTGCGTCGTGGTGTCGATGACCTGCGCGCCAAATGTTCCGAGGGCTTTGTCCTTGCCCAGTCCATCCAACCGAGTCTTCAGCGCAGCGGCGTCGATATCGCCGGGCTCAACAGGCTGGACTAAGGTCGCGGGCGCGGCCTGCGCATAAGGCTCGCCGTGGTCCAGATGATCGTAGGTGCGCTGGATCTTTACACCCAACGCGGCCGTCGCCGCCACGGCTCCTGCAGTGACGAGGGCCGCAGTACTCCACCAGACATGCTTCGCTTTCATCGCCCTTTAGAGTAGCGCGGTAGACTAAGCGGAGCACATGCCAACCTATTAGTTATGGAGGAATCAGCTGTGAGCGTTGAAGTAACCATCGAGATCCCGAAGGGCTCCCGCAACAAATACGAGGTGGACCACGAGTCCGGCAAGGTTTACCTGGACCGTTACCTGTTCACCCCGATGGCTTACCCGGCTGACTACGGTTTCATCGACCACACCCTCGGCGAGGACGGCGACCCGCTCGACGCACTCGTCATCCTCCCGGAGCCGGTCTTCCCGGGCGTTGTCGTGGAAGCTCGCATCCTCGGTGTGTTCAAGATGACCGACGAGGCCGGCGGCGACGACAAGCTGCTCGCCGTTATCGATGACCCGCGCTGGGAGCGCTACCAGGACATCAACGATGTGGAGCAGCACATCAAGGATGAGATCGAGCACTTCTTCGTCCACTACAAGGACCTGGAGCCGAACAAAGAAGTTACCGGCTCCGGCTGGGGCGACAAGGCTGAAGCGGAGAAGATTCTCGAAGAGGCTAAGGCCCGCTTCAAGTAAGCCTTTGAGGTCCCCTTCCCCCGGCTGCTTCTACTTTCTTTCGCAGATTCACTGTCGTTCACGGTAAATAGTGGCGAAAAATTGCGGGCGGGCTCAGGTGGTGAATGCATCTATACAGCTAGGAGGTTGTGTAGATGTCAGGTGATGAGAAGCTACGTGAGCGGTTTGTGGAGGCGTATCTGCATGATGCGCGTCCGGTGCCAGTGATCCTGAAGGAGTTGGGCGTCTCGAAGGTTCAGGCGAGGGCATGGCGCCAAAGCGAGGGGCTTAACCGTGCTCGGCGTCAGCGGAGTTTGGTTGACAAGCAGTATCAACAAGTTGTCGCTCTGGTTGAGAGTGGCCGATCTGTGCTCAGCGCAATTGAAGAGGTCGGGTTTCCTCAAAGTCTGGCTTATCGCTACCTTGCTCAGGACGGGTTGGAGCTCGTCCGAGGCAATCGCGGTGGAACGGCACAACATGACCGGGATCGCATTGCCCAAGCTCTAAAGCTGGTTGATGCTGGCAAAAGCTATAAGCAGGCCGGCCAGGTGGTTGATCGCAGCGCTGACACGGTCAAAGCGTGGCACCATGATCACATGTCTGGGCGTTTGATACTCAATGATCATCCCACTGAATCTGAATCGAAGGTAGGACGCGGAAAGCGTCTTATCCGACATGACCGAATAGAGATAGCCTACCTGCTGAAACAGGGCCATACTCACCGCGAGATTGCAGCCCAGCTGGGACGTAATCAGTCGACGATTAGCAGGGAAATCGCCCGTGGGATGACTGAGCATGGCTACGATGCCCTCGTGGCACAAAAGCGGGCTGTAGACCGCCTAGCCAGGCCTAAACCCCGCAAACTCGATACCAACCCGCAGTTGCGTGCCTTGGTCATCGAGGGGTTGAACACGAAGTGGTCGCCTGAGCAGATTTCGAACTATCTTGCCCGCTGCTTCGGTAAAGGTGGGGATATGTCAATTAGCCATGAAACCATCTACCAAGCTCTCTACATCCAAGCCAAAGGCGCTTTGCGCCAGGAATTGAAGGTAGAAAAAGCCCTGCGTTCTGGGCGTACCGGCCGAAAACCACAATCACGCCTGCCAGCCCGCGGTAATCGAAGCTGGATTGGTGAAGACTACCGCATCAGCAAGCGCCCTGCCAGCGTTGAAGACCGCGCTGTTCCAGGACACTGGGAAGGCGATCTCATCATCGGCCAAGGAGGAACCACTGCACTCGTAACCTGTGTAGAACGCAGTACTCGCTACACCATGATCCGCAAACTGGATGTTCATGATTCCGCCACGACTGTCGATAAGTTAATCGAGATGTTTACCGGCAAAATACGCAACATCACCAAAACGCTGACCTGGGACCAAGGCGTTGAATTAGCCCAAGTCGACAAGCTGAGCATCGCACGTGGACTAGCAGTTTACTTCTGCGATCCGCACTCGCCTTGGCAGCGCCCTACCAACGAAAACACCAACGGGCTAGTCAGAGACTTCCTACCTAAAGGAAGCGACTTTAGTACTCTGACCGACAAGGATGTCCAACACATTCAAGACCTTCTCAACGGGCGCCCTAGAAAAGTCCTCGACTGGTATAAACCCGAAGAGAAGATACAAGAACTATTCAAGTGATGCATCCACCACTTGAAACCGCCGCGAAGTTTGGGGCACTATTTACCGTGAACGTCAGAGGCACACGTGACCGAAGAAGCTGCGGTGGGAAGCTAGCCGCAGCGGGAAGCGAGCCAAGAGTCGAGCTCGGATTCTGGGGCATCGGGAGCGATGGGGTCTTCGGCGAATTCCTCACCGGTGCGGGCCTTATCCTTGGCGGTGGTGAGCATGAGGGAGCGGCCATCCGGATAGTCAATGACCATGTTGGCGGAGGCGTAGCCCGCCGTCGGTTCGCCGAAGGTACGCACGTTGTCCAGGCCGCGGAAGGCTAGGAGGGTGGCTTCCGCGGAGGAGGCGGTGACACCGTCGGTTAGCACGGCGACGGGAACCTCAAGCTTGCCGCCGGACGTGGTGGTGGGGGTGCCACCGCCGGTGACAGAGTTGCCGTCAATGACAACGTCCGTGGTCCCCATGCGGCTGACAAAGGAGAGCGCGGTGCCGTCCGGCAGCAGCGAGCTGAGCCCTGCGTACATGGGCCCCATGTCACCACCGTCATTGCCGCGTAGATCGACCACTGCGGCACAGGCCTCTGGGTGGGCGGTCAGACCCTGCGCCAAAGTATCGGCGTAGGTTTGGCCGTCATCGTGGCGGCCGATGGACGGGACGGTGGCGCGCAGGACGCCGTCTTCAAACTCAACCGAGGGATCGGTGTTGTCGGTGGCCTTTTCCTTCTCGGTACTAAAGACCTTGGAATGCTTACCGCCGGCGGCGTCGATGGCGGCATCGAGGAGATCCGGGTTCGTGGGGTCCTCTTTGAAGGCCTCGCGAGCGCTCTGGAATTCCTCGCTCTCACCGTAGATTCCAGAGATGGCAGCGGTATCCACCATCGCGGTGTTGATGCGCTTTTCGCTGGCATTGAAGAGGAATACGGGTTTTCCCAACAGCGCCCCGCCATAGGAGGGGCCGAAGAAATACACGGCCGCGAGCACCACGATGAGGGCGACTATAAAGAGTCCGCCGAAGATTTTCAGTACCGTTTTCATTCTTTTCGCCCTCCGGTTCGCAGCACGTAGCCGCGCAAAGGTTCAGCCAGGACAACGGCGAGGAGCGTGACGAGCCAGCCCACCGCTAGGAAACCGAAGGCCATGAGCAGGCGGCTGAGAACATCAACGTTGCTCTGATCGACGCTGGAGAAAAACATCAGCGAGGCGATCCCACCACCGAAGAGGAAGCCGAAGAGGCTCAAGGCCACAACGGGCCCCATGACCACCAGCGCGCCGGAGCGGAACTGGAAGTGTCGCGGCACGCCCATGAGATCCAGAGAGCGAATGAGCTCCTTGTCCTCAAAGATGCCGGACACCTGGCCCAAAAGAATAGACATGGTGGTCAGCGTGAAGCCGAAGATGAGGGTCAACAAAACACCAGTGGAAACGTCCTTGAACACCACGTTCATTCCAGGGTCTTCCTTCAAAACCATGGCCAAGGCATCGGAGCCCAAAGGTGCTGCGACGAGGAAACCCGCCAAGTAGCCGAAGAAGCCGATGGCCGCACTTCGTTTCCATGCCGGGCGCGCATTGCCCGCCACGCGCTGGCAGGCCACGAAGTGCGCGGTGCCGGGAAAGAGGGACATGACGTGGGCACCGAGCTGCAGGATGAAGGGCGCGATGAGGTTGATGCTCATCAGCATGCCGAACATGACCACGATGACCATGGCGGTGGGCGGGCCCGCCTTCCCGGAGAGAAACACGCCACCAACTGCGACGAGGATGAGGAAAGCGATGACGCGCCACCACCGGTAGGCAGCAGGCATCTGACGCTTGGCCACCCCCAGCGGACTCACACGCACGCGCTGCATGCCGACGAGTGCCGCACCGATGGCCAACAGAAAGAGCACACCCGCCACGGCGAGGTAGCCCCACCAGGGAAGGAGAAGCTCGGACAGGGCAATAGAGCGCATCTGGAAGTCCAGCTGGGTAAAGACAGGCGCGATGAGCAAGCTGATAAGCCCGCCCAGCACGATGCCGATGAGGGCTTGCAGTCCGGTTTCCACAATGGCCATGCGCTCCACCTGGCGGGAACTCAGCCCCAGCAGGCGCAGGGTAGCCAGACGGTGCTCCCTGCCGGAGGCGCCGAGGACGGCTGCCTGCGCGGTGAGGTTAAACAGCGCCGGAAGAATAAACGCGCAGGCCATCAGAGCCAGGGCGAACCACGGATAAAGGAAACCCTCCATCTCGTTGCCGAAGGCCTCCTTGAGCGCGGGCACGGCCTCCTCGACGTGTTGGGCACGCTCCCAGAACATCCACGTACCGCCCGCGACGAGGAAAGCAATGGCGGAACCAATGGTTAGGCTCACAATAGCCAGAACCGAGACGATTCCCGTTCCGGAGCGCGCGCGTATCGATTCGCGCTGCAGGTCAAAGACTAAAGTCGCGGTGTTCATCGAACCACCCCAAGGCGGCGGTCATCGTGGATGATGCCATCGCGAATCTCCACGCGGCGCTGCATCCAGTCGGCCACCTTCGGGTCGTGAGTGACCATGACCAGGCTCGCACCGGCCTGGCGCACGATGGTGGTCAGCATCTGCATGACCTCGTGGCCGGTGGACTGGTCCAGCGCACCGGTGGGCTCATCGGCGAAGACAACGCCCGGATTGGCCACCAGCGCACGCGCAATGGTCACGCGCTGCGCCTGACCGCCAGAAACCTGTGCCGGGCGGCGCTCCGCCAGACCACCCAAGCCCAGCTGGTCCAGCAGCTCCATTGCTCGCTTGCGGGCAGCCCCGCGCGAAACGCCGTTGAGCATCGCGGGCAGCGCCACGTTGTCAACATTGGTCAGCTCCGGCAGGAGCTGGCCATCCTGGAAGACGAAGCCGAAGTTGCGCAGGCGGAGGCGGGAGCGGGGGCCGTCGCCAAGCGCGGAGAGCTCCTCATCCCCGTAGCGCACGCTGCCGTGCGTGGGGGTAAGCACGCCGGACATGCAGTGCAGCAGCGTGGACTTGCCGGAGCCGGACGGCCCCATGACGGCCACGAGCTCGCCCGGTTCGATATCGAGGGAGATTCCTGCGAGCACCGGGCCGCCGCCGAAATCCTTGGTGATGTCTGTTAAGGAAAGTGTCTGTGCCATGTCTCTCATTCCACCGTCTCAGGCCCACTTAAAGAACAGTCCTAGCGTTGCTCTTTACGGTAGTGCCAGCACTACCCCTGCCGGGACCGTCGCCCGTTATGCTGTGAAACGTGTTCCGTAGAAAGCCTCAGACCACCACCCACGAGCAGCAGCAGGCGGAGAAGATCGCGCAGCTGACGGCCTCGCGCCGCGCCATTGCGGATGCCTACGAGGTGGAGCGCGCCCGCATCGAGCGCGACCTGCACGACGGCGCGCAGCAATATCTCGTGGCTGCGAGCATGAAGTTGGGTGAGGCACTTCTCGACGCCCCCGCTGACCTCGCCGAGCTCCTCACCGCCGCCAAGCAGGACGTGGACCGCGGCCTGAATTCCCTGCGTACGACGGTGCACGGCATCCACCCACAGGTCCTGCAGGACCACGGTTTGGTGGCCGCGCTTGCCGACGTCTCCTCTTCCCACGGCCCCCACGTCAGCGTCTTCGCCCCGCATCCGTTACCCAAGCTCTCCGCCTCGGTGCTGGCCTGCGGCTACTTCTTCGGCACGGAGGCGCTGACCAACGCAGCGAAGCACGCGCCCGGCGCGCCAGTCTCCGTCTTAGTGACCGCGGATGCCTCCTTAAAGATCACCGTGGTGGATGAGGGCCCCGGCGGCGCGCAGGTGGTGCAAGGCCATGGGCTGGCCGGGATGGCCGAGCGCCTCGCTGCCTTTGGCGGGGAGATGACTTTATCTTCTCCCCCGGGCGGGCCGACCCGGGTAGCAGCCTCGATACCTCTTCTTCTCAATCGCGGACAGTCAGGAGTTTAAAGAAATGAGTTTGAGAATTGTGGTGGCGGATGATTCCGCCATTCTGCGCGAGGGCCTCGCCGGCCTTCTGGAGCGCCGCGGGCATTCAATTGTGGGCCAAGCTGATTCTGCCCCTACGCTCGAGGCCGTGGTGGATACACTCCGCAACGAGCTGCCGGACATCGTCATCACGGACGTGCGCATGCCGCCCGGAATGGGCGATGACGGTTTGAAGGCCGCCGTGAACTTAAGAAACGCATACCCAGGGCTGCCCGTCATGGTGCTCTCCCAGTATGTGGCACCGGCGTACGCTGTGGAGCTTTTCGATTCCCCTGATGCCGGCACCGGCTACCTTCTGAAGGACCGTGTCTCTGAGGTGCGCGACTTCCTCTCCAGCTTGGACGTGGTGGCCCAGGGCGGCACCGTCATCGACCCCACCGTGGCGCAGGCTCTCATGAGCTCTGGGCGCAGCGGACTGGGCGAGCTCACCCCGCGCGAGCGCGAGGTCCTCGAATTGATGTCCCGCGGCAAATCCAACAAGGACATCGCCGCCGAGCTCGTCCTTTCCTCCGCCGCGGTGGCCAAGCATGTCTCAAACATTTTCACCAAGCTGCGTTTAGACCCCAGTGAGGATAATCGCCGCGTCAAGGCCATCTTGGAGTACCTCTCAGCGCACCGCTAAAGCCCGCGCACCAGGTGGAACTTTAACCCCGTCGCGCTCTCCACCCGGCCTACGCTCACGTCAAAACTCCACCCCGCCTACGCCCACGGCAAATAAGGCCCAAATTTTCGCAATTTTTCGCCCTTATCTACCGTGAACGACATCAAACTGCCGAAAGACACCTCACACAAAGAACCGGTGCCACATCCACGGCGGGTCCAGATACCGCTTTGTCCCTTGTGCCACCCCGCGCACCTGCTCCACCACCTTGTCGAGGTGATGCTCAATTGTGGTCGCGGTGAAGTGGAGCGGCGTGTAACCGCGATGTACGGCGTCATTCAGCTTCTGACGGTCAAGCTCGAATTGGCGGCGGTTCTCCCCTCGGTGATAGGCGTAGCCGTCGACTTCGATGGCAATCTTGTGCTCCTCCAAAAGGAGATCCCACCGATAGGGCCCAATTTTGGCGTTGTTGCGCACCCTAAAGAAGGGCTCCAAAGCACGGGTAAGTGCCCGCTCAGGCACGCTATCCGCACCGATCACCGCCTTCTCCAACACGCGCCGAGTGTGCTGCGAGAACCGCCGAAAATCCATGGAGAGCAACTTCAACCGCCCTTCGGCGTCCCTGCCCGCAAGGAACTTTTCAAGGAACATCACCGCATGTCGTTCTTCCATGGCTTCCACTGCCTGCAGTGGATTGCAGACGTTGATCCCGTCATAGGGGAATACCCCCTTGGGGCGGGCTCGGCGACAGACATAAAAGCGGGTGTCTTCCAGGCCTTTTTCGCGTATGAGCTGCAGCGGAAACCCAGGTTTCCGCTCAAGAAGCACCATCGCCGCGGAATATCCGTCCAACGCACTGTCTGGCCAATGCCGGCTGAGCACTTGCGCTAGCTCGTATGCCGTTGGTTCACGTGGCAGATACAGCCCCCGCGTAATTTTGATCGCCTCACCTTTTGCCGCTGCCGCCGAGCCAGCACGGCCGACAATCTCCTCCATATGACCCCCTCCGATCAAAAGCCCCACCCCCATACTGCTCACAGTAAAGTGCCCCCACCAACCCTGCAACCGCACCCACGTAAGCTGGGGCGCATGCAGAACGTACAACCTACCGAAGTACCCGACAACGCCCAGCTTATCGACGTCCGCGAGGACTTTGAGTGGAACACCGAGCACGCTCAAGGCGCTACCCACATCCCCATGGGCGAGCTCGTGGAACGACTCGACGAGATTGACCCGGACCGCGATATCTACGTCATCTGCCATGCAGGCGGGCGCAGCATGCAGGTCTGCCAGTACCTCGAACATGCGAAGGGCTGGGACGTCATCAATGTCGATGGCGGCACGGACGCGTGGAAGGCTCAAGGCCGGCCGATGATCTACCCAAAGTAGTGGGACTCGACCCATGATTTAAGTTTGCGACGGTAGGCGATCTAGAATCATCGGCATGTCTTCATCAAATTCTGTTTCAATTCCTACCGCGCTGCTGGAGTCCCCCTCCTTCCAGCTGGAGCGCCTCCGCCGCCGCACCCGCGAAGGCGTCGAGGCTGCACTGCAGACCCAACAGACCACCCTGCGCGAGTACTGGGTTCTTACCTGCCTCGTGGAAGAGGCCGCTTCTTCCCAGTCCGCGCTGTCTGAAACCCTGGCTATCGATGCCTCCGATATGGTGCGCCTGCTCGACTCCTTGGAGTCCCGCAATTGGGTCAAGCGCGAACGCGACGCCAAGGACCGCCGCCGCCAGATCATTGCCTCCACCAAGAAGGGCGCGAAGGCCCACAGAGAGCTTGCCGTGCTCGTTGCGGAGGCGGAGGACGCCGCCCTGGACGAATCCACCAACAAGCAGCTCAAGCACCTGCGCAAGCTGGCCACTGCCATTATTGCTGCAGACGCATCCCACGACGCCGAAGGTGGTGATGCTTAAATGACAGACTCTGAAACTAGCCATGGTCGCCACGCACTCGCGACCGACACTGTAAACGTCCCTGAACAGTACCTCTTGGGCGCCCTAGCCCCGCCTGAGCGCACCTTGTGGGATATCGTGCGCACAACTGCAGAGCAGTACCCAGATGCTGCAGCCCTCGACGATGGTGAGATTCTCACCTATGCCGAGCTGCTTGCCGACGTCTCCGCATGGGCCTCCGAACTCCACGCTAACGGCGTGCGCCGCGGCGACCGCATCGGCATCCGCATGACCTCCGGCAAGCGCGAGCTCTACCTCGCCATCCTGGCCACCCTGGCTGCCGGAGCTGCTTATGTGCCTGTCGACGCCGACGATCCCGACGAGCGCGCCGAGATGGTCTTCGGCGAGGCCGACATCGACGGTGTCTTCACCGACGAGGGTTTCCGCATGCTGCGGGAGGGTGGGGCGCAGATGGCGCGCCCCACGTTCGGTGGAGACGCCGCGCCCTTTGACGAGCCGCGGCCTGAGGACACCGCGTGGATCATCTTCACCTCTGGCTCGACGGGCAAGCCCAAGGGCGTGGCCGTCAGCCACCGCTCCGCGGCTGCCTTCGTTGATGCTGAGGCCGCTCTCTTCCTAGCTGATAGCCCACAGGGACCGCTCGGCCCGGATGACCGCGTACTGGCCGGCCTGTCCGTGGCCTTCGACGCCTCCTGTGAGGAAATGTGGCTGGCCTGGGGACATGGCGCCTGCCTAGTCCCGGCGCCGCGTTCCCTCGTGCGCTCCGGTATGGACTTGGGTCCCTGGCTCATTCGCCGCGACATCACGGTGGTGTCCACCGTGCCGACCTTGGCCGGCCTGTGGCCCGCCGAGGCCCTGGATAATATCCGCCTCCTCATCGTCGGCGGCGAAGCCTGCTCCCAGGAGCTCACGGACCGCCTCGCCACCGAGGACCGCGAGATGTGGAACACCTACGGCCCCACCGAGGCCACCGTCGTGGCCTGCGCACAGCACATGCAGCCAGGCAAACCAGTATCGATTGGATTGCCGCTGAATGGTTGGGACCTGGTGGTCGTCGACAAGCAGGGCGATCCCGTCGCCATCGGTGAGGTGGGCGAACTCGTCATTGGTGGTGTGGGCCTGGCTGCCTACCTGGACCCGGTGAAGGACGCGGAGAAGTACGCGCCGCTGGAGTCTATGGGTTGGGAGCGTGCCTACCGCACCGGTGACCACGTACGCCTGGAAGAGGACGGCCTGTACTTTGTCGGACGCGTCGATGACCAGGTGAAGATTGGTGGCCGCCGCATCGAGCTCGGTGAGGTCGAAGCCAACGTGGCGGCACTGCCTAACGTGTATAACTCCGCCGTGGCCGTGCAAAAGACTCCGGGCGGCGAGTCCGTACTCGTTGGCTACGTTTCCCTGGATGATCCGGACGCTGGTTTCGACCACGAAGCAGCGCATGCCCGACTGGCGGAATCCATGCCGGCAGCACTCGTCCCGCGCATTTGTGTCATGGATGAGCTGCCGATTCGCACCTCCGGCAAGGTGGACAAGAAGGCGCTGCCGTGGCCGCTGCCAGGAGTAGGTGTGGAGGCAGACGGCCTCAACCCAACCGAGCAGTGGCTGGCGGAGCTGTGGGTAGACACCCTCGGCGTTTCTGTGGAAGACGTCAACGCTGACTTCTTCTCCCTCGGCGGCACCTCGCTGGCCGCCGCCACGCTGGTAGGCCGCATCCGCGAGCGCTTCCCCACCGTCGCCGTGCGCGACCTCTACGACCACCCGCGTCTGGGCTCGCTCGCAGAGCAGCTGGCTGGTGCCGAATCCATCGAAGACGCCGGGCCTGCCCGCGAGGTCAAGCCCGTCGGCACTGGTACACGCGTGGCCCAGACGCTCATCCAGATCCCTGTCATGACGCTGGCTGCCACGACGTGGCTGGCCTGGCTGCTGTTGGGCTCCAACGTGGCGAATCTCCTTGGCGTGGAGTGGGCCATGACCACCCCATGGTGGCTCGTGGCGGTACTCCTCGTGGTCTTTGTAACCCCGGTCGGCCGCATCCCCATCGGTGGTTTTGGCGCACGCCTGATTACCGCTGGGATTAAGCCCGGCGAGTACCCCCGCGGCGGCTCGACGCACCTGCGCATTTGGGCAGCAGAACGGTGGGCAAACGCCTCCGGCTCGCGCTCCATTGCGGGCGCTACCTGGGTCAACAACTATGCCCGCGCACTGGGCGTCAAGATTGGTCGCGGCGTGGACTTGCACTCCCTGCCGCCGGTTACGGGCCTACTCACCTTGGGTAAGCATGCCGCCATCGAGCCGGAGGTGGACCTTACTGGCTACTGGCTCGACGGCGATATCATGCGCGTCGGTGCGATTGAGGTGAAGGAAGGCGCTCGTGTGGGCGCGCGCTCGACGTTGCTTCCGGGGACCGTCGTGGGCAAGGACGCCCACGTCGAGGCCGGCTCCACCGTGACGGGACGCAAGAAGATCAAGGACGGCCAGCGCTGGTCTGGTTCGCCTGCCAAGAAGGTGGGGCGAACCAAGCACCGCTTCCCGTCCCATGCGCCGAAGCGCCGCCCGTGGTGGGTCGCTATCTATGGCGCGACCTCCATCCTGCTGGCCCTTCAGCCCATTGTGGCGCTGGCCGTAGGCGCGGCGGTCGTCGTTGGCCTCATTGCGCTTACCGACGGCTCCCCCTTCATCGGTTCCCTCTTCTTCGCACCCCTCGGCGCCCTCGCTGCGTTTGCCACTTTCATGCTCCAGACCTGGCTCGGTGTGCGCGTGCTCTCGCTTGGCCTTAAGCCAGGTGTGGCACCCGTGCGTTCCTTCAAGGGCTGGCGTCTGTGGGCCATTGAGCGTCTCATGGACGAGGCCCGCACGCAGCTCTTCCCGCTCTATGCCTCCCAGCTCACCCCTGCCTGGCTGCGCTCCTTGGGCGCCACGATTGGCAAGAACGTGGAGATTTCCACGGCCGTTATGGTGCCTAAGCTCACTGAGGTCAAGGACGGCGCGTTCTTGGCGGATGACACCATGATTGGTGGCTACGAGCTTGGTGGCGGCTGGATGCTCACGGGTGAGACCAAGGTGGGCAAGCGCTCCTTCGTGGGCAACTCTGGTATTACGGGTCCAGGCCGCAAGCTGTCGAAGAACTCGCTGGTTGCGGTGCTCTCCTCGACGCCGAAGAAGACCAAGTCTGGTGCCAACTGGTGGGGTTCCCCGCCGGAGCGTATGCGCCGCGTGGAGGCCCACGTGGACGGTGTGGAGGGCGAGTCCCTCACCTACAACCCAGGCTTCGGCGTCAAGGCCGCACGCGGTGCGATTGAGACCATGCGCCTGCTGGCACCGATGACCTCAGCCATGTTGCTGGCCGGCACGCTGGCCGCGCTCTACGCGCTGGCTAGCACCTTCGGTATCGCAGTGGCCTGGGCCCTCGGCGGCCTCATCCTCATGGTGGCCGGTGCCATCGCGATGACGATCACCGTGGCCGTGAAGTGGATCTGTGTGGGCACGCAGACCCTGGGCGACCACCCACTGTGGTCGGCGTTTGTGTGGCTCAACGAGCTACAGGACACCTTCGTGGAGGCCGTCGCTGCTCCATGGTTCTTTACCCACACCTATGGTGCGGGCGAAATCAACCAGGGCCTGCGCGCTCTGGGCGTCAAGATTGGCCACGGCGCGTGGATTGATTCCTACTGGTTCCCGGAGACTGACCTCTGCTACGTAGGCGAAGGCGCCTCCGTGGGCCCCGGCACCGTGGTGCAGACGCACCTCTTCCAGGACCGCGTCATGAGCCTCGACACCGTAACCATCAAGGACGGTGCCACCCTGGGCTCGCATTCGGTGGCGCTGCCCGCCTCTGTCATCGGCAGCGTAGCAACGGTCGGCCCTGGCTCCCTCGTCATGCGCGGCGACCAGGTCCCGCGCAACTCCGAGTGGCAGGGCAACCCGATTGAACCATGGAAGAAGTAGCAACTAGTTAACGGGCAAAGTCAACGACATCAATAATCTCGTTGGCTTTGAAATCCCAGGCCTCCACGCGGACGCGGTCAGAGAAAACCTTGACCCTCAGTCCGCTGGAGGCCTCTTCCTTTTCCTTGACAACCTTTTCGTCATGATCGCCATCCGGCAGGTACTCATTGAGGATTGCGCCGGTGTTTACCACGGGGAATCCGGTGCGTCCGGCCTCGCCAGTACCGTCGTAGCGGCGCACACCCCACCAGTTATTCTGTCGAAGGGACGAATGGCTATGGGCACTAAACCACACGATGTTGGTGTACTTATTCACCACATTGGACAGGGCCTCAAGGTCCTCAAAGTCATTCTGATACCAGGCCGAATGGGACATGGACACGGTCTGAGGCAGCAGAGGGTGGCTAAATACCAGCGCCGGAGTCCCCTTCTCATCCCAATAGTTCAAACGTTCATCGAGCCACTCCAATTGTTCCTTGCTCAGCCTCTGGAACGGTTCTTTTCCGCCACGGTCAACGTCGGAATAGTATTCCGTGTTGACAGAGATGAGTGGGACGCCGTCGACCACAATCTCAGTCCACGGCTTGTCTTGGCCTGCATAGGTCAGGAAGCGGTTGAGATATGTTTCTGATCCTTCCGGACCGTACATCTCGTGGTTGCCGATAGTCCACAGCTGCGTTCCCGCAGCATGTGGTGCGTCCTTCTGTGCTTGCAAGAACGTGTCCCACTGCTCTTGGGAACCGTCATCCACTAGGTCACCATTGAGGACCAACGCACCGGCTTTGTCGTCCATAGCGTTGAGCAGACCAATTGCTTCCTTATAGTCTTCGGGGTCGCCTTGAACATCGGATAACACATCGATAATGGCCTGCGGCTTGCCGGTGACCTCAGGCAAGCGCTTGACGACGCCCACGTTATCCACCGCCCACCACCAGTCATCGTTACCGTTGGCGTAGGTGAACGTGACCTGCATGGACCGCGCACCCGCTGGGACCTCAACAGGTAGCGACTGATGCTTGGAGAAGACATCGTGGTCGAATGACGCGATTGTCTGCGGTGCGGCTCCATCGAAGGACACCTGCACCATAGCGTTCTGTCCCTCTTTTCCTTGGCGGTAGTGATGATCAAACTCGAGGTTGATGTCACCTTGGCCCGCCACAGGAATGCTCGGGGACGTCAACTGGGCGGTCATGGCATCGGTGTCATTGAGGCGCTGTTGCTTGCTATCAATGATGACCAGATTGTCGTGGGCTTGAGTAAACCAATGACGCATGTCCGTCTCAGCAGCCCACGTCCAGTCACGGATCGTTGACGTAGTCCAGCCCTTCCACCGAGCTTCACCAGAGTTCACGCCGTCGACGGAGGACGTCCACCCCTCCGGCATACGGTGCGTAAAGCGGGCGGGATTCTCCACCTCATCAAAGCTCTCGTGCCAGATGACTCGGTTGTCCGCTGGCGTCAGTGGAGTCTCAGTCTCCTCCGAGTCCCCTGGAGCGACATCCTCCGGCTTCTTGGAGCTGCTCGAGGAATTCCAGTTAAAGAGTGAGGACGAAAAACTAGATGACGAGGACAGGGGGCTAAAGGATGACTGGGCAGACGCGACCGGCGCTACAGCGCACAGGCCTGCGACGGCGAGCGCAGCAGGTGCAAGAAGGTGATATTTCATAATGAAATGAATATCTTGCCTGAGCAACGGCAGGGTAACGCTGACATGAATTTTTTCACCTAATCTCACTGCACGTCATCCCTCTGCCGAGATGCGCAAAGAGGCGGCAGGGATTCCTGCCGCCTCTCTTTCATTCCTACCTCGCGCTACTGAGCGGTCAGTGCACAGTGACTAGTCACCAATCTGGTCGCGACCGCGCTTCACAATCTTGTCATCGACTTGACCCACCAGCTCGTGATCCTTGTTGGTGTACTCGAACTTGGAGAGCACATAACGCATAGCGTTGATGCGGGCACGCTTCTTGTCGTTCGACTTGATGGTGATCCACGGGGACTCATCAGTATCCGTGTAACGGAACTGCTCTTCCTTCGCGCGGGTGTAGTCATCCCACTTGTCTAGGGAGGCAAGGTCCATCGGGGACAGCTTCCACTGGCGTACCGGGTCAATCTGACGAATAGCGAAACGGGTGCGCTGCTCCTTCCTGGTCACAGAGAACCACAGCTTGGTCAAGGAGATGCCAGAGCCCAGAAGCATGTTCTCCAGCATGGGAACCTCGCGGAGGAACTCTGCGTGCTGGGACTCGGTGCAGAAGCCCATGACGCGCTCAACGCCGGAGCGGTTGTACCAGGAGCGGTCGAAGAAGACGATTTCGCCGCCGGACGGGAAGTGCTGAATGTAGCGCTGGAAGTACCACGAGGTGGACTCACGCGGGGAGGGCTTCTCCAGTGCGACGGTGCGGGCACCACGCGGATTAAGGTGCTCGTTGAATCGCTTGATGGTGCCGCCCTTACCGGCAGCGTCGCGACCCTCAAAGATAATGATGTGGCGCTGACCAGTTTCCTTGGTCCAGTTCTGCCATTTCAGCAGCTCGATCTGCAGGGCGCGCTTAATCGTCTCATACTCGTCGCGCGTCATGCGCTCCTCGTACGGGTAGTTCTCACGCCAGGTCTCAACAGGCGAGCCATCCGGCATGATCAGCGCAGGATCGTCTTCATCAGAGTCGTCAACGACGTAGCCGTCGGTCTGTGCGAGGTCGATCTCGGGGAGTTCGTCGTCTTTAATGTCAGCCATGCTCATAATTCTATCTATGAACCAGACATCTGGCTGAGTAAACCTTTCCCGGCGACCCCATTTACCCCCACTCCCGAAACAACAGCGCCATCAGCTTCGCCTCGCCCGGCGTATCCCACCGCAACAAGTACGCTTCTGACAAATAGTGCCCCGGAAACTCGAATGTGCAGGGCCTTAATTGATCGATCCGTACTCAGCTGCCACCCCACACGGTACGTTTTCGCGCCGAAGCACTAAATTTTCGAGATTCTAGGCCACTTTTTGCGAAAACGTACCGCGTCGTTCTAGCCCCCGGGGCGGTCAAAACATGAGGAACCCCGCTCGCCCATCGTGGGGAGCGGGGTTTAACGCTTAGCTCTGTATGAACAGCGTGCTGCTTAGAGCAGGCCGATCAGCTTGGAAGCGCCCTTGGCCATGTCGCCGAGGTTGTACAGGACGCCCAGGATGTCGCCGAGGATACCGGTGGAGGAAAGCAGTTCCATTGTGAATCTCCTTGAAAGTGAAAGTGTATGAGTTTTTAAGTGCGCCCTAAAGCGCCTGCAGCTTACTCAGAAGCTTCGGAAGCGGAGGACAGAGAGTTCAGGCCCATCAGCTTATCGGTAGAGTCCAGAGACGGCTCGATCTGGTACTCATCGCTGTTGACGGCACCAGCGATGATGTCGAAGGCCTTAGCGAAGCCGCCGAAGAGCTTCTTGATGCCCTCAGCAAAGTCAGCGAAGTTGCCGAGCTGGTCGCCGATGAAAGAAAGATCCATTGTGGTCTCCTCTTGTGAAGTCCGGGTAGAGAAATTGCCCGGAGGGGTTTGCGGTTTGCAGACACCCTCAGCGGGCGTCACAGGAAACTATTTTGGCATAGCTTCCCCACATTGCAAATGGATTGGATCGTTATTTTTCTCACTGAACTGACGCCCCGCACTTATAGTCGTCAGCTACTACAAATTAACCCTTTGTTCACTTTACCTGCGCAAACCCTACCAGCTGGGAAAACGCCGCTCCCGAAAGCCCGGAGAAGTAAAAGTTTTCTCAGACACGTAACACGGAGCACTCAGGGAGCGATTCATAGGTGCCGAAGGTCTCGAAAATGACCGGAAAATTTTTTAGGAGCCAAAGCTAATTTACCCCTAAACGGGGTTAGATTAGGGCACGATACGGTCTCAACGCAGAGAACGCTCCCCACACAGAAGCGCGGGGAGCGTTCTTTTTGTTATGGGCTGGGGCCGCCAAGCACCTCAACCCGGGGAGTGAGGGACTAGAAGCCCATGCCGCCCATTGCGTCAGCGTCCGGCATGCCAGCGCCTGCACCAGCCGGCTCCGGCTTATCAGCCACAACCGCCTCGGTGGTCAGGAACAGAGCAGCGATGGACGCAGCGTTCTGCAGAGCAGAGCGGGTGACCTTGACTGGGTCATTAATGCCAGCGGCCATAAGGTCTACGTACTCGCCAGTAGCAGCGTTGAGGCCCTGACCAGCCGGCAGGGATGCAACCTTGTCGGCGACAACGCCCGGCTCCAGACCAGCGTTCTGAGCAATCTGCTTCAGCGGAGCGGAGAGTGCCTCGCGGACAATCTTGACACCGGTGGCCTCATCACCGGTGAGGTCGGAGAGGGAATCCAGAACCTCGGCTGCCTGCAGCAGAGCCACGCCACCGCCGGCGACGATGCCCTCCTCCACAGCAGCCTTAGCGTTGCGCACGGCATCCTCGATGCGGTGCTTGCGCTCCTTAAGCTCCACCTCGGTAGCAGCGCCCACCTTAAGGACTGCAACGCCGCCGGCGAGCTTGGCCAGGCGCTCCTGCAGCTTCTCACGGTCGTAGTCGGAGTCGGAGTTCTCGATCTCGGCACGAATCTGCTTAATGCGGCCGTCGATCTGCTCCTGGGAGCCCGCCCCCTGAACGATGGTGGTCTCATCCTTGGTGACAACGACCTTGCGGGCCTGGCCCAGGTACTCGATCTCGGCGGTCTCGAGGGAGAGGCCGACCTCTTCGGAGATGACCTGGCCGCCGGTAAGGATGGCCATGTCCTGCAGGGTGGCCTTGCGGCGGTCACCGAAGCCCGGAGCCTTCACGGCAACGGACTTGAAGGTGCCACGAATCTTGTTGACCACGAGGGTGGACAGAGCCTCACCCTCGACATCCTCGGCGATGATGAGCAGCGGCTTGCCGGTCTGCATGACCTTCTCCAGCAGCGGGACGAGGTCCTTGATGTTGGAGATCTTGGAGGAGACCAGCAGGATGTACGGGTCTTCCAGGACAGCCTCCTGGCGCTCCATGTCGGTAGCGAAGTAGCCGGAGATGTAGCCCTTGTCGAAGCGCATACCTTCAGTGACCTCAAGGTCCACGCCGAAGGTGTTGGACTCCTCAACGGTGATAACGGAATCCTTGTTCACGGAGCCGTTGCCCACGGTGTACATGGCCTCTGCGATCTTCTCGCCGATAGCCGGGTCAGCGGCGGAGATACCTGCGGTGGTGGCAATCTCTTCCTGGGTCTCTACTTCCTTGGCGGAGGAGAGCAGGGAGTCCACAACCTTCTTGGTCGCAGTCTCGATGCCACGCTTGATGCCCATCGGGTTGGAGCCAGCGGCCACGTTGCGCAGGCCCTCGCGGACCAGCGCCTGGGCCAGAACGGTAGCGGTGGTGGTACCGTCACCGGCGACGTCATCAGTCTTTTTGGCTACTTCCTTGACCAGCTCAGCGCCGATCTTCTCGTACGGGTCCTCGAGCTCGATCTCGCGCGCGATGGAGACACCGTCATTGGTAATGGTCGGGGCGCCCCAGGACTTCTCCAGGACGACGTTGCGGCCCTTCGGGCCGAGGGTAACCTTGACGGCGTCGGCAAGCGTGTTGAGACCACGCTCAAGGCCGCGACGTGCCTCTTCATCGAAGGCAATGATCTTTGCCATGTGTTTGTGCTCCTTAAGCTTTGTTGAGGACGACACTCACGTCTGATCTATGACGGACGCCCGCGACGGCACGGCTGGCGAGTGTTCTCCAGCCCCAACCACATAGATGACTCGGTTTATTTCTGGCACTTGCGAAGTGGAAGTGCTAGCGACCATTCTGGCACTCTCCCCCACCGACTGCAAGGTTCAACACGAACGCTATAAGCGAACGGGCGGTGCTTCCGCACCGCCCGTGATGTTCCGAATCGCCCGTTAGATTAAGAAGCCTTCTTCGCCGTCCACTTATATGCCGCCGCGATAGCACCAATAAAGAGGAGGACGCCGATGATGTTGGCGGCCGTGCCGCCGGAGAAGATCTCGAGCGGGGAATCGCCTGCGGACGCCGCAATAAGGCCCGCGTTGACCACACCGAACAGGGACTCGCCGACAATCAGACCAGTAGCCAGAAGAATTCCCATGCGCTTGGCAAAGTCCGAGCTGGACTGACGCGCGGCCCAACGGTTGTAGAAGTAGCCCAGGAAAGCGCCAATCGGCACCACGATGGTGATGGCGGCCGGCAGGTACATACCCATGCCCACCGCGAGCGGGGACAAGGAGTACTTGTCGGTGAAGTGGCGCAGGCACTCATCGATGATGATGACGACCGCACCAATGGCGGCGCCCAACCCAATGAGGTTCCACGGCAAGGAGTTATCGAAGATACCGGAGGCCACCGAGGACATGAGCGCTGCCTGCGGTGCCGCAAGGGCGTCTTCACCGGCGCCTTCCATGCCTTGGAAACCGAAACCGGTGAGCATGATCTGCAGAATTGGCGGAATCACTAAGGAACCGAAGAGAACACCGATGATGAGCGCTACCTGCTGCTTCCATGGAGTAGCGCCGACGAGCTGACCGGTCTTGAGGTCCTGGAGGTTGTCATTAGAAATGGTCGCGATACCGAAGACGATGGCCGCGGTAAACAACGTGTAGGCCACGAGCGACAGCGGTTGAGCATCCGTTCCGCGGGTCACGGCCGCAATGATGAGGGCGGCGACGATCACCGCGATGATGCCGATGGAGGAAATCGGCGAGTTCGACGCACCGATAAGACCCGCCATGTAGCCACAGACCGAGGCAATGACGAGACCCACGAGCAAGGTGAAAAGAACGGAGACCGTGATGAGAACGGCCATGTGGTCGTGAATATCGGTGCCGCGAACGAAGTTCCACAGCAGCAGCGCAATCGGCACCATGAGAACGAGAATGGTGCCAATGACATACGGAGCCGGAATATCTTGCTCTTCCACGGCCACCTGCTGGCCTTCCTTGCGGTTGCGGGAGGAAGCGAAAGACTCGGCCATGCCCTTGGCAATCGGCCCGGCAATCTTGAGGAGCGTCCAGATGGCGGCAATGGCCATGGTGCCCACACCAACGAAGCGAATCTTGCCGGAGAAGACCGTGTCGACGGTCTCCATAAGGGTAGCCGGGTCACCCAGGGCCTCCCCACCGGTGAAGATGGGCAGCAGGAAGATATAGGAGATCACCACACCGACGAGCATGGCGATACCCACCGCAAGGCCCACGAGGTGGCCCACACCAATGAGTGCGAGGGACAGGGAGGAACCAAGCGTTGTGGCACCTGAGCCCAGCTTGAAGTAGGCAGCTACCTGAGATGCTGCGGCCTTCATCGCGGCAAGGAGCGCCATGACTGCGGACAGAATGCCGCCGAAGAGGATGACGTGCAGACCCTTTGTGTTTTCCTCGTGCGCGGCCTCACCTTCGGCACCGGTGCTATCGCCCACCTTGAGGACCTCAGCCGCGGCCACGCCTTCCGGATACGGCAGGTCAGAACCGGTCACCAGCGCGCGGCGCAGCGGAATGGAGTACATGACGCCGAGGACACCACCGATGGCACAGACTGCCGCGGTATCGACGAAGGAGAAACCCTGCCAATAGCCCACCATGACTAGGCCAGGCAGAACGAAAATGATGGCAGAGAGCGTACCTGCCGCCGACGCAATGGTCTGCACGATGTTGTTCTCTTTGACGTTGTGGCCGGCAAAGCGGCGCAGAACCGCCATAGAAATCACGGCCGCAGGAATCGACGTGGCAAACGTCAGGCCCACCTTGAGGCCGAGGTACACGTTGGCGGCAGTAAAGATCAGAGTGATGAGTCCACCGATAACGATGCCGCGAAGTGTCAGCTCGCGGAGCGCAGATTGGGAACCTTCGGCGGTGGTCGTCGCCATGTCAGGTCCTTTCTAAGGAATAGTTTATAGAACCTTGAATATAGTACTCCCTACTTGTCGATAGACCGATTCCGGGATGCGAGTAGGTTGTAGAGCATGACCACGATTTCTGATTTTGTCACCACTGACCGCGATACCATCTTCCGTCAGCTCAGCGAGCTCGTCTCCTTTAATTCCGTCCACAACGAACCAGGTCTGGAGGATCAGACCGCGAAGGCGGCGGAGTGGGTTTCTGCTGCGCTTGCCGACGCCTCCTTCACCACCGAATCCATCACTACTGCAGATGGTTCCACGGCAATCGTCGCCAAGCGCAAGGGCGCGGAAGGAGCGAAGACCGTCCTGCTGTACTCGCACTATGACGTGGTGCCGGCGGGAAATCCGGAGGCATGGGACTCCGATCCTTTCACCCTGACTGAGCGCGATGGCCGCTGGTATGGCCGCGGCGCTGCTGACTGCAAGGGCAATGTGGCCATGCACCTGGCGGCCCTGCGTGCGCTGGATGCTGCCGGCGGAACCGACCTCAACCTCACCGTCCTTATCGAGGGCTCAGAGGAGCGCGGCGGCGAGGGCCTGTCTGCGCTCATCGAGGAACGCCCGGAGCTCTTTGCTGCCGACGCCATCCTCATCGCTGATGCTGGCAACGCCAAGGTCGGCGTGCCGACGCTGACGACCTCACTGCGCGGCGGTTCCCAGATCAACGTGAAGGTCTCCACCCTCAGCTCCGCGGTGCACTCCGGCCAGTTCGGCGGCGCAGCACCGGATGCTGTCAAGGCACTTATGCGCACGCTGGATTCCCTGACGGATGAGTACGGCCGCACGACTATCGACGGCGTCGATTGTGAGGGGACTTGGCCGCTGGCCCAGGGCCAGGGCCAGGACGCGGCCTACAGCGAGGAGAACTTCCGCGCTGATGCGCAGATGCTCGAGGGCACCGAGATCATGGGCGCGAAGGACCCGGCAGGTGCGACCGCCATCGCGGACATGATTTGGGCTCGCCCAGCGGTGACCATCACGGGCTTTACCTCCACCCCGGTTGCCGAGGCCGTCAATGCCGTGCCGGCCATCGCGGAGGCCAACATCAACCTGCGTACCCCGGCCACCATGGATCCCCGCGCCACCGCGGAAGCCGTGGCCGAGCACCTGAAGAAGCACGTGCCGTGGGGCGCGCACATCGAGGTCACCATCCTCGAGGCCAACCTGGGCTTTGAAACCGACCCGACCAAGCCCACCGTCGCGCTGCTCGGCGAGTGTCTGGGTGAGGCCTACGGTTCCGAGACCATCACCCAGGGCATGGGTGGCTCCATCCCGCTGACCGTGGAACTGCAGGAGAAGCACCCGAACGCGGAGATTGCTCTCTTTGGCGTCGAGGAGCCGCAGTGCACCATCCACTCCGCCAACGAGTCGGTAGATCCGACTGAGATTGAGAAGATTGCCATCGCCGAAGCACTTTTCCTCCAGCGCTTCGCCTAGGCACTGCGTGAAAAGAAAAGTGTGAAAATTTAAGCCCCAATCTGTAGGGTGAGCACTAGTCAATGCCTGCCATTGCGGTGGGTTTAGCCCCGTCCCAAACTTGGAAAGGACGCCCCCGCAACAACCGTGCTCACTCTCTTTAGCGCCCTGGTTTTCACCACCATCGCCGCTCCCTTTCTCATCCTTTACCTCGGCCGGAGGGCCTTCGGTCTTCTCGCGATTGTGCCCGCCGTCGGGTTCTTGTGGGTGCTGCAACAACTCACCGACGGCACACTGCGTGACGGCCATCAGCTCGCCTTCGATGCCGTATGGATGCCCGCCGCGCACCTCGATATCAGCTTCCGCATGGACGCGCTCTCTGCGCTGTTCAGCCTCATTGTCCTCGGCGTGGGCGCCTTAGTGCTCATCTATTGCTGGGGGTATTTCGACCATTCGCGTCGGCGTCTTGCGCTCTTTGGTGGGCAGATGGTGGGCTTTGCCACGGCCATGTATGGCCTGGTGATTTCCGATAACTTCCTGTTGCTCTACGTCTTCTGGGAAATCACCTCGCTGCTCTCCTTCCTCCTGGTGAGCTACTACGGCGAGCGCGCCTCCTCGCGTCGTGCCGCTCAGCAGGCCCTGATGGTCACCGCCCTCGGCGGCCTCACCATGCTCGTGGGCATTATTCTGCTGGGCCGGCAGACCGGTGCCTGGTCCTTCACCGCCATTGCGTCCACCGATCAGTTGGCGAACACGCCGTACCTCACGGTGGCTATCGTGCTTATTCTGTGCGGTGCGCTGTCGAAATCCGCTATCGCCCCAGCGCACTTCTGGCTACCAGGCGCTATGGCTGCCCCGACGCCGGTCTCGGCCTACCTGCACTCCGCTGCCATGGTCAAGGCCGGTATCTACCTCGTGGCGCGCTTGGCTCCGTCGGTGCACGACATTTCCACGTGGCACCTCGTGGTGCTGCCTTTGGGAGCTTTCACCATGCTGCTCGGCGGCTGGATGGCGCTCAAGCAGCGCGACCTTAAGCTCATCTTGGCCTATGGAACGGTCTCCCAGCTGGGCTTTATCACGACCATCATCGCCATCGGCTCCCGTGAAGCCATGCAGGCGGGCCTTGCGCTGACCTTCGCGCACTCGCTGTTCAAGGCCGCGCTCTTCATGATCGTGGGTGCGATTGACCATGCGTCGGGAACGAGGGACATCGACAAGCTCGCAGGGCTGGGCAAGAAGCAACCATTCCTGTACCTCCTCGCCATCATTCCCGCTATGTCCATGGCGGGTGTCCCGCCACTGCTGGGCTTCGTGTCCAAGGAGGCCACGCTCGAGGCGATTATGGGCGAGGACCTGCTCGTCGGCATGCCACGCAATATGCTTCTCGTGGCCGTCGTCGCGGGTTCTGCACTAACCATGGCCTATGCACTGCGCTTCCTCTGGGGTGCCTTCGCCTCCAAGGGGCAGGAGGAGCCTTCTGAAGCCGTTGCCGCCATGCACCCGGTGGGCCCTTTCCTGTGGATCCCACCGGCCGCGCTGACGCTGCTCACCATCTTCTTTGGTCTGCTACCCACGCCGCTTTCCCACGGCATCACGCAGCACCTCGACAACACCTATGGCGCGGAGGAAGCCTCCCACCTCGCGCTGTGGCATGGCTGGACTATCACCTTGCTGCTGTCGGCTGTCATCATCGTCGCCGGTGTGGTGCTGCACTGGCAGCGCCGTGCGCTGGCCAAGGCGCAGTTCACCTACCCGGCGCTGGGTTCGGCGGACAAGGCTTATGACAACGTCATCAACTCCCTGCGCCAGCTCTCGCTGCGCACCACTGCCTCGACGCAGCGCGGTTCGCTGCAGTTCAACCTGACGGTCATCTTTGCCACCCTCATGGTCTTGCCCATTATCATGTTGATCCGCGGTGACCTCACCAACGTCCATATGATCGTGGCGGAAAACCCCTGGCAGGCCATCGCTGCGGCCATCATTATCATCGCTGCAGTGGGCGCAACGGTTCTGGATAACCGCCTCTCTGGCGTCATTGTCGTCGGCGTGACCGGCTACGCGCTGTCCTTCATTTTTGCCCTCCATGGCGCACCGGATCTGGCTCTCACCCAGCTGCTCGTGGAGACCATCATCATGGTGTTCTTCATGCTGGTGCTGCGCCGCATGCCCTCCAATACCGAATGGAAGCAGGACCCCAAGATTGGGCGCCTGCGCGCCTGGCTCGCCGTAGGCGTGGGCCTGACGGTGACCGTCGTGGGCATGTTCGCTGTCAACGCCCGCCGCGAGGAACCCATTTCGCAATACATGCCAGATCTAGCCAAGGAAATTGGCCACGGCGCTAATACCGTCAACGTGTTGCTCGTGGACTTGCGTGCGTGGGATACCTTCGGCGAAATCACCGTGCTCATCATCGCCACGACAGGTATTTCCTCGCTGGTCTTCCGAACCCAAAGCTTTGCGCGTGCTTCCCGCCGCCCCACCCTCCGAGTGACGGGCCGCCGGTGGCTGGCCGCGGGCGTGGAATCGGAGAAGGCCCTCAACCGTTCCCTCATGGTAGATGTCAGCACTCGCTTGCTCTTCCCCTCCATGATGGTGCTGTCTCTCTACTTCTTCTTCAGCGGCCACAACGCCCCTGGCGGTGGATTTGCTGGCGGCCTTGTCGCGGCGCTGGCGCTGATCCTGCGCTACCTGGCGGGCGGCCGTGCAGAGCTCGAGGAAGCGCTGCCGCTCGATGGCGGCCGCACCATGGCAGTAGGTCTGCTGCTTTCTCTCGGCGCGGTGGTAACCCCGATGTTCTTCGGCCATCCGCCACTAACCACGGCCTATACAAAGCTGCCTATCCCGCTGATCGGCGATGTGTCGCTGCCCTCGGCGCTGATTTTCGACGCCGGCGTCTACCTCATCGTCGTGGGCCTCGCGCTATGCACTCTGACGTCGCTGGGCGCGAAGCTCGATGAGGAAGAAGAGATGCGTAAGCAGCGAGCCCGCGACCGCGCTCGGTCCCTGGCCCGCCGCACGAAGGAGAAAGAGAAAGGACACGCCTGATGGATGCCAATTTGATGCTTCTGCTGGCCGCAGGCGTGCTCTGCGGGGCCGGGGTCTACCTCTTGTTGGACCGCGCGATGACCAAGATGCTGCTTGGCATCTTGCTGCTGGGCAACGGCGCCAACCTCTTCATGCTCATGGCCGGTGGCCAGGCGGGCTCGCCGCCTATCGACGGCCGCACTTCCCGCCCCTACGGCGAGCAAATCGCCGACCCGCTGGCGCAAGGCATGATCCTCACCGCCATTGTGATTTCCATGGCGCTGACCGGTTTCATCCTCACCTTGGCTTACCGCCAATACCGTTACCGCAGTGCGGACGTTATTGAGGATGACGCTGAGGACACCGCTATTGCGGCAATGGCTTCGCGCCCGGGTAATGCGTCCGCAGCGCCGGACCATGACGCCTCCAATGACCCAGCCACGGGCCGCGCCACCAAGGAAGGCGATAGATTTGGCCCCCAGGTCTTTGAGGAGCCGGTAAAGGAGGCGAATGATGACTGAGTCCATCGCTTCCGCTGTGCACGCGCTACTGCCGTATGTCAGCTACCTCATTCCGCTGCCGATTATCATCCCGGCCTTCGCGGCCGTCCTTGCCATCTTGTGCTCCCGTAGCGTTAATGCTCAACGCCGCGTCGCGTTCTTCTCCCTCCTCACCTTGGCTGCCGTCAATGCCGTGTTGATTTTCATCGCGGACACGACCGGTATCCAGACTTTGCAGGTGGGCGGTTGGGATGCCCCCGTGGGTATCACGCTGGTGGCAGACCGTTTATCCACGGTCATGTTGTTTACCTCCTCCGTCGTTCTTTTCTCCGTGATGTGGTACGCCATTTCACAGGGTGTGCGCGATGGCACGAAGGACGAGCCGGTGGCGGTCTTTCTGCCGACCTACATGCTGCTCACCATGGGCGTGAACGTGTCTTTCCTGGCAGGCGACTTGTTCAACCTCTACGTGGGCTTCGAGATTTTCCTCGTGGCCTCCTATGTGCTGCTCACGCTGGGAGCTTCCGCGGCCCGTGTGCGCGCAGGCGTGGGCTACGTCATGGTGTCCATGGCTTCCTCGCTCATCTTTGTGCTGGCCTTAGCCTATGTCTACGCCACGGTGGGAACGATGAACATGGCGCAGATCGGCATCCGCATGGAAGACATCCCTGAGGGAACGCGCACCGCGGTATTCTCCGTACTGCTCATCGCTTTTGGCATTAAGGCGGCCATCTTCCCGCTGGATGCGTGGCTGCCGGACTCCTACCCCACCGCACCGTCGCTGGTCACCGCAGTGTTTGCGGGCCTCCTCACCAAGGTCGGTGTTTACTCCATTATCCGTGCGCGTACCTCCATCTTTACCGGTGGTGGGCTCGACACCCTGCTCATGTGGGTCGCGCTGGCCACCATGCTCGTCGGCATCTTTGGCGCCATTGCCCAATCCGACATCAAGCGTTTGCTGTCCTTTACCCTGGTCAGCCACATCGGCTACATGGTCTTCGGCGTGGCCCTCGGCACTGCGCAGGGCCTGTCCGGCGCCATCTTCTACGCCGTGCACCACATTCTGGTGCAAACCACACTTTTCCTCGTCGTTGGCCTCATTGAGCGCCAGGCCGGAACCTCCTCGCTGCGCCGACTGGGCTCGCTTATCTACAGCGCACCGCTCATCGCCATTTTGTACTTCATTCCGGCGATCAACCTCGGTGGCATACCGCCGTTCTCTGGCTTCTTGGGCAAGATCATGCTGTTGGAGGCCGGCGCGAACGAAGGTTCCTGGCTCTCCTGGGTGCTTATTGGCGGCGCAATTCTCACGTCGCTGTTGACCCTCTACGTCATGGTGCTGGTGTGGGCCAAGGGCTTCCTGCGTGACCGCGCTGATGCTCCGGAAGGCCACCTGGCTATGGTGCGCCCCTCCCCACTGAGCGAGGTCACCGAGTACGTCGAGCTCAAGGAACGCGATGACGTTGGCCGTGTGCCCTTCGGCATGCTGGCCTCCACCTGCCTGCTGGTTATCGCCTCGGTGTCCATGACCTTCCTGGCGGGCCCAATTTCGGGCGTGACCACGCGTGCGGCCACGTCGGCGCAGGATGATTCCATCTACCGCTATGCGGTACTGGGTGATTCCTTTGAAAACCCCACCCGCCACCTCGATCCAAAGGACCGCTACGACGGCGGTGCAGACTCGTTGAAGAACCGTAGCGAGCCCCTACCGGAGCGAAAGCCGGCGGAGCCGACACGGGAGACGTCGGCAAGCGCGACGGCTCCCCTGCCTACCTCCGTAGGCGCTGCTGAAGAGGAGGTCGCACGATGAGACTCTCGGGTTTCAAGCACCGCTTCCGTCCCTGGTTCGTGGTGTGGATTGTGGTCATGTGGTGTCTGCTGATGGGCGAGGTGACCGTAGCGAACCTCGTCGGTGGGTTACTGGTGGGCCTGTTCATCGTGCTGGCGCTGCCGCTGCCGGCCATGCCCGTCGAGGGAATTTCAGTGAGCTGGGGCAAGCTCATTGTCTTTGCCGCCGGCTGGTTCGTCGATCTGCTCGAGGCCTCCATCAGGGTGGGCTGGCTAGCTGTGCGCCCGCAGCCCGTGCCCAAGACCGCCATTGTGAAACTACCTATGCGCGTGGAGAATGAGTTTGTGCTCTCGCTGGCTGTAAGCCTCTACAACCTGCAGCCGGGCGGGACGGTGTCCGATATCGACATTGCTAACCGCATGCTCACCATCCACCTGCTCAACGCCGACTCCGAAGGCCACCTCGAACGCGAAATCGCTGCGGTGCGCAAGCTGGAGGCGGACCTGATCGCCATTTTTGAAAGGAGCCACGCCTGATGGATACGGGTCTTTATGAAATCCTGCTCACGGTGGCTGCCGGCTTCCTCGTGGTGGCCTTCCTCATCACGACGTGGCGCATCGTCGTCGGCCCTAATTCGCTGGACCGGCTCGTTGCCATGGACGGATTTGTGGCCATGTTCCAATGCGCCATGGCTACCTATATTTGCTGGACACTGGACACGACGGTGTCCAACGCCATGCTCGTCGTTGCGCTGTTGGGTTTTATCTCCACGGTGTCTGTCACCCGATTTAGGAAGAGGGATTCATGAGTTACGCACTGATTTCCGATGTCCTCTCGATCATCCTCATCCTGGTCGGCTCTATCCTCATTCTGGCCGCTGCCATTGGCGTTGCACGATTTAGTGACACCATGGCGCGCGTGCATGCCATTTCCAAGCCGCAAACCACCGGGCTTATCTTCACCATTCTGGGTGCGCTCATCAAGGTGACGGGCTCGGAGGACTTCAGCGTGGCAGAACGCGGGGACCTGGGCATCCTTATCTTGCTCGTGCTTTTTGCCATGATCACCAGCCCTGTCACCGCGCAACGAACCACCCGTATTGCTCGCCGTGAAGGCCTCTATGGCACGGCCGACTCGATGACGCGTAACGAGCATCCGGCGACGCGTTCTATGCGCCGCAAGTAGTTAACGGTGGTTCGCTCACCTTCGACGATGCACTCCTCATATATCCTCCTAGAGACACATTTCATCGTCTGAGGAGAATTTCCGTGAAGAAGCTGCAGGGCATCCCGACGATCTGCGCTGTCCTCGCGCTGGGGATCGCAGTGATGGTCTACCGCATTATCCAGTTCGACGGCCACAAGGCATTCACGTTCATCCTCCCCTTCGACCTGGCTATTTACCGCATGGCGGGCGAGGACCTCAACGCGGGCGGGCTGCTATACGACGCCCCTTATATCTACGAGTTCCCCTTCACCTACCCGCCGTTTGCGGGAATTCTCTTCCAGGTCCTGCCGTTCTTCAGCAAAGATGCTCTCACCATCCTCTGGCCGACCTTGATGTTCCTGGCAGTCCTAGCCATCGTGGTGATGGTTTTCCGCGAGCGCGGCGTAAAGCTCACGCCTGCGGCCGTTCTGGTCGCGGTGTTGCTCACTGCGCTGACGCCGGCGAATGAGACGATGCATGGCTCCCTGTACTACGGCCAGGTCAATGTTTTCCTGATGTTCCTCGTCGCGCTCGACTTCCTGCCGATGAAACGCCGCCTGCCCGGCATCGGCATCGGTCTGGCAGCGGGTATCAAGCTCACGCCGGCCTACATGGGCCTCGCACTGCTCTTTGAGAAGCGCTGGTGGGCCGCTGTGGGCTCCGTCGTAACCTTCCTGGTCACTGTGGTGCTGGGCTTCCTCTTTGTGCCGGATGCCATGAATTTCTGGACCGACGCCATGTTCAATTCCTCGCGCGTCGGCGAACATGCCAACCCTGGCGCAAAGTCGCTGCGCTCGCTCATGTTCCGCTTGTGGGGCATCGACGGCGGAATCCTGTGGCTGCTAGCAGTCTTGGTCATCTTCGTGCTCACGTGCCTGGCACTGCGCACTGCCTACAAGCGCGGCAACCGTACCGCTGCCTTCGCGCTGACGGGTATTAGCACCTGCTTGGTCTCGCCCTTCTCGTGGTACCACCACTTCGTGTGGACCTTGCCCTTTGTGATTATGGTCTTCGTTGCCGTCAACCAGGCGGTGGGCGAGCGCGTTAGCGGTAAGTTCGGCGAGCAACTCGCCGCCCTGGCCGGGCTGGCCGCCCTCTTCGTGGTGTCCTTGCCCTTTATGTCGGTGCCGGTGTGGTTCTCCATGTCCTCGGCCAACCTCGACTCGATGACGTCCTTCCAGCCGTGGGCGACGTCCCTGTGGACGCTGTCCTGCATCCTCTTCATCGCCGGCTACGCCCTGTGGGGCTTCATCGCCCCGCGCCCGAAGGCCGGCTCGGCGGTTCCGGCGTCGAAGGCTTAGTCCACAGCGAGCGGCAGCAGCTGCTCCATCTCGTCCGCGGTGGCCTTAACTACCTTCTGCCAGCTTCCGGTCTCCTGATATAGGCGGCGCTGGCGCTCATAGCCCGCCCCGCCGTCGATGATGTCTTGCACCAGCTGCAGCTCCTTGGCGCAGCCGAGCTCTTCAGAAAGCGGGGCCAGCTGAACCAGGAGATCCGCTAACTCGTCCTTGACCCAACGCTCATCCGTCGCACGTGAGGTGATGACCAACGCGTCCATGCCATAGCGCGCGCCTCGCCACTTGTTCTCCGCCACGTGCCACGGCTGGAGGGTCGGCAGCTGCTCACCGGCATCGATCAGACGGTCGTAGTAAACGACGAGGCAGTGCGTGAGCGCCACGATGGCGGAAAGCTCGCGAAGGTTAGAGGCGGCGTCGGAAATGCGCACCTCCACCGTGCCCCACTTGGAGGCCGGGCGGACATCGAAGTGCATGGAGCCTGTGTGGTTGATGACACCAGAGATGGCCTGGTCCCGCATGTAGGACTGCCACTGCGACCAGTCCTCAAACTGGTAGGGCATACCCGCGGTGGGCAGCTGCTGGTACAGCATCGTGCGGTTGGAGGCGTAGCCGGTATCCAGCCCTTCCCATGCCGGGGAGCAGGCAGAGATGGCCAACAGGTGCGGGTACTTCGTCATCAAGGCGTTGATGATGGGCCACACCCGGTCTTCGTGGCGAATGCCCACATGCACGTGCGTTCCCCACAGCAGCATCTGCTGCCCCCAATACTGGGTTCGGTTGATAATTTCGGAATAGGCGGGCTTATCGGACACCGGGTTCTTCCGGAAGTCCGTAAAGGGGTGCCCGCCGGAAGCCCACAGGCGCACGTCCATGGCTGCGGCCGCTTCGCGCACTGCGCTGAGCGACGCCTCCAAATCCCTCATCGCCTCCGGTACCGTCGCGCATACCCCGGTGACGAGTTCCACGGTGTTCTGGAGGAATTCCTTTTCCACGTGGATGCCGGGGTGGGCGGCACGGACGGCATCAATAAGCTCGGCACCACGCGGCACGAGATCCCAGGTCACTGGGTCAACGAGTGCTACCTCCCACTCGACCCCGAGCGTGGGCTCAGGGGAGCGGGCGAACTTCTCCTCCGGATTATTCACCTGTCTATCGTATCTGTCAGGTGGATGAATCTAATAAGATTTTATTCCTTAGGCCTGCGGAACTGCGAGGACCACGACGACGGCGTCGCCCTTGGTGTAGTCGCCGGTCAGCTCGGCCGGGTACGGCGCGATGGCACCGCCCGGAACGTTGCCGCCGTAGTACTGGGCTGCCAATTCCTTGGCCAGGTTCTCCGCTGCGGCGTCGCCCTCCGGGTAGTAGATGGTGGTCTGCGGTGCGACGAGAACGTCACCGCTCAGGTTGCCCACCTCGGAGACGTTGAACTTCTCGGACTTAAGGCGCTCAGCTTCGTCGGCGGCGTAGTTGGCGCGACCGGAGTTGTTGTAGACGTTGACCGGGATATCTGCCTGCTGACGGTCAGGGGCAGCACCTCTCTCCGCGCGGTTACCGGCTTCAGCATCCTCGCCTGCCTTGGCATCATCGGCAGCCTTATCTGCGCCTTCTGCGCGGTCCGCGCCCTCAGCACGGTTCGCACCGTCGGCGGTATCAGCACCGCCGGCGGTGTTGCCGCTCTCGGCTGCATCCTCACCTCCACCGGCCGCGCCGCCTTGGTTCTCGCCTTCGGCACCGCCGTTGGCGGGGCCGGTAACCGCGGCGTCGTTAGCGCCCTCGGAGGCGACATTTTCAGACTTATCAGAGGTCATGGCGTAGAGCCCCCACATGCCGAGCATGACAGCCACGGCGATGAGCACCATCGCGAGGCCACGCACGGGCAGCTTGGGCGCAGACGCAGCGGAGGCAGGCGCAGCGGAGGAAGCGGGCGAAGCAGAGTTTTCCGGATTCACATTAGTCACACAGGAAACTCTAGTAGCCAAAAGTGGTAGCGCGGCGCATTGCCACGCGCGGCGTGCCTAGTCGCCCGTGGAGCGGGCGGCGTGCCTAGTCGCCCGTGGAGCGGGCGGCGCGGCGGACGTCCTCGCGGGCGTCGCGAAGCCGGCGCAGGCGAGCAACGAGGAGGGGGTAGGAAGAGTGGGCCGCGGGGACGTCGAGAAGCACGTTGAGACGTTGGTGATAACGCACCGGCGAGATATCCAGCTGCGTGCGGATGGCCTCCTCCTTGGCGCCGATATCGCGCGGGGCGCGGGACTCGAACTCCAAAATGGCGGCGTCTAGGTCTGACAGGGACTGCATGCTTAAACTGTATGTCATGACTATTCGTCCCATCGTTATCCACGGCGACCCGGTCCTTCACAACCCGACCGAGCCGGTGACCGAAGCCATCGATTCGCCCGAGCTGCAGGAGCTCATCGCGGACATGCACGAGACCATGGATGCCGCGCACGGCGTGGGCCTGGCCGCCAATCAGATTGGCGTGAACAAGCGCCTCTTTGTCTACCACTGCCCCGACACTGACGGGCCTGACGGCACCGAACTACCCGAGGGCGGCATGCGCCGCGGCTGCGTCATCAACCCGGTACTGGAGACCTCCGAAATTCCGGAGACCATGCCCGCCGATGACGGCTCCGACGACGAAGGCTGCCTCTCCGTTCCGGGTGAGGGCTTTCCCACCGGCCGTGCGGACTGGGCGCGCGTCACTGGCAAGAACGAGAAGGGCGAGGACATCTCCATCGAAGGTTACGGTTTCTTCGCCCGCATGCTGCAGCACGAGACCGGCCACCTCGACGGTTTTGTCTACACCGACGTTCTCACCGGCCGCTACAAACGCCAGGCCAAGAAGACCATTAAGCGCAACGGCTGGACCGAAGCTGGCCTCACCTGGCTGCCGGGCGAGGACGAGGATCCCTTCGGACACGACGACTAATGTCCCGCATCTTCCGCTCCGATGACGTCTCCGTAGGTGAGCGTGTGGTGGCCCGGCGTGATTTCGGGGACGTGCACAGCGACGTGATTGGCCACGTGTTGAGCCTTGATCCGCTAATCATCCGCCCGCAGGAGGTGGGCGGCTACCCCTCATCGCTCGACGCCGTGGAGATTCCGCCGGAGCAGCTGAAGATTATTAAACGCCTCTCACCGCGTACGGTACGCAACTCCGATATACGCGCCGTCGAAGTCGCCACCGCGGCTGCCTTCCCCGGCAAAGAACATGCGTGGACCTCTGATGGGCAGTGGCTCATGCGCGCGGGCGATGGCGTCACGGGGCGTTCTAATTCGGCGGTGCCGCTGGGCCCGTCTGCAGGTTTCCTGCCTATCCCCATCGAGGAAATCGATGCTTTCTACGACCGCCACGGACTGCCGACGCGCCTGGCCATCCCGGAGCGCATCGGCAAGTCTGCTGAGAAGCTCGTCGCCGCGGAGCCGGAGGGATGGTCCTTGGAGCCAGAGATCCTCGTCATGGTCCGGGATCTGGAGCAGGTGCCGGAGCTTGGCGACGTCCACTGTGTCATCGATAAGCAGCCCGATGATGCCTGGCTCGACTTGTATCATTTCCGCGGCCAGGCGCTCCCGCCGCTGGCGCTGGAGTATCTGCGCAACCACATTGAGGGCACCATGGGCTTTGGGCGGCTGCTATCCGATGCAGGCGAGACGATTGCGATTACGCGCGGCACGCTCACTGAATCCGGCGATGGCACGGTGTGGCTAGGCTATTCCGCCGTGGAGGTGGCTGAAGGCTGGCGGCGCAAGGGACTGGGCACTGCTTTGGGCGCGCACATGCTCGCGTGGGGAAAGAACAACGGCGCACAGAAGGCATACTTGCAGGTAGTAGCGCACAATACCGCAGGTATCAGGCTGTACCAGAAGCTTGGCTTTATTGAGCAACACCGCCACCGTTACGCCTGCCGCGCGCCTCAAGTACCCTGAATCACATGCGCATCGCTTCGTGGAACATCAACTCCGTCCGCACCCGCGCGCACCGCGCGGTGGACCTGCTGGCCAAGCACGACATTGACGTGCTCTGCCTGCAGGAGACCAAGGTGACGGATGAGAAGTTCCCGCGCGAGCCTTTCGAAGAGGCCGGCTATCACGTCACCTGCCACGGGCTAAACCAATGGAACGGCGTAGCTATTGTGTCCAAGGATGAGCCAGAGGAGGTCCAGACCTTCTTCCCTGGGCAGCCAGGGTTCCACAAGGACCCGGCGAAGGAGCACAAACGTGAGGCCCGGGCGGTGTCCGCGCGCATCCGCGGGGTGGAGATCTGGTCGCTGTATATCCCTAACGGGCGCGAGATTACGGACCGGCACTACGACTACAAGCTGCAATTCCTCTACGCGCTGGCGCGCTACGTGGAAACCCGCGCGCACTCGAAGCTACTGCTCACTGGTGACTTCAACATTGCTCCGCGCGATGAAGACGTGTGGGATATCAGCCTCTTCCGCGGTAAGACGCACGTCACCGAACCGGAACGCGCAGCTTTCCAGATGCTCGAGGAAGCTGGCGTGGAGGAGGTCACGCGCCGCTTTACGGAGAAAGAGCGCTGGACATACTTTGATTACAAGTCGCTGCGTTTCCAGAAGAACGAAGGCATGCGCATTGACTTCCAGCTAGCCAGCGAGCCACTTGCTCGCCTCGTACAGGGAGCCCACGTGGACCTGGTGGAGCGCGCCGGCGATAAAACCTCGGACCACGTGCCGCTCATTGCAGATTTTGACGTCCCTGATTTCGCTTCGGTGCGTTAGGTGCATTAAACACTGATGAGCCTGAATATTGATCTCTCCGCATGGCAGCTCGCGCTGCTGTTCCTTGACTACGGCATAAAGATCATCGCCATTGGTGTCGTTCCCGAAGGGCGCCGTCCGTCCAGCTCCACTGCCTGGCTGCTGGCAATTCTTGTGCTGCCCCTCGTGGGCCTGCCGCTCTTCTTGCTTATGGGCTCGCCGTACATCAACCGACGGCGTCACCGCATCCAGCAAGAGGCCAACGAGCTCATCAGTGACGTCACCGCCTCCACCCCCAATCACCCGGAGGGCAGGCTTTCCCCCGAAATCGAATCGCTCATTCAGCTCAACCGCAACCTCACCGGCCACCCGGCACTCATCGGCCACAATAAGGGGCTCCATGCCTCCTATGATGAGGCCATCATGGCCATGGCCCGGGCCATCGACCGTGCGGAAAAATACGTGCTCATCGAGATTTATATCCAGTCCTGGGATGAGGTCACCGACATCTTCTTCCAGTCACTGAAACGTGCCCGCGAACGCGGCGTGGAGGTCAAGCTGCTGCTAGACCAGATTGGCAGCTACAAGTACAAGGGCTACTGCACGCTGGGCAAACGCCTCACCGCCATTGACGTGGATTGGCGCCTCATGCTGCCACTACAGCTACACAAGGGCCGCTTCCGCCGCCCCGACCTGCGCAATCACCGCAAGATCGTGGTCATCGATGGCCACACGGGGTTCTTAGGCTCGATGAACATCATCAAGCGCCAGTACAAAACCAAAGACCGCGCGTGGATCGACTACATGGTGGAACTCACCGGACCAATCGTGACCTCGCTGGCAGCTGTGTTTGCGGTGGACTGGTACTTGGAGTCTGAGGAACAGCTCTCCCTCGACATGCAGCCTTATGACGACGCCATGACGGAAGACTCCAACCACCTCCAGCTCGTCCCCTCCGGCCCTGGTTACACGACGGAACCCAACCTGCGCATGTTCAACTCGGTGGTGCACCACGCCAAAGACAAGCTGGTACTGTGCTCGCCGTATTTCATCCCGGATGAATCCCTCCTCGAAGCCGTGACCACCGCCTGTTACCGCGATGTGGAGGTCGACCTCCTCGTCTCAGCGAAGGCCGACCAGTTCATGGTCGACCATGCACAGTCCTCCTACTACCAGGCCCTCCTCGAGGCGGGCGTGCGGATTTTCCAGTTCCCTGAACCTTTCGTGCTGCATTCCAAGTTCATCCTCGCGGACCCGAACCTTCCGGGGCGCGAACCGCTGTGCATGTTCGGCTCCTCCAACATGGACATGCGCTCCTTTGGCCTGAACTACGAATCCACGATGCTCGTGGCCAAGGGCGACCTCATTGATGACTTCGCCCAGTTAGCCATCAACTACAAGAAGGTCTGCCACGAGCTGACCCTCGAGGAATGGAACAAGCGCGGGCTGTTGCGCCGCTACGTGGATAACGTCATGCGCCTGACCTCGGCCCTGCAGTAGCGTGCGATCACGTGCCCAGTGCTCACGCACTCGCCTTAGGTACTACTGGCGAGCATGGTGTCATACGTCCACACCTCTGCGGTTATTCCGGTAGCGCGCCTGTACAGCTCTCTTTCTGTCAAAATGCAAAGGTCCCCACCACCGACCTGCTGCATCATCAATTCCACCATCGTTTGGCCAGCTCGACGTTGTGAAATTAACTCAGTTATAAATTCCTTGTTCCACTGAAAGTCATGCAGTATCCACGGGGCTTGCCGTTGCGCGGTCAGCTCGAGCATCTGCGAGAACTTTTCCGCAATAGCGCGCCTTACCTGACCATCCGAAAGCTGCGCAATATGATTTCCAGTTTCGATGACAGCGGTGATAGGCAAGATAAACCTAGAGTTTTCGGACTGACGCTTCGAAAAGTCGTTTTTCACTTGTTCTCGATCCTGGCTCTTTTTCGGAATCTCAAGCAGATTATCCAGAACCGAAGTGTCAATGAAGTAAACGCGCATCAGCCAATCCCAAAAAGCTTATTCAGGTTGTCAAAGCTAGCCTTCGTATCGGTGTCATCGACCAATTCGCCGGCAGTTACAGCAGCTCCCAGACTGTGTTTCGAAATAGAGTCCACGAAATCCGGAAGTTCCACCAATGGTGAAAGTTCACTATTCCCGGTTTTCTCATCTCGGTAACACACCGCAACCTGACCGTTAGTTTCACCAGAAATCTGATCCAAAATCGCGGGGCTATGGGTTGTTACAAGAACTTGAGAGTCATGCTTGTGTGCTGATTCGTTAAGCATATGCATAACTCTTTGTGCCTGTGACGGGTGGAGACCGTTTTCCATTTCCTCGACCACGATTTGCGCTACGGCGCTTTCCACATCATCCCCGCGTGAAAGAGGCTGCTCGATATCCAAATCCCTGGGAGCTGTTTTTAATGCCGTTGCAATCGCCAGGAATCGAAGAAGCCCATCACTCATTTCACGTGCGGGTGTGCTTTCATGCCTACCATCCGCAAAGTGCTCGACAAGAGTAAGCATCACTTCGTCCAGCTGAGTGTCAATAAAATCCAAAGTAGAGTCCACTCCGGTAACGTGTGCAGCCAACTGCCCTAAATCGCGGAAGGTTTCAGGCGAATCCTTTCGTAATTGCCAAAGTACCGCCGAAAGGTTTTCGCCGCTGCGTTTGAGCTGAGCGTTCTTCTTCGCAACGTAGTTGCGCATAAGACTTGGCACTGGGTCGAGGTGAAACACAGATCGAAGTGCAGTACTCACAATCGATGCGCCCTTCAACACCGAATTCTCCGCACGGTTTTTCCCTGCAAGAACTGCCTTTACCTGCCCAAGAATTAGACGGGAGTCCCGCATAAGAGTTTCTGGATTTGCGCCACGCTTTCCATTGAAAATCTCCGCATAAATCCCAGCGAGCTTATCTGCCGCAGGTTGGGTCTTAAAAAGCTCTGCTTCTTTAGTTCTGACCCCATTTTTTTCGGAGTACCCTGGCCCCACCAGGCTTTCCTTAAGCACTCGCAGTTCCGGAAGCACCTGTATTTCTACGTCATAGCGAAAGATATCTTTTCCGGCTTCGACAGTGCAGCCCAGTTCAAAACTATCTTCGCCGTGTGGTGCACAACCACGGGAGCCTCCTCTAATTGGCCCTGCGTGCGTCATACGTCCGTCAAGAGCATCGCTGAGCTCCGAGCCCGACGATAACCGCGACAAAACCTCAAGCCCGTCTAAGGCGTTCGACTTGCCGGAGCTGTTTAGGCCTGTAAGAAAAGTCACCGGATGTAGTGTGAGTACGGCATCGTGAAACGATTTAAACCTGCGCAGTCGCAGCTCGGCAAGGCGGGGAGTGGACATGCCGCTCATGATACACATTTGCGCTGGCAATCATGGTCCTCAAGGTGACTCTCGTAATGCGGAGCGCGGACACTTTCCGCCACCAAAATCAGTCTCGCTACACCAGAAGTCAACCAGCTAGACGTGAGGAAGTACAAAGCCCGAACAGAGACACAAATCCGCAAGCTACCATGCCAAGCGCCATGGTGAGAGCTGGGTTGGATCCGAGCCCCATAAGCGGGCTCACCACGCTGGCCAGCAGGGATTGGCCAAAGCCCAGGATGGCGGAGACGCTGCCGGCGCGGGAGCGCATCAGCCCGGTGGCCAAGGCGGTGGCGTTGCCCATAATGAAACCCGTCGGCGCGATGCAGGCGAAGAGCACGCTGAGGGACAGCCACACCGGCGCGTTCGCCATGACCGTAAGCAGCAACAGCAGCGCGCACACCACGATGCCCCCGACACCACTGCGCAGCATGAAAGCCGGGGAGACGGAGTCCATAGCACGCGAGTTCACCAGCGTGGCGGCAAAGAGCCCCACGGCATTCACACCGAAAATCAGCGAATACGCCAGGGGCGAGAAGCCCCATTGGTCCTGAAGGACAAAGGCCGAGGCTGAGATGTAGCAAAACATCGAGCAGAAGCCGAAGGCCATGGTAACGAGGTAGGCCCACACTCGGCCGTTGGTGATAACTGCCCAGTAGTTGCCGGCAACAGTACGGGCCAAACTCGAACGAGCCGAATCTGAGCGGAAATGGACTGTCACGGTCTCCGGGACGATGAACCAGGCCAGAATCAGCTGCAGCGCATGAAGGCCGGCCAGAACCCAGAAGATGCCACGCCAGCCCAGCGGCTCCGCCAGCACGCCGCCTAGGACGGGGGCCACCGCCGGGGCAATTCCTTGCAGAGCCATAAGCAGTGAATAGGCTTTCGCCGCGGCGGCACCGTGGACAAGGTCAGGAACAACGGCACGCGCGAGCACCACGCAGGCACCGCCGCCGAGCCCCTGGAGCAGGCGAGCAACCACAAGGATAATGGCGCTGGGAGCCAATGCCGCCAGCACCGACGCAGCCAGGGCCAACGCTGCACCAGTTAGCAACAGTGGCTTGCGCCCAATGGCATCAGACAGCGGTCCCATGAGCAACTGGCCTATGCCCATTCCGATGAAGAAGCCCGAGATGGTCAGCTGAACCATGGAGCGGGTCGTGCCGAGGTCCGCCACGATCGCCGGCATGACCGGCAGGTACATATCCGTCGCAAAAGGCGCTGTTGCAGACAACAGCGCCAAGGTTGCAAGGAGGGGAAAGCGGATCACGCGTCGCGGCGCTCCACAGCCACAATGCCGAGAATCCACAGGAGCAAAGCCCAGCCGAAGAAGACGACCGCATTCATACCGACGCTATCCCAGGGCGCGGAGTCCTCCACCACGTCCATGGTCCAGTTGGTAAAGGCAGTAAAAGGCATGAAGTGAATCATCTTGTCACCGACTACCGGCAGGAAGCGCACGGTGTTCTCAATGCCCATGTAGAGGATGAGCGAAATCGCGACGGTACCCGCGGTATGGCGTAGCAACCATCCCAAGCCCTGGACAAACATGACCGCGCCGAAGCCAGCGACGGGCAAGGCCCACAGCAGGCGCTGAGCGCGTTCATCCGAGAAAGGCTGGAAAGCCTCCGCAGCGGATTCGTTGGCGGTCATATCCGCCAAGACAAAGATGTAGACCGCTCCCAAGAACAGGATGAGGGCAGCAATCACGCCATAGAGCAACAGTTTGGCCAGCGCCACCGTCCAGCGGTTGGGATTGGCCATGAACGTCACGGTTTGGGTCTTGTGACGGTACTCAGTGGTAATCACCATCGCGCCCTGAATCATGAGAATCGGCACGATCAGCACCAGGAGAATCGCCGCCAGCGCATTCGGCTGCAGCGGGCTAATGCCCAGTACAGCCTCGCCCGCATTAAGCGAGTTGAGCAAGGTCCAGCCCGTGATGATGACGAAAATCAGACCAGTGGTCCACCAGAAGGACTTCGTTGTGCGCAGCTTGGTCCACTCAGCATGCAGCGTATTAAGAAACATTGGTGGTGACCTCCTTCTGGGCCTGATACTGCACCGCATCCGTGGTCATCTTCATAAAGGCCTCCTCAAGGGAGGCGCGGTGCAACGTGAGCTCGGTCAGCGGCACTCCAGTGGAGTAGGCCAGCTGGCCCACGAAGTCAGTGGTCTGATCCGGGATAACCAGAGTTGGGCGCTGCTCCTCATCAGTAGACGTAGAGAACGCCACCCCGGCCTCCTTCAGCGCAAAGCCGAATTCACGCAGGTGTTCCGATCGCACGACAACTGAGGCAGAAGAGTTGTCCTTGACAAAGTCATAAGTGCGCTGGTTCGCCATCAACCGCCCACGCCCAATGACCACAAGGTGATCCGCAGTTTGCGCCATCTCCGACAGAAGGTGGGAAGAAATGAGCACCGTGCGGCCTTCCGCAGCAAGCGCGCGGACGAGGGAGCGCACCCAGCGAATACCTTCCGGGTCCAAGCCGTTGACCGGCTCATCCAGGATCAGCACACCTGGGTCGCCCAACAATGCCGCGGCCAAGCCAAGGCGCTGGCCCATACCTAGGGAGAAGCCGCCGGCTTTCTTACCGGCGACATTGGAAAGTCCCACGAGCCCCAGCACCTCATCCACGCGGGAGGTCGGGATACCGTTGGACTGTGCCATCCACTTCAAGTGGTTAGCGGCGGAGCGGTTGGCGTGGACCGCTTTAGCGTCGAGAAGCGCGCCCACCTCCCGCAACGGGTGCTTGAGCTCACGATAGTGCTTGCCATGCACCAAGGCCGTACCCGCTGTGGGGCGGTCAAGGCCCAGGATCATCCGCATGGTCGTTGACTTTCCGGCACCGTTTGGCCCCAAGAAGCCGGTTACCTGGCCCGGCTCTACTTGAAAGGTGAGGTCATCCACGGCGCGAACAGACTTATACTGTTTTGTCAGTCCGGCTACTTCAATCATGACCTACAGCGTGCCACAGCTTCCTGCCACATGCCTGCATTAGCCGCTCAATTCGCCATAGCGTGCCACCAGCTGCGGTAGCGCCTCCCGGAAAGGCGGAATCAGCTCCAACGCTTCTACCTGGTCGAACGGCACCCAGCGCAGCTCGGCGGATTCTTCATTGGGAGTCGTGGGCAAGCGCTCGCCCGTCACCGTACGCGCCAACACCGTGGTGTAGGTCCACCCACCAGCGAAGGGTCCCGCGGTGACGATGGATTCGAGGACCTCCACGTCCGCCGCAGCCACACCCGTTTCCTCCTCGGTCTCACGCAGCGCAGCCTGTTCGGCAGTTTCCGGCTTATCGCGCGCTCCGCCCGGGATTCCCCACGTCCCACCGTTGTTGGTCCACGTGGCGCGATGCTGCAGCAGCACCTCGTTGCCCGCTACGAGGAAAAGTCCCGCTGCCCCGAATTTGCCCCACACGGGAACCCCGCCCGGACCTTCGGCCCATCCGTCGCCGGAAATTTCTGGGTTTACGTGTGCACACATGCCTCCAATCTATACCCACTTTGAGGTCAAGGGCGCTATCCTAAGGGAATGACCGGCCCGGCCACCGAACTGCGCGAGCACTCCCCCGAATCGTGGGGCGATCATTGGCTCGATGATGTCACTGAACCTGCCGCGCCCGCGTTTAGCCGCCCCACACAGCTGGCCATGAGCTCCTTCGCCGGCCCGGCGCGCCTGGTCCGGCGCCTCTACAGCTTCGCCGCCACGACCCCGGGCAAACTATTCACCCTCACGCTCATCCTCACTGTGGCCCTAGCCGCAGCAGGGTTTTCCATGTCCTCCTCGTCGGCCGCGCGCCACGATGATCTCGATGCCCTGCTGACCTCCACGGAGCCCATGTCGAATGCGGCCCACCACCTCTACACCAACCTTTCCCTAGCGGATACGGTGGCCACCACCGGCTTCGTCCAAGCCGGCGTGGAGCCGGTAGGCAACCGCGAGCGCTACAACGAGGCCATAGACGCCGCCGCGGTAGCCGCAACCCAATCCGTCGTGGGCTCCTCGGCCGATGATGAACGCGTGCGCGAGCTCGTCACCTTCATCCAGCGTGAGCTGCCCGTCTACACCGCCCTCGTGGAGAAAGCTCGTGTCAACCACCGCGCGGGCAACGCCGTGGCGAACTCGTACATGTCGAATGCCTCAGCACTCATGCGTACGCGCATTCTGCCTGCCGCAGCGGAGCTCTTCACCCTGACCTCGGAAAAGGTCACCCATCAGCAGCAGCGCCTCACCCGCCCGCAGTGGGTACCGCTCTCCGGCCTTGTGGCCGCACTCATCTTCTTGGGCTTGGCGCAGTGGTGGCTGTGGCGCCTCACCCGTCGCCGCCTAAACCGCGGGTTCGTGCTGGCCACGAGCCTGCTCTTCATCGCCCTCGTGTGGGCTTCCGCTGCGAACTTTGCCACGTGGGCCTCGGGCCACCAGGGATTCGAGACAGTCTCGCGCCCCTGGGATTCCCTCACCGCCTCCCGGATCGAAGCCCAGCAGATGCGCACCTCTGAGACTCTCGCGCTGGTCCTGCGTTCCTCCCAGGAAGATATGTCCGTGCACTTCAATTCCACGGTCTATTCCGTCAACCATGCGCTGCGAGATTATGAGCAAGCCCTGGGCGAGGATTCGAACCCCGCTCTTATCCCCCAAGCGCAGCGAGCAGTGGAAGACTGGGCCGTCACCCACGAGGCCTTCATGGACAGCCTCTCCACGGGTAACTACGACACCGCTGTGTATCAAGCCACAGCCATCGACCCGGATGGGGAACCTACCGCCGCGAGTGCCTTCAACGCCGTGGACAATTCGCTGGCGCTCCTTATCGACGAAGCCCGCGAGTCCATGCGCGAGTACCTCATGCAGGGCCTCAACGCCATGACCTTGGTGTCCACCGGCGTCTCACTGGCCACGTTCGGCGCCATCATCGCGGTGTGGCTGGGCATTCGTCCACGTCTGCAGGAGTACCTCTAATGAAACGCCTGTGCTTTGCGACGATCCCGTTGGTTACCCTCTCCCTCAGCCTCAGTGCCTGCGAATCAACCCACACCACTGCCCCCACACCGGTACTGTCCACGAGCGCAGATACCCATTCCACGCCCGGCCCACCACTGCCGGAAGATGCCATTATCGAGCCTGCCGGCGCGGGCGAAGCCGACACGGAGAGCGAGGCCGAGCCTTATGGCTCCTACCGTCCGGACGATAAAACGCCCAAGGAACGCGTGCCGGAGATCATCAAACGCGGCCGTCTCATCGTGGGCGTGGACCGTTCGAATAACCTGCTGAGCTACCGCGACACCGCCACTAGTGAACTTCGCGGCTTTGAGGTGGACATCGCTCGCGAAATCGCCCGCGACATTTTCGGGGATCCCTCCAAGGTGGATTTCCGCTTCGTGGAAGCCTCCGACCGCGCCAAGGCCCTCAATGACCGCCAGGTGGACATGGTCATCCGCACAATGACGATTAGCCCGCAGCGCCAGCTCGAAGTCGCCTTCTCCATCCCCTATATGAAAACGGATGCCCGCTTGCTCGTGCTCAAGAACTCCGGTATTCATTCCGTGGCGGATACCGCCGGTCTCACTCTGTGCGCGGCGAAGGGCTCGACCATGGTCAATGCCATCCGCAAGCACGCGCCGAAAGCCGATATTTTGGAGACCCGCGCCTGGGGCGATTGCCTCATGTCCTTGCAGCTTGGTCAAACCGACGGCATCGTGGTCGATGATGCATTACTCTCCGGCATGTTGGCCCAGGATTCCTACACTGAAATCGTCGGCGATGCCTTGGAGACCCAGAGCTATGGTGTGGCCGTGCGCAAGCCCGATGCGTCCTATGATTCCCGTCCACTTATCCGGCAGGTCAATTCCACTCTGGAGCGCATCCGCTCGGACGGCACGTGGCTGAAGCTCTTCTACTCCTGGTTGGGCGACTACATGGAGCGCCCCACGCTCCCTGAGCCGAAGTACCTCAACGAGGCCCCACCCGCGACCGAGAACGAGTCCACGTCCGCAAAGGAGGCACGCCCATGAGCCACCGTTTCACCGAGGATGAGCTCGACCACCTCACCCCTGAGGACCACGATCCGGACCCTCAGCCCACGGCTGCCCACAACGACATCAATGACGCGACGGAAGCCGTCCCCTTCGATCCTTTCGCCGACGACGAAGACGGAGAAGAGGCCGAAGGGAACGGCTCAGGCTTCACCAGCAGCGACGGCGCGCAAAGCCCCCACAGCAACCTCACCGACGCACACGATGCCACCGCCGCCGTGCCTTATGATCCTTTCGCTGACGACGAAGACGAGGACGAGGACGGCAACTTTGTTTTCCCCACGCCTTCTCACTCCGGCGCGGACGGCGCTCCAACCAGCCAGGTATCCCGCGGCGCCACACCAAGCGACCCCGCTCGAGGCACGACCACGCCAGGCGACGGCGAAATCGTTGATTCCGATAACATCGCCGCCCTCATCGAGGAACTGGGCCAGCTGCGTGACCGCCGCAAGGCCGAAGATCCCTCGCATGCATCGCGGCGCCGCGCTATTGACACCTTCCGCCAGCGCCGCACCACCAAGCGCACCGACCGCGAGGTAGCCGATGGCATGGCCACGCTGCCCTTCGTGGTACCCGGCAACCCGCAGGATGCCCTTATTGACCCCGAAGATTCACCACGCATTGCACCGCCGCAGCTGAAGCCGGGGGACATGGTGGCTGAGCAGTACGAAATCCTCGGCGTCCTCGCCCACGGCGGCCTGGGCTGGATTTACCTGGCCAACGACCACTTTGTCTCCGGGCGCATCGTCGTGCTCAAGGGCATGCAGGCTGAGAACTCCGCCGAGCAAACCGCCACGGCGGAATCGGAGCGCGAGTTCCTGGCGGATATTACCCACCCGAACATCGTCAAGATTTTTAACTTCATCGATGATGCCCGCGTGCCCGGCGGCTTCATCGTCATGGAATACGTCGGCGGCCCCTCCCTCAAGAACCGCCGCAACCACCAGGAGGATGATGTCTTCCCGGTCGACACGGCGATTGCCTACATCCTGGAGATCCTCCCCGCCTTGGATTATCTGCACGCCCGCGGGGTAGTCTACAACGACCTCAAACCATCCAACATCATCGTCACCGAGGACCAGGTCAAACTCATTGACCTGGGCGCTGTCTCCGGCATCGGCGCCTTCGGCCACATCTACGGCACGCAAGGTTTCCAGGCCCCGGAGATTGCCACCAAGGGCCCGTCGGTGGCCAGCGATATTTACACCATCGGCCGCACTCTCGCCTGCTTGGTGCTCAAGCTTCCGGTGGAAGATGGCGTGTACAAGCCGGGCCTTCCCTCCCCCACCGAGGAGCCGCTCCTGCGCCGCTACCTTTCCTTCTACCGCCTGCTGCTGCGCGCCACGGACCCGGATCCGGACAAGCGTTTTCGTTCCGTGTCTGAGCTGCGCGATCAGCTCTTCGGCGTGCTGCGTGAGGTCATTGCTCTCCGCGATGGCATCCAGCACCCGGCCCAGCACTCGGTCTTTTCCCCACAACGTACGACTTTCGGCACCAAGCACTTGGTCTTCCGCACGGACCAGCTTATCGACGGCATCGACCGCACCGTCCGCATCACCGCCCCCGAGGTCGTCTCCGCCCTACCTGCCCCGCTCATCATCCGTTCCGACGTCGGCGCCTCCCTCCTCCAGGGTTCTTCCTACACCGAGCCGCAGGAAGCCCTAGAAACCCTCCGCCAGGCCATGCAAACTCCTGAGTACGAGGAGTCCGCGGAAATCCCCCTCGGCGTGGTGCGCGCCATGATTGACCTCGGCTACATCGGCCAAGCCCGAGAATGGCTGGCCTCCATCAAAGACCGCCTCGACAACGATTGGCGCTTCCATTGGTACTCCGGCGTGGCGGAACTGCTACTGGATAAGTACCGCGACGCCCAGGCTCATTTCGCCTACGTTCTCGACATCCTGCCTGGTGAAGCCGCACCAAAGCTGGCCATTGGCGCAGTCAATGAACTGATCCTCCAACAGTTGGGATATTCAGAAGCAGCGCTTATCGATGCCTCCGTGGCCCGCGCCTGCGCCAACCTCACCGCCTCGTTGGCGGATCTCCCGAATGAGGCTTTTGAGGACCAACCCGGTATCTGGGACCACGTCACCGACGATCCTGCTCATCTGCGATTCAACTCGATGCGTCTCTACGGCATCGTGTGGGCTACCAACCCCACGACGGTCTCCTCTGCCTTCGGCCTGGCCCGCCAGCTGCGCGCCGAGCACCAAGTGGAGCTCGCCGTGGCCACACTGGATAAAGTGCCGAACGCTTCGCGCCACCACCGCATGGCGCGCCTTACCACGATTTTGCAGCTCATCGTCCACGACTTGTCCGAGTCTCGCATCCGCCGCGCCGCCCGCCGCTTGGAGGAGATTCCGCAGAACGAGCCACGCTTCCTACAAATCAAGATCGCCGTCATCTCGGCCGCCCTCACCTTCCTACGTGACGCCGACCTCGATGCCGCAGCTTCCCCCAACGACCTCTTCGAGTTCCCCTTTACCCAACGCGGCCTGCGCTATGGCCTCGCCGATACCCTGCGCGCGCTGGCCCGTCAGGCCCCCTTCTCCCGCCACCGCTACGCGCTGGTGGACCTCGCCAACAAGGTCCGTCCAGTCACTCTCTTCTAGCGGTGTGCCGCGGTAGGTGCTATCCCCAGAAGGCCTAGTACAGGCCAGCCTCCCGGGCCATGGCCGCAATGCCCGCGGACTTCTGGGCAATCGCCAGTTCCTCGTTCGTCGGAACAACGAAGACCTTGACCTGCGACTCAGCCGTCGAAATCATGCGTGGCTCCTTGGAGCGCACCAAGTTCGCTTCCTTATCGAAGTCAATGCCGTACATGTCGAGGTTGTACAGCGAATCCTGGCGAACCTCGGTGTCGTTCTCGCCCACACCAGCGGTGAAGGTGATGGCATCCACGCGGCCGAGCGCAATCATGTAAGCACCAATGAAACGGCGCAGCTGGTGAATGTAGATGTTGTAGGCCAGCCAGGCATCCTGATCCTCGTTGTTTATGCGCTCACGCAGCACGCGGAAGTCATTGACCCCCGCAATGCCCTTCACACCGGACTGCTTGTTGAGCAGGTTGTCAATCTCATCGATGGACATACCCGCCTGACGCGAAAGGTGGAAAATGATACCCGGGTCGATGTCACCGGAACGAGTGCCCATGGCCAAACCAGCCAGCGGGGTCAGACCCATCGAGGTATCAATCGGGCGGCCGTTGCGAATAGCCGCGGCAGATGCACCATTGCCCAAGTGCAGCGTGATCTGGTGGGTATGCTCCGGGTCGCGGCCGAGCAGCTTCGGCACCTGCTGTGACACGAACTCGTGGGAGGTGCCGTGGAAGCCGTAGCGGCGGATGTCGTACTGCGAGGCCACATCGTTGTTGATGGCGTAGAGCGCTGCAGCCGGCGGCATGCCGTTGAAGAAGGCCGTATCGAAGACCGCCACGTGCGGAATATCCGGCAGCAGCTTGCGGGCCACACGGATGCCGTCCAGGTTTGCTGGATTGTGCAGCGGGGCGAGCGGGATAAGGTCCTCAATCATGGACTCAATCTGGTCCACGATGAGCTGCGGCTCACTGAACAGGCGGCCGCCGTGGACAACACGGTGGCCAACGGCGATGACCTCTACGTCCGTCGGGCCCACCCCGTGCTCGTGCATGATGCTGAACGCGCGGTCGAGGCCGAAGGAGTGAGTAGGAATCTCCAGTTCTTCCTTGTATTCCTCACCACCGGTCTTGACGGTCACCGCACCATGCGGCTCACCAACCTGTTCCACCAAACCTGAGACCAGTGGGGTATCGGTCGCGGTGCTGTCCGGGTCCACCAGCTGGAATTTCACCGAGGAGGAGCCGGAGTTCAGAACGAGTACGTACGCCATTTACTTCACCCCTGCCTGGATAGCGGTGATAGCTACCGTGTTGATGATGTCCGGAACGGTCGCACCACGGGACAGGTCATTGACCGGCTTGTTGAGGCCCTGCAGGATCGGGCCCACAGCCAGGGCACCACCGGTGCGCTGTGCGGTCTTGTAGCCAATGTTGCCTGCCTCCAGGTCTGGGAAGACGAAGACCGTAGCCTGACCAGCCACCGGGGACTCCGGCGCCTTCTTAGCAGCCACGCCTGGGTCACACGCAGCATCAAACTGCAACGGACCGTCTACGGCAACGGAGGAATCAATACCCTTGGCCACCTCGACTGCCTGTACAACCTTTTCCACGTCCGGACCAGCACCAGAAGTACCGGTGGAGTAGGACAGCAACGCCACGCGCGGATCGAGACCGAACTGGGCCGCGGTCTGCGCGGACACGATGGCGATCTCACCGAGCTGCTCCGGCGTCGGGTTCGGGTTCACGGCACAGTCGCCGAAGGCCCACAGTCGGCCCGGCATGACCATGAGGAAGATGGAGGAAACTACGGAGGCCTCCGGCTTGGTCTTGATGATCTGGAAGGAGGGCTTGATGGTGTGTGCGGTGGTGTGCGCCGCACCGGAGACCATGCCGTCAGCCAAGCCCTTGTGCACCATCATCGTGGCGAAGTAGGACACGTCTTTCATGGTCTCGCGCGCCTGCTCCAGCGTCACGCCCTTCTTCTTACGCAGCTCCGCAAAGTCCGCCGCGAATTCCTCTACCAGCGGGGACTCCAGGTGGTTGATGATGTCCACGCCGGACAGGTCAATCCCGAGTTCCTGGGCGCGCTTCTCGACGTTCCCATCACCCAAAATCGTCAGCTTCGCCACCTTGCCCTTGATGAGCTCACCGGCGGCCTCAAGAATGCGGTCGTCCTCACCTTCCGGCAGGACGATGTGGGCGCCAACCTCACGAGCTTGGTCCAAGAGCTGCTTTTGGAAAAGTTCTGCAGACATGTAGGGCTCGATTTCTTCCAGGGAAGAAAGCGCACCAGGAACGGAGGAGACATCAGTCAGCGCACCCACGACAGTGGCACCGACCGAGCGCGCGTGATCAAGTGCCAGCTCAGCGGTACGGGCAGGGGCATTGGAGATGAGCACAAACGGCAGGCCCAGGGCAGCAGCTGCCTTGGCATCGAAATCCATGACGCCAGTGCCCTGGAGGACAAGGTCGCCCTCCGGGGCGTTTTCTAGGACTTGGCTGAGTTCTGTACCCAAGTCATCGACTTTGGCGAAGGTGGCGCCGAGTTCCTGCGCCACAGACTCAACGCCCAAGTCATCGAAGCCGCGCCCGATGACGCTAATGAATGCAGATTTACGTGAGGACGTGATGGGCATATGCAACCTTTCTCTACAGGGAAGGCGTGTACCCCCGCTCACACACAGGGCACACAGTGACACTTTCACACTACGGCAACATGACCATCCTCGCCGCAATCCTTCAACACCCCGAACCACGTCTACCCTGCACAACAGCACACCCATTAACAAAAAGTGCGCTATTCCACAAAGACTTGTCCCCCGTGAGGTCTTCGGAGTAGGCTCCTTAGCAGGATTGTTACTTCGGGCAAGACCTAGGCTCCCCACTCGTAGCCGCGTGGGGATGGTTCGCTATGGACCATTGTGGCCTAGGTCTTTTGTGGTTTTCACAGGCCCTTTACTTGCGAAAGGATTCTCATGTCGACTGACGTTCGCTCGGCAGCCGAGGCCATCCTGGATGGCATCGGCGGAGCGGAGAACATCACCTCTCTCACGCACTGCGCCACCCGCCTGCGCTTTGAGCTGGCTGATACCTCCAAAGTAGATAAGGAAGCACTCGAGTCCATCCCCAAGGTCATGGGTGCCGTGCCGCAGGGCGGCCGCAACTACCAGGTGGTCATTGGTGGCGACGTAGCCACCGTGTACGACCACATCAAGGCTCTTCCCCAAATGAAGAACCGGAGCCAGTCCAGCGGCCAGTCCAACGATGATGTCAAGGCCGCCGCGCGCGCTAAGTCCAAGGGCAAGCTGCCGTGGATGGACGCCTTCTTCGAGTACCTCTCGGATTCCTTCCGCCCCATCCTCGGCGTGTTGTTGGGCGCGTCCCTCGTCATCGCCTTTGCCGCAGTACTGGATGCCATCGGCGTTGTTGATTTCCGCGCTGAGGATAAACCCGCCTCGTGGATTTTTGTCGACGCCATGTGGCGCTCCGTCTTCTTCTTCCTGCCTGTGATGGTGGCCTACAACGCCGGCAAGAAGTTGCGCATCGACCCCTGGGTTCCCGCTGCAGTCATGCTCGCAATGTTCACCCCGGAGTTCACCGGTCTCAAAGACAACCCGGCTGTACAGTGCCTCACCAACGAAACGCTGAAGGCTGAGCAGTGCTCCATCGACATCTTCGGCCTGCCACTGCAGCTGCAGGACTACGGCGGAAACGTCTTCGTTCCGCTCATCATGGCGGCCGTGGCGGCACTGTTCTACAAGGGCTTCCAGAAGATCATCCCGTCCGCGGTCCACATGGTCTTCGTCCCGTTCCTGACCCTGCTATTCGTTATCCCGTTGACCGCCTTCATCATTGGCCCGTTCGGCGTGTGGGCCGGTAACGGCATTGGCGCGGGCCTGTCCTGGATGAATGACAACGCTCCGTTCGTCTTCGCCCTGGCCATCCCGATGCTCTACCCGTTCCTCGTCCCGCTTGGTCTGCACTGGCCGCTCAACGCCCTCATGCTGGTCAACATCCAGACCTTGGGCTATGACTTCATCCAGGGCCCGATGGGTGCATGGAACTTCGCCTGCTTCGGTGCCACCGCAGGTGTTCTGGCTCTGTCCATCCGTGATCGCGACACCGTGATGCGCCAGACCTCCGCTTCTGCTCTCCTGGCCGGTCTGCTGGGTGGTATTTCTGAGCCTTCCCTCTACGGTATTCACCTGCGCTACAAGAGGATTTACCCGCGCATGCTCGTGGGCTGCTTCGCCGGTGGTCTCACCGTGGCGCTGCTGACGCTGGGCACGAACGGCATTACGACGAATGCCTTCGTCTTTACCTCCGTCCTGACCATCCCGGTCTTTACCCCGATGGCTAAGTACGCCATCTCCATCGCAGTGGCCTTCATCGTCGCCTTCCTGCTCATCTTCTTCACCGACTACCGCACCCCGGAGGAGCGCGCTGAGGCCAAGGCCGCACGCGAGGCCACCGAGCGCGGTGAGGCCAACGGCACCGTCAATACGGATGACGCCGTGCTTGGCGACGTCTCCCCTGCCGCCACTACCGCAGCCGCAAGCGCCGGCGCTACAGGTGCGACCACTGCAACCGCCACTAAGGCAGATACCTCAGCCAAGACCGCTGAGCCAGCCGCTGGCACCACCACCGACATTGCCTCCCCTGCCGCCGGCGAGGTTGTCCCGATGGCCGAGATCGATGACCCGGTCTTCTCGGCTGGCACCCTTGGCGATGGCGTCGGCATCCTCCCTGAGAACAACGACGTCTACTCCCCCGTATCCGGCACCGTGGTGAGCGCTATGAAGTCCGGCCACGCCTACGGCATCAAGACCGAGGACGGCGTGGAGGTTCTCGTCCACATCGGTGTCAACACCGTGAAGATGAAGGGCGAGGGTTTCACCCCGGCTGTCAAGAAGGGCGACACCGTGAAGAAGGGTGAACTTCTGGCCACCGTTGACTTCGACAAGGTTCGCGCAGCCGGTTATGACACCACCATCGTTCTGGCTGTCACCAACACCAAGGCTCTGGCTACCGTGACCCCGGCTGGCCTGAAGCACGCAACTGCGGGTGACACGGTCATCACCACCACCCGCTAGGACACTTCAAACAAACCCTGACTAAGCTGGCTCGATGTTCCACCATCGTGGCCGGCTTTGTCATATCCGGACCACGTCCATTCCACGGACCAGTCGCAGGCTTTTCAGCCTTCCTCCCACAACAGAAAGGTGCCTTGTGCAACTCTTGCGCGTGTTCAACAACAACGTCGTGCTCGCACGGCGCGGTGAGGAGGAGGTCATCGTCACCGGCCGCGGTATCGGCTTCCAAGCCCAGCCCGGCACCCCGGTGGACCCAAACAAAGTGGTCAAGGTCTTCGTCCCCGATTCCGGCCGCGACCCCGATCACCTCGCCGCGATGATTGCCGGTATTCCCGGCGAATACGTGCAACTCGTCATTGATGCTATGCATTCAGTCGACATGCCGGAAGCACTGCGCAGCAAGCTCACGCTCGTCGTTGCACTGGCGGATCACATCCACGGCGCAGTCTCCCGCGGTCATACCGTTTCCTACCCCCTAGAGGCAGAAGTCCGCCACCTTTATGCCGAGGACTTCACCCTCGCCCAACAGCTTCTTACCGCCATTAACGATGGCCTCCAGAAGCCACTAGACCACGATGAAGCCGTTGCGATTACTCTCCATCTGGTTAACGCCGGCTTCGCCGTCGGCGACTTGTCGGGTACATACCGCATGACGGGCCTTATCCAGCAGATCCTGGCGGTCATTGGCTCCCACAACGGCACTGAGCTCAAAAGTGAGGATATCTCCGTCGCCCGTTTTATCACACACCTGCGCTACCTCTTCGTGCGCATGGCGGAGCACAAACAGCTCGATTCAGACGACCGCCAAGTCGCCACCGCCATTTCCGCCCGGTACCCCGATGCCGGCGAGACGGCCCAGATTGTCTCCAATCTCATTGAGCTGCGCCTCGATGACACCCTCACCCCCGATGAGGTCTCCTATCTTGCGCTGCACATCGCCCGCCTGCAGGAGGCCTCCGTCTAGCCCTATCCCAGTACCGAGCATTACTGCCAAAAGAAATAACGACAGCTACGCCGGCCACAAGCTTTACTACAACTCAGCCATCAGCGGAGCGAAGCAGCGTCGGATCTACATCCACGACTGGCTCAGCAACCTCCACGACTTCAATATCAGGAACAGAAGCGTCGGAAGGCGTAGTCCCTTCGGTGGCCGATTGATTCTCAGCACTGTGAGCTGAAACGACATTAATCTTGGCAGCGGCGAGCGCTGCTCGGTCGCGGGCGGTTTCAACTTCCTCAGCAGTCGTAGCCACCATCCCCATGCGGCGGCCCGAATACGCCCACGGCTTACCAAACAGACGCACGTCCGTCTCCTCATAAGCCATGGCAGCATCGAGGCCGGAATACGAGACGTCGTCAAGCTCAGCATCCGCGTGGAGAATGACCGCAGCACCGGGACTGACCAACGTGACGTCAATGGGAAGGCCCAACATGGCGCGCACGTGCAAATCAAACTCGGAGAAGCGCTGGGTATAGTCCGTCAGCATCGCCGTATCCAACGGGCGTGGCGAGACGGAGGAGAAGTACACGTCATCGCCAGCCACGAAGAGCTCTACGCCGTACACGCCACGTCCACCCAACTCATTGGAGATGCGCGCGGCCACGGAACGTGCATTCGCCAGCGCATCCTCACTCATCGCCATGGGCTGCCAGGACTCCACCAGGTCACCCTTTTCGTGACGGTGACCAATAGGCTCACTAAACCACGTGGCCATCTTGCCCGTGGCCGGGTCAATGGAGCGCACCGCCAGGAGCGTGACCTCATAATCAAAGTCCACGAAGCGCTCCACCACCACGCGCTTATCATCTGAGGACACGTGGCGCACCATGGACCAGGCCTCCTCAACGTCCTCTTCTTCCTTAAGAAGGACGTGCCCCTTGCCGGAGGTCGTAATATCCGGCTTCACGATGCACGGCAGGCCCAACTCCTCTACCGCCTGCTGCAGCTCCTCAGGGGACTCCGCGAAGCGATAGCCGGACACAGGCAAGCCGATACTCTCAGCCACGCCACGCACGCTCTCACGCGATTGGGTCAGCGCGCACGCACGCGCGGAGGGCACCACAGTGGCCCCCAGTTCTCCCTCCACGCGCTCAAGGGCTTCGATCGCCACTGTCTCCACCTCGGGGACGACGTAGTCCGGCTTGATTCGCTCAGTAAGCTCCCACACCTTCTGCGGATCTCTGATGTCTGCGATGTAACTAAAGTGCGCGAGCTGCTGCGCGGGTGCTCCTGCGTAGCGGTCCACGGCGTGAACCTCGAGCCCTAAATTTTGGAAGGCCATTGCCAGCTGCTTGCCCAGCTCACCCGCTCCTAGCAACAGCACCTTGGTAGCGGTTGCTGTGAGCGGGGTGCCGATGCGGCCTGCGTTATCGCCTGCGGTAGTCATTCTCGAATTATCGCACACATTTGACGCTGTGCCGCTTGGCGACGTCCCCCTCGTCCTTACTGATCCTCCATGACATCGTGGCGCACAATGGTCTGATCGCGGCCAGGGCCCACACCAATGTAGGAGATACGGCAGCCGGAGAGCTCCTCTAGGCGCAGGACGTAATCCTGAGCCTTCTGCGGGAGCTCCTCAAAGGTCTTGCAGTCAGTGATGTCCTCATCCCAGGCCGGCATGGTCTCAAAGATGGGCTCGGCGTGGTGGAACTCAGACTGGGTCAGCGGCATCTCGTCGTAACGCTTGCCGTCGACGTCATAGGCTACGCAGATGGGAATCTCACCGATGCCAGTGAGCACATCCAGCTTGGTAAGGAAGTAATCCGTGAAGCCATTGACGCGGGTGGCATAGCGAGCAATGACGGAGTCATACCAACCACAACGACGCTTGCGGCCGGTGTTGACGCCAATCTCGCCGCCGGTGGTCTGTAGGTACTCGCCCCACTTATCGAAAAGCTCGGTCGGGAACGGGCCAGCGCCCACGCGGGTGGTGTAGGCCTTGATGATGCCCAAGGAGGTCGTGATTCGCGTCGGGCCAATGCCGGAACCTACAGAGGCACCGCCCGCAGTCGGATTCGATGACGTCACGAACGGGTAGGTGCCGTGGTCGACGTCCAGCATGGTGGCCTGCCCGCCCTCCATGAGGACGTGCTTGCCCTCATCCAGTGCCTGGTTGAGCTCCAGCTCGGCCTCAATCACCATCGGGCGCAGGCGGTCGCGGTAGCTCAGGAAGTACTCCACAACCTGCTCCGGCTCAATGGCCTTGCGGTTGTACATCTTCACCAGCATCTGGTTTTTAATGTCTAGCGCGGATTCGACCTTCTGGCGCAGGATGGATTCATCGAAAATGTCCTGCACGCGGATGCCGATGCGCGCAACCTTGTCGGCATACGCCGGACCGATACCGCGACCGGTGGTGCCGATGGCGCGCTTGCCTAGGAAGCGCTCCTGCACGCGGTCAAGCGTCTGGTGGTACGGCGCTACAAGGTGTGCGTTGGCGGAGATGCGCAGGCGCGACGCGTTGGCGCCACGGGCTTCGAGGCCATCAATCTCGTCAAAGAGAGCCTCCAGGTTAATCACCACGCCGTTGCCCAGAACCGGGGTGGCGTTTTCAGAAAGAATGCCGGCGGGAAGGAGCTTCAGCTCGTACTTCTCGCCGCCGACCACGACGGTGTGGCCGGCATTGTTACCGCCGTTAGGCTTAACTACGTAATCGACTTTGCCGCCGAGGATGTCAGTAGCCTTGCCCTTGCCTTCGTCGCCCCACTGGGCGCCGACGATGACGATCGCTGCCATTTTGGTGTCACTTCCTAGTTATTGAAGTCAAATACGCACCTACTTTACCTGCCCTGCTTGTGTGGTGGTGAGTTTGTGACAAGGTCATCAAGAATTAGCGTGCTGGCAGCACGAGGCACGATCCGCAGCAACTTCAGCAAAGATCCAACTAGACGCTTTCGGTGTTTGTCTCGTCACCGTCTGAGTCCTCGTTTTCGAAATAGATAGTGTCGTTGGTGAACATCAGCCTCGACTTGTCTGGGGTACTGACGATAATGCTGTCATCAACAACGGCAATTTGAGCCTCGATGTCACCGATGCCAATTCGGTAGAGTCCGTTGCCCTCAATTTTCTTGCCATTGGTTGGGATTTCGTCGTCATACTGGCTGAATTCGGTACTGTTCTCCAGTGGCAGGAAGGTCACTAAGTTAAATTCCATACCTTCTGGCATTGGGCTCTTACCGCCCTTAATGCCCCAACCCCCGCCATCGCCATGTGCACAGTCGATAGCGTTATTCTCCTCAGCGATTCCGCAGACCATGTTCCAGCCATCGGCAGCGATAGTGAAGAGCTCTTCGCCGCGGAGGTCTTCTTCATCCTTAGCCAAGTCCGCAGATTCGGTGGGTTCAGACTTCACGTCAAGGTAGAAGATATCAGAGTTCACACCGTCAAAAGAGTCATCCATCATAGGTGCTTCGGTGCCTGGGCGCTTATAAACTTTGCCTTCAACACCAACAATGTCACCGTCGGTCTCGGACTCATAGGTGTAGCCCTCGCCATCCTCGCTGACCTCGAACGAGGAGGATGTGATGTAAAGAGCATCCTCGCTATAGATTTTGCCATTGACGAAGAAAGCAGGGACTTTAACGGATTCTCCACCGAACTTGCCCTCCAGCACCACGTAGCTGAGGAACTTGCACGGGTCATACTCGTCTTCACCGACGGTGAGGTCCTCGAATTTCTCGGTGGAGCCCTTCACGTAAGCTTCCTTGTTCTCCAACACCTTGCCGAGTTCGGTGTCCTCCAGCTTCGTGCCTTCCCCACACTTGGCGCTCGTGGTGGATGAAGCCGAGCTGCTGGAGGATGCGGTACTCGAGGTCGTGGGTGCTTCCGAGCTCGACTCTGCCAGGGTCATTGCCGCCGCTGTGGTGAAAGCGGGTTCTTCGGCTTTGTCACCAGAGCCTCCGCCAAAAGTACAGGCGCTCAGCGCCAGGCCCGTAGCGGAGAGGAGTGCGAGAGTAGTCATGCGAGCAGACACAGTGAGAAACCTCCAAGGGGTAGATAGGACTCTGCTGGAACTCTTCGATGTAGGAAACCTTGTGGGGTGTGACTGCCAGACTACCCAGCCCTTGTGATGCGCACTACAACATTGGGCAAGGCTCCCCGTTTCTCGGTTGGTGAATTGCCCGCCATTACAGGTTTGCAGATGGGGCTTCTATGATCCTTGTATGTTCTGTGCGCTTTTAGACTGCGGCGGCCAGTTCGCAGTCACCGCTTCCGCTCCCATTGCCCACGCTGAAGAGCAAGGGCTTAAGGTGCGGCGACTGCCCATGAGCAAGATCCCGACACGCGCCGAGCTCAAAGAGCTTGATGCACTAGCAAAGGAGATTCTGCCGGAGGACCCGACTCCAACGCTCGATGAGATCGCTGCACAGCCAGACGTGGACCATTTAGGACGACCGGGCGCAGCGCCGCAAGCACGATTCTTGCGCGAGCCGTTGCGCGTAGTCGTCATTGGAAGCGATGCGGCGCTGAGCGCCGTGCTTACCCGGATGATGCGTGCGGACTATCTGTGGGCTGAGGTGGGCTTCGTGCCAACGGAGGAGACATCCACGGCAGCGATGAATTGGGGACTACCAACCTCCACAGAAGACGCTCTCTCATTTGCGTTGAGTGCGCCGGTCAAGCCGGTACCGCTCATTCGAAATGATGCGGGTCTGGCCGTTGCGGGCTCGGCCACCATTGCGGAATGGTCAGAGGAGGAGATTACAGGCGAGATTATCGTCGATGATGCTGTGCTCCTGCGCGCGGACCGCGAGACACACGTCTTTGGCGCTCGCCTTGTGCCCATGACCGATGCGCCGGGCATCGTGGCGGCAAAGGCGGTATCGAGCTTTACTGCGGAAGCTGAGCCACGGCGGAGACTATTCGCTCGGCTCCGCAAACAAGCACAGCCGGGGCAACTCGACCCCGATAGCGTGGTGCAGGGAAGAGCCGTGCAGGCAGGCGGGCCAGCGCTGAGCGTCAGCGTCGATGGTGTCCGCGCACCGCGTCCGGCCAAACGCGTGACGTTCTACCGTCACCTGCGCGACCTGCAGATAGTGCGGCCCTAGTCATCCTTAATCTTCGTCCTCCAGCACCTCCGGTGGGTAGGCCGGGTGCTTCGACGTGGGCACTAGCTGCGCCACCGCGGATTCGCGAGACATGCCACAAATCATGAGCAAGTCCACGATGATGGAGCGCGTTTGTGCCAGCACCGCATAAGCGGATAGAACCGGCTTCTCCCCCGCCATGTCAACAGAGCAGCGTGCCGCTAGCAGGCGCAGGCGGTGGACGATGTCGGGGATGGCGTGGGCTTCATCCACGCGGCGTTCCCGTGCGGATTGGTGGCTATAGAGCTCCGAGAGTTCCATCATGATGTCCGAGATGTCGTCGATAAGCTCGATCTGCTCCGGGGTTGCTTCATCATCATCTTCAGCCAGGACGAGCGCACGGCGGGACAGCACACGGGTGCCGCGGACAACGTTATCGACGGGAGTGAGAATACGCTCCAAGGAGCGGACGTTGCGCTGCGAGCCCCACAGGAATGGTGATAGGCGTGCGGTCTCCGCACCACCTTTCGTAGCGTTGAGCATGTTGTTTATGTCATCCTGAGTGCCGCGTACAGCATCACGTGCCTCCTGGATGCGATCCGGATCGTTATCTTCGAGGCCTTTCGACACATCGACAAGCACCGATGACGTGATTCCTAAAACCTTGGACACCTCGGTTCGGCCTGCTCGCAGAGGCGAATTCGGAATAAGCATGATCATGGACAGGCCAATAACCGCACCGATAATGGCGTCAATCGCGCGGGAGACTCCGCCCATCTCCGCTGGGGGCAAAATCGTGGCAATGAGGATGGCGGCAATGACAATCTGGTTAGACACCAACTGCGAGCCGGTGACGAGGGAACCGATAATCAACGCCAGACCAATAATGATGGTCATGTGAATGGGTCCAGTGCCAAGTGCATCTACGAGCAAGGTACCCACGAGAACGCCGATGACACCGCCGATAGCCATGTCGACTGCACGTTTGATGCGGTCGCTGCCAGATAGGCCCAGAATGATGATGACGGCCATCGGGGCGAAGAAGGGCTGCTCGTGGCCGAAGAAATCGTGCGCTACATAGAACGCGAGGCCAGCGCCAAGGGTGCACTGGATCATGAAAACCAGCCGGTTGCGCACGCGCGTAAAGCGTGACTTTAAAGACCTATCTACTAGCCGCAGCTGCTCGCGGGTAGTCCTGCGAACGCGCTTAACGGTACTCGTCGATGACTCTTGCGCTCCCATGGTTTCCGTATCTTACGCGTTCAGCTGTCGGCGTTGACTGGGGCGGCCGGGGCTAGATGCAAAAATGAGCACGGTAGCCTTCCGAACCGGGTGGATTCGGGAGCTATCGTGCTCAGATCGTGCGCTGGCATAGGGCGTCTTGACGAAAGGGGGACGTCGCCAAGCAACAGCGCCCTCGAACCGTTACTTAGAGACGGTCTTGCCCACAGAGTGCAGGTCCTGGCAGGCCTCGACCACGCGGTCAGCCATAGCCTGCTCTGCCTTCTTCATGTAGGAACGCGGGTCGTAGACCTTCTTGTTACCAACCTCGCCGTCAATCTTGAAGACGCCATCGTAGTTGGCGAACATGTGGCGAGCGACCGGGTTGGTGAAGGCGTACTGGGTATCGGTGTCAACGTTCATCTTGATAACGCCGTAACGCAGAGCCTCCTCGATCTTCTCCTTCTCGGAGCCGGAGCCACCGTGGAAGACAAAGTCGAACGGCTGGGCGCCGTCCTCAAGGCCAAGCTTCTTGGTGGCAACCTTCTGGCCCTCATCCAGAACCTCCGGACGCAGCTTCACGTTGCCCGGCTTGTACACGCCATGGACGTTGCCGAAGGTAGCGGCCAGCAGGTAGCGGCCCTTCTCACCGGTGCCGAGGGCATCGATGGTCTTCTCGAAGTCCTCCGGGGAGGTGTAGAGGTTAGCGCCAGCCTTAGCCTGAACGCCGTCCTCTTCGCCACCGACAACGCCAATCTCAACCTCGAGAATGATGTTGGCGTTCTTAGCCTTCTCCAGCAGCTCCTGAGCGATTTCCAGGTTCTCATCGATCGGGATAGCGGAGCCATCCCACATGTGGGACTGGAACAACGGCAGCTCGCCGCGGTCTACGCGCTCCTGGGAGAGGGCGATGAGCGGGCGCACGTACTCATCCAGAACTTCCTTCTGGCAGTGGTCAGTGTGCAGCGCAACGTTGATGCCGTAGTGCTGTGCTGCTTCGTGAGCGAAGGCAGCGAGTGCCCTTGCACCGGCAACCTTGTTCTTCACGGACAGGCCGGAACCGAACTCGGCACCGCCGGTGGAGAACTGGATGATGCCGTCAGACTCAGCCTCAGCGAAGCCGCGGAGTGCTGCATTGATGGTTTCGGAGGAGGTGCAGTTGATGGCTGGGAATGCGAAGCCGCCCTTCTTGGCGGTATCGAGCATCTGGTTATAGACCTCAGGGGTTGCGATTGGCATAAAGATCCATCCTTTGGAGTTGCTGTGCAGTAAGCCGTGCTACCTCGCTGTTCGGCGAAACAACACGTTCCAACACCCAAGTATGCCTATCGATGTTGGTTTTCGCCGTGCGATACGGTGTGATCTCACTTAAGGGGGTGATCCCAGTTCGCAGTGATACAGGTCTACTAGGAGTTTTGTACCTTTTTGGATTCTGACTTGTACTTCCAAATTCGGGCGCAGGCCTCCAGTAGCATCCAACCGGACAACTGAACGGACAAATCGCGCTCGGCCACGCGGATGATGCCAACCTTCTGGCCCAGACTCGACGGGCCGAATCCGTAGTTGTGGGGCAGTTTCGCGTCCGCAGTCCAGTCGGAACCAAAAATAGGCAGGCCGTCGACCTCGAGGCGGTGCTCCCACACGGACTCAGCGGAGCTAATGACGAGGCGTGCCGCCAGTTTCTTCGTGGCGCGATTGGCAGGTGAATCGCCAGGAAGGCGTACGGCTACATCTGCGAGGTAGCGCACGAGAATGCCCTTGAACAGGCCGCCATCGCCGTCTCCGGTTTTCCAGTCGATGACACCCGTATGGGTAGCCATGCCTGTGGCCACAGCTTGGACAAGACTGCGAATGCGGGTGGTGTAATCCATCATGTCTTTGGCCAAGTCAGCCTCGTAAATGGTGTCGATGGTTTCCAAGGAAGTCAGTCCTGACTTCTTGCGGAGGGCAAGGACAATCTCCAGGCAAGCACCGAGGACAACGCCTTGGCAGTAGGGGTGGATGGCGCGAACAACTTCGCGGCCGTCCATGCGCATGCGGATGCCGTCCATAACGAATCCGTCATCGTCGATGAGGTGGTCGTAGATCCAGTCCACGATGTGGCGGGCTTCGTCTAGACGCCCCATGCGGGCAAGCATGATGGCCCCGGGGCCGTTGGACGGCACGTTGAGGAAGGTCTCGCCTTCGCGCCACGGCAGCACTCCCACCTGGGAGTCGATACCGGCGCGAATGTTGCCCTGCAGGACGCTGAGTTTCTTGTACGGGCGCAACTTCTTCAGCTCCCCGGCGCGGGCCATGGCGAGGGCCATCCAAGCTTTGTCGTCGTAGTAACGGTTCTTGGTCAGCGCGCGCAGGTTGCGCACGTGGATGCCACGCATGGTGTTGGCAATAAGCGTCCGGCGCACCTTGGTGTTCTTGCGCAGTGCGGCATCAACCTGGCAATCCAGGTAGTGGGCCTGCCACCAGTAGTGCCAATGGACAAAGAGTGATTCCTTGGTGGTGGGCGGCCAGCTCACCACTGCAAGGTTGGTACGCGGCAAGCCCCACACAGCGCTCGCATGGCGCTCGTTGATGGCTGTCTCCGCGAGGTCAGCACGGTGTGCCCATTTTTCTTTCACGTCTAACCCATCATTCTGTGATGTGAATTCGTTACCTCACATGTAAACATAGTGGGAGGGGTCTCACCATGCTTTTGATAAGTCGGCGTGCTGTCGAATCCACGCATGCATGGCAATACCTGCGGCCACGCCCGCATTGATGCTGCGCGTGGAGCCAAATTGGGCGATGGAACATGTCATAAGCGCTGCGTCTTGGGCCTCTTGGCTCACACCGGGGCCTTCTTGACCAAAAAGGAGAAGACAGCGCTCAGGTAGTTCTGCGGTTTCGAGGGGCACACACCCGGGGGTGTTGTCGATGGCGACGACGGTGAGCTCCTGCTCGGCGGCCCAAGCCATAAGTTCACTGACGTCGGCATGGTGCATGAGGTGCTGGTACCTATCAGTGACCATGGCGCCGCGGCGGTTCCAGCGCCGGCGGCCCACGATGTGGACGGTGTCGACAGCAAAGGCGTTGGCTGTGCGCACGACCGTACCGATGTTGGCGTCGTTCTCGAAGTTCTCGATGGCGATGTGGAGGGCATGGCGGCGGGTATCGATGTCCGCACGGATGGCCTCGCGCGACCAGTAACGGTAGGCGTCCACGACGTTGCGGCGGTCGCCTTCAGCCAGCAGCTCTGGGTCGTATTTATCCGCTTCTGGTCCTTCGAGCAGCGGCCCTTCCCAGGGGCCGACGCCGTGGCGGCCTTCGTTCCACTCGGTGGGGCCTTTGGCGTCGGTGGTTTCGTTGTGGTGAGCGGTGTCGCCGGAATTAGGCAAGGTCGAGGTCCTCAAGGCCCAGCAGGTAGCGGTACTCCAAACCTTCGGCGGCGATGGCTGCACCGGCGTCGGTATCACGGTCCACAACGGTGGCCACACCAACGACCTCAGCGCCTGCATTACGCAAAGCCTTGACGGCGGTCAGCGGGGAGTTACCGGTCGTGGTGGTGTCCTCCACGACGAGTACCTTCTGGCCCTCCACGTTGAAGCCCTCAATTTGGCGCTGCATACCGTGCTTCTTGGCTTCCTTGCGCACGACGAAAGCATCGATGTCGCGACCGTCAGCATGCATGATGGACAGCGCAACTGGGTCAGCACCCATGGTCAGTCCGCCGGCAGCGGCGAAGTCCCAGTCGGCGGTGAGCTCACGCAACAGGGAGCCGATGAGGCGGGATGCCTCGTGCTGCAAGGTAGCGCGGCGCAGATCAACGTAGTAGTCAGCCTCCTTGCCGGAGGACAGCGTGACCTTACCGTGGACGACGGCCAGCTCCTTTACCAGTTCTGCTAGGCGTTGCTTCTTCTGCTGATCCAGGCTCATCGCGCGCTCCTTCGGTGTGTGGCTGTCTCTAGCCTTTAAAAATCCGCCCTGTAGTCTACCCTCTTCCAAGTAGCAGACCATTACACGGGCTGCAGTGCTCGCAGCGAACTACTCATGGCGCTGACTAGTCGAAAATAGATGAGCCACCATCGAAGCGGCGCGGCAAGCGAGCTTGGTTCTGCTCGTGGGTGGGGTGTTCGCGACCATCAGCGATGGCGTCAACCTCGTCCGCGCCCAGGCTCGTGTGGTCGATGGGGCCATGTGCCTCACTCGTCGTACGGCTCGGCATGACCACAGGTTCAGTTGGTCGCTGGATATTGGGAGCGCCGACAGAGGCATCACGGTCAGGGACGGCCGTGGGGCCAGTGGGCTCTGGCTGCGGAGGTGCGGGAATGTCACGGCTCGGGTCGAGCTCGTCTACGCGCAGCACCTGGGTAGCTTCGGAGCGCGGCGGGAGGACGCGTGCGGTATCAGCCAGCACCGCAAGTGGTTCGAGCATCTCTTCCCACTCGGTGCTACGAGCCTGCTTGGTGGTTTGGGCAAGTACCCACTCCCCTTCCATCCACGCAGCAGTGACTACAGCGGGCAGCGCGCGCAAGGCACGGGTGACGCGGTCATCGATAAGACGCTGGCCCACGCCGGCTTCAGAGGCGAAGACGTCAAAGCCTTCCTCCGTGCACACGTGGACGAGGTCATCGGAAAAAGTGTCCACAGTCTCCCCTACGCGGCGGAAATCCACCACAATGTCAGAGGCTGCGCCAGTGCGCATAGCCATGATGGGAATAGCTCCCATATCGAAGAGCAGCGTTTCATGGCCGAGAACGGTTCCAGCGATGATGTCCTTCGGTTCTTGGCCGCGGGCGGCAGCGCCACGGGTCCACTCATCAGCAAGGTAGGAATCGTGTTTGGCATACTCCCAGCCACGCTGGTGGCCGAAGGTTTTCCGCTCACGCCGAGCGCTGCCGGGTACTAGCTGCTTGGCGCGTTCGGCTCGCTCCGCAAAGCGCGGTGCCGGGGCAGGTTCCGCGGTCATGGTATCGGCGCCAGTTTCTGGCTCTGAGATTACTTCCGGGGTTGGTTCCGCTGCCGGCTTTGCTTCTGGCAGTGACTCAGGCATCGGTTCCGGCTCGGGAGCGAGATCGTACTCAGGCTCAGGTGTCGGTTCGGGTTGCGGTTCCGGTTCCGAGGTGGGCTGCTCAGGCAGCTGTTCGTCGGCGGACGGTGTGGCGTCAGCGGCCGAGGTTTCGGCGCGCTGGCGCTGATCCCACCAGAGCAGGAGCAAACCCGCGAGGAGCGCGGCGGCGGCGAGGAGTAAGAGTACGAAAGACATTACTGACTGAGCTTAATCGACTGGCTGAGCTTAATCGCTCAGGACGGAGACGGGGAGCTTAGACGTGGTCGCGGTCGCCGCGCTCGACGGGGTTCTTCGGGTTCGCAGACCACTGAGACCAACCACCCACGAAGTGCCGCAGGCCCGTAAAGCCCACGTACTCAAAAAGTGCAATCGCCAGGGAGGAGTGGTTACCGGAGCCGGAGTAGATAATTGCACCGTCGGTGTTCTCCTTGGTAACGCCGTGTTCGCCCAAGATGTCAAGGATTTCTTCCTTAGAGCGCCACACGGTCACACCGTCGGTGTGGAAGAGGCGCTCCGGCAGGTTGACCGCGCCCGGGATGTGGCCGGCCTTAAGGTCGAGGTTCTCACGACGGCCGGCGAAGCGGTTGCGCGTGCGAGCGTCGAGAAGCAGCCCCGTATGTTCCTTGACCTCATCGATGGTGACCGTGGGCATGGAGCCCGGCTGAACGGTGATGTCTGAGGTCATACCCAGGTTGCCCGGGCCGGTGAGGGTGGGCATGCCCTGAGCACGCCAATTGGATAGGCCGCCATCAAGGATGCGGACGTTCTGCACGCCCGCCCAACGCAGCGTCCACCATGCGCGGCCCGCGAAGAGGCCACGGCCCTCGTCGTAGACGACAACCTCGTAGCCCTCACGCAGACCCCAGTGGTCAACCCACTCCTGGACCTTCTCCGCCAGTGGCAGTGGGTTGCGGCCAACCTTGGAGCCCGGCAGGCCCACGAAGGCAGAGGCAGCGTCCGCATACTGGGCAGTCGGGACATGGAGGGAGGAGAACTGATTGAAGGACTCTCCTTCGCCAGGAGCCCAAAGAGAGGCAAGGATAGTTGTCTTGTCGCCGTGGTAAATCTTGTCACGAAGCTCGTGCGGGGAGACCAAAATGCTCATGCCCCCGATGATAGGGGCATGAGCGGGTTGGCGCGCGCCGTGCGGAGAAGGCTCAGCTTAGCTGCGGGCGGTGAGGTCGAGGCGCTCGCCACCATCGGCTACGTCGACTTGGACGGTATCGCCGTCAACGATGTCACCGGCCAGCAAGTTCTTCGCCAGCTGGTCACCGATGGCCTGCTGAATGGTGCGGCGCAGCGGGCGGGCACCGTAGGCCGGGTCATAGCCGCGGTCCGCGAGCCAGGACTTCGCAGAGTCCGAGACCTGCAGGGTCAGGCGGCGGGAGGCGAGGCGCTCAGCCAGGCCGCGCAGCTGGATGTCCACGATGCCACGCAGGAGTTCCTCGGAGAGGGGCTCGAACATGACCACGTCATCAAGGCGGTTGATGAATTCGGGCTTGAAGGCCTTCTTTACCGCAGCCATAGTTTCCTCACGGGTGCCGCCGGCACCCAAGTTGGAGGTCAGGATGATGACCGTATTGCGGAAATCCACCGTGCGGCCCTGGCCATCCGTCAAGCGGCCTTCGTCGAGAACCTGCAGGAGGACGTCGAAGACATCGGGGTGGGCCTTCTCGACTTCGTCGAAAAGCACCAGCGTGTACGGACGGCGACGCACAGCTTCGGTGAGCTGACCGCCGGCCTCGTGACCAACGTATCCCGGAGGGGCACCGACGAGGCGGGAGACAGAGTGCTTCTCGCCGTACTCGGACATATCGATGCGGACCATGGCGGATTCATCATCGAAGAGGAAGTCCGCCACTGCCTTGGCCAGCTCCGTCTTACCCACGCCGGTGGGGCCTAGGAAAAGGAAGGATCCGGTCGGGCGGTTCGGGTCAGCCACTCCCGCACGGGAGCGGCGCACCGCATCCGAGACCGCAGTGACGGCTTCCTTCTGGCCAACAACGCGCTTGCCCAGCACAGATTCCATGTTGAGCAGCTTCTCGGTCTCTCCCTGCAGCATCTTGCCGGCAGGAATACCCGTCCAGGCGGAGACAACCTCCGCAATAGTGTCAGGGGTGACCTCCTCACTGAGCATGGTGTTGCGCTGCTGTGTGGCCTTCTCCTCGGCGGCTGCGAGCTCCTTCTCCAGCGGCGGGATCTTGCCGTAGTTGATCTCAGAAGCCAGTGCTAGGTCACCATCGCGCTCGGCAATTTCGGCCTGGCGGCGCAGGTCATCGAGTTCTTCCTTGATGTTTTGGACATCATCGATGGCCTTCTTCTCATTAGCCCAGCGGGCCTTGAGCTCGCCGAGCTTCTCACGCTGGTCCGCCAGCTCCTGCTGGAGGGTCACTAGGCGGTCCTGGGAAGCGGCGTCAGATTCCTTCTTGAGAGCCAGCTCTTCGATTTCCATGCGGCGGACAATGCGCTCCAGCTCGTCAATTTCCTGCGGGGAGGAGTCAATCTCCATGCGCAGGCGGGAGCCGGCCTCATCGACCAAGTCGATGGCCTTGTCCGGCAGGAAGCGGTTGGTGATGTAGCGGTTCGACAGCTCCGCAGCGGACACCAAGGCGGAGTCCATGATGCGCACGCCGTGGTGTACCTCGTAGCGCTCCTTGAGTCCACGCAGGATGCCGATGGTGTCTTCGACGGAAGGCTCGGCGGCGTAGACCTGCTGGAAGCGGCGCTCGAGGGCGGCGTCCTTTTCGATGTACTTGCGGTATTCATCCAGGGTCGTGGCACCGACAAGGCGCAGCTCGCCGCGGGCTAGCATGGGCTTAATCATGTTACCGGCGTCCATGGAGCCATCACCGGTAGCGCCGGCGCCGACGATGGTGTGCAGCTCATCGATGAAGGTGATGATTTGCCCCTCGGAGGCCTTAATCTCATCAAGCACGGCCTTGAGGCGCTCCTCAAATTCACCGCGGTACTTCGCACCAGCAACCATGGAGCCAAGGTCCAGGCTGATGAGGGTCTTGCCCTTGAGGGACTCAGGGACGTCCCCGGCCACGATGCGGCGAGCCAGGCCTTCGACGATGGCGGTTTTACCCACGCCGGGCTCACCGATAAGCACCGGGTTGTTCTTGGTACGGCGGCTAAGAACCTGCACCACGCGGCGGATTTCCTGGTCACGGCCGATAACGGGATCAATCTTTCCTTCGCGGGCACGGGCAGTAAGGTCCGTGGCGTACTTTTCTAGTGCCTGGAACTGATCCTCCGGGTTCTCCGAGGTCACCTTGGCGGCACCGCGCACGGACGGGAATGCGCCTTTAAGCGCGTCATAGGTTGCGCCACGGGAGGTCAACAGCTCAGCCGCATCCGACTTAGAGCCCGCAATGGCCGCGAGCAGCACCTCGGTGGACACGTATTCATCACCGAGCTCACCGGCCAGCTCTTGGGCACGGGTAAGTACGTTGAGTGCGTCGCGGTTAAAGTTCGGGTTCGCCATATTAGCGCCCTCAGCCTTGGGCAGGGCATCAATAAGCTCGCGAGCCTCCTTAAGAACCGTGTCCGGGTCCACGCCGGTGGCCTTAAGAACTGGGGCGGCAATGCCGTCCTTTTGCTCGAGGATGGCTGCTAAAAGGTGTGCCGGGCGGATATCCGGGTTGCCGTTGGCGGAGGCGACTTTCAGCGCCTGCTGCAGGGCCTCCTGCGTCTTGGTGGTGGGGTTAAAAGAACTCATGTTTGTATCTCCTTGTGTTTATTGCCCTCCCTCGCACCAAGGTGATTGTGGTTCTGCCCTGAGCGGGGAAGGTGGCTTCACCGACTATAACGCCAAAGAACTTGAGTCTGTTCCACTCAAGTCGATCTTTTATGGAGATTTTCCATCCGAGCAGGTTGATATAGGTTCGCTCAACTTTGTGAGAGGGTCTATGGCCATACCCGGATGCAGCCGGATGCAGAAAGCACGAAGCGCCCTCGGTGCATATGCAGGAGGGCGGGATGCGGTGTGGTTGGCGCTCGGTGGGCGCGTGGGCGCACTGCGTGGAGAAAGTACGCGGCGCGGCAGGAGCGCTAGGCGCGGAGGCTGTGCTCGAAGGTGGCGAAGACGATGCCGATCACGGCGTAGTAGATCGACCACTTCTGCTCGAGGTCAATGGAGCGGAACTCGCCTACGGAGGCTAGGTGACACATGCCGTCCGCGCCCGCCCAAAGGGTGAAGTTCTTGATGTAGACTAAGCGGTCCTTGGGTTCGAGGCCGGCTTCTCGCAGCGCTTCACGGGTAAAGCGTATGAGCTGTGCGAAGGTCTCACCCATCTGGGTTTGGTCTTCCTCGCCGTCTTCACTCAGCGGGACCACGGAGCCAGATGCCGCTCCGATACACGCACTGTAGCGGTCCGGAGCGGTCATGGCGTAGTGGAAGTAGGCCACGGCAATGCACAGGAGTTTATCCTTGGCACTGGCATCCGCCGGCAGCCTGTCCAAGAGGTAGAGGGTCATGTCCTCAAGTTCTTGGTCGGTTTCGTGTTCGACGCGCTCCCGCAGCACGAAATCATTGTCCACGAGGGACGCCACGAAAACGTCGGACACACCAAAGTATTCGGCAACGTTCTCAATGGTCACGGCCGGCAAGCCCTGCCTGCCCGCAAGCTGAATGGCGCGCTCCATGACGGCAGCGCTGGCCTGCTCCGTAGGCAGTGCCGTGAGATCTTCAATCGTGGAGAGCTCCGGTAGCGCTGTGCGGCCTGGGTCGTAGGCGGAAATACGCTCACGGAAGACAGACATGCTGTCGCTGACGTCGAGGAGCTCACTGGTCTCTGCGAAATGAAACAGCGTTCCGATGAGCGCCTTGCACACCTCACGGAGATTAAAGTGGCGAACCACCGAGTGCTGGTGACGCAATACGCCAAGAACACTCAAGTGCGCCATACCATGAACGGTTGCCCAGCTGGCCACGCTAAGTTTTGCCAGGGTTTCCGGGCACACATCCGGGCCTATCTCAAGTCCAGCATGGTCCACGATGAGAGCCATGTTCTGATGAACAAGATCTAAGGCCGCATTGTGGGACGGGCCGCCCTTCAACAGTGCCTGCCATTCATCGTCGAGAACGCAGGCCTTCTGTTCAAAGAGATAGCGGAAAAGTTCCGGCTCACGCTCGGCATACTCGTAGTAAGCCTCCGTAAAGGTGGTGAGCTTGTCAAACAAATCTGCGCAGCTCGGGACCGCCTTGAGGGTTTCCTCGAGAAAGTTCACCTTGCGCTGAGACACATACTCGGGGATGGCAGAGATGATCTCCTCACGGTTAGAAAATACAGCGGTGACATCGGAGGGCTTCAGATTCGCATACTTAGCCACCGATTCCACAGTGACGGCATCATCACCATGGGCAGCCGCCACGTGGATCGCCGATTCGAGGACGGCCTCGCGAGGAGAGTCCTCATAAAAATGCTTCATGTATTTTCCTAAAGAATGTGCCCAGCAGGCGAAAGAGAAGGATAGAGACAGATTAATTGTCCCCCAGATTTTAGCCTGAGCAATCCTTAAACAGCAACGCGGAAGACGCTTTGGATCCCATCTCACAGCAGCATTACAGTATGGTGCCAACTATCGCAATCTCATCGCCTGCTGTGTTTTCCCTTCGCAATATTTTAGTATTTTGACTAAGTGTTCAGCTCCTCCCGTCAGTAGGGTGTGAAGAGCTGACGATCTAGGCCACTAGCGCGACCAACAACTGAGCAACAACAAAGCCCCGGCTGCTCCTTTGAGCACGCCGGGGCGAGTGATAAGGACGCTCTACGTGGAGGCGCCGACGTGCCCGATGCCTTCCTTGAAGATGGTGCCGCGCGGCGGCATCATGCCGCTGAACTTGAACACGAGGTAGATAACCACCGCAATACCCAAGGAGAGCCAGCCAAAGCCCGCGGTAAAGCCGTACATAACAGACAGCGGGGCGATGATGGTCCAGGAAATCTCAAAGGGCCCGAAGCCAATGTACGCCATGCCGTACTCAGACAGCGTGCCGGACTTGAGCTTCGGGTCGACGATCTTGAGGATGGCGATGCCGGTCGCCACGGTAGCGGTAGCCCAGCCCCACCCAAAAATACCTCGCTCAATCCAGCGCTCACCAAAGAACTCAGCGGGGAACCACATGAGGAAGAACGCACAGTAGACAGTGCCGAGGACGAAGAGCAGGAGGAGCGCCTGCCAGTAGGCGGCCACAGCGGCCGGAACGATGGCGGCCACGCCGAAGGCGATGAGGTAATCAGTCGCCGCGCCGGATACCGAGCTCACGGTGTCCTTATCCAGGTAGTCCTTGGCACCGATCATGTTCATAATGGCGCGGAAGAGGAGGCCGACGACCATGGACATGGCAAACAGCGGGATGGAGACGTTCTCCCACAGGGAGGCGATGCCCTGGTTGATTCCGTAGGCAGTCATCACGGTAAGGGCAATGAAACCGACGTGGAGGGTGATGGGCTCAATGGCAGACGGGTTGGTCGTCGCACGGCCGAGAGACGGACGATCCTCCAGGCGGGAAATGTAGCCGCGGCGCAGCTCTTCCGGGAGCTCCTTCGGGACATGGGACACCTTACCTTTGCGAATACCCCAGTTACCGGCCACGATGCCGCCGATGATGGCGGCCAACGTACCCACGGTCGCGGAGGTAAAGCCCAAGGAGGAGGCTGCATCCGCGCCCACGCCCTCGAGTGCGCCGCCCACGGCCGCAGCGGTACCGAAGCCTCCAGTAAAGCCCACCGGTAGCATCATGCCGAACCAGTCCGGGGTGTCGAAGGCCGGCTTAAAGATCAGAAGACCCAGCACAATGAACAGACCCCACTGGCCGGTAAACATCATGGTGGAGTAGCCCCACATATTGCGGGCACCTTTGCCCATGTTGCCGCCCATCTCCATGGAGTACGCCATGGAGGCAAACACCACTGCGATGAGCAGCGAGGTGTAGCTGCCTAGGTTGTCCGATAGGCCGACCCACCCCAGGACGTTAGGGCCAAGAACCAAACCGAGCAGGCCGGCGGTAATAGGAGCGGGCAGGAGCAAATCCTGGAATACGAACTTGACCTGGTGGCGCAGAACGTTGCCGATAACCATGAGCAACGAGATCCAGCCGACGTCGACCATGATCGTATACGCAGAGAACTCTTCCATGCGAAAACTTCCTTCCATGCCGCTTGTTGCGGCGTCATAGAGATAAGAGTCACCCTCTTCCGGGAAATGAACCGTAGATTACACTACAAGCAGATGCCCGCAACGCCAGCCCTGTATATAACCCGTGGGTAATTTGTGGTTACCCCCGGCGACTAGGATGGGCGGGCATGAGGGAACTGGGTGAACATCTGCGCAATCATGCCGAGGACTATCGCGACGCAGTACATAGCCACTTTTTCAGCACTGTGGCACAGGCTCGCCAGATTTTCGCTCTCTCCATGAAGGACACGCACCCCTCGATGGCGCCGGCCTTGGCATGGGTGCTGGAGAATTTGGAAGATGGGGAGGTTCGGGGGGACGTCGCCAAGCGCATGGCCCTCATGGGCCGTGAACATCGCCGCCATGGGTTCCCACCGGAGGTGTATCCACAGTTTGAGGCTTCGCTCATACATGGGCTGGGGGTGCTGGGGCTCACGCCGCATCAGCATGAGGTGGCGGCGCGGACGATTTCCCGTATCTGCGCACTGATGCAGGAGGCAGCACAGCTTGACGACGCCTCCGGGATCCCCCCTGCTCACAGCGCCCAGGTCGTGGCCGTGGAGAAGCCGAATCGGCGCACGGCCGTGGTGCGGCTGGAATCGGGTGTGCCGCTGGAGTACCGCGCAGGCCAGCACGTTCCGGTCACCTCGCAGCTCACGCCCGGCACCTGGCGCCTGCTCACCCCGGCTGCCCCGTCGGATCCTTCGGGGCAGTTGACCTTCCACGTGGCGCTGGCGGGCGAGGCCTCGTCGATGTTAGCCATGGCGCAGCCGGGCGATTGGTGGACTCTGGGCGCGCCTGCCGGTGAACCGGTGACCCTGGATTCCTCCACGACGCTCATCTCGTTCGGCACAGGATGGGCCGGTGCGCGGGCGCTGCTTCTCGACGCCCTCCCCGACCTCCCCGTCGGCCTGCGCGTGGTCGTCGTTGCTCCCACGCCGGGCAAACACTATGACACGGAGTTCCGGGCCAACCTGATGGCCCTCGTTCCTTCCCTCGACATTCAGCACATTGTCCGCGATGCCCACGATCCCTGGCTGCTGGGCGCAACAGCACCGGCGGAGGGCTTTGAGCCTCTCGTGGCGGAGGAGTCCATGGAACCCGTCCTCGCCCGCGGCACGGACCGCCGTTTCGTGCTCATTGGCCCGGCGGATCGCGTCGAGGTAGCTCAGGCGGCGCTGCTCAAGGGCGGGGTGCCTCCTGAGTCAATATTGACGGAGGGCTGGCAACGCGGTAGCGAGTGGACGGCTTCGGCCGCCGAGCTCGACGGCTGGGGCGATGACTGGGAGGCCTGGGCTGCGTGGAAGAAATCGCAGTGGGCTTAAGCACTCGAAGCGCTTAAGCGTCTAAAACGGGAAGGGATTCCCTGACTTTCGCCACGGTGTCCGCGTCCACCTCGCCGTAGAGAATCTCCGGTTCATATCCGGCTTCGGCCACGCGGGTGCCATCGGGCGCCACGAGTACTGAATGGCCAATGCCGGTTGGCCCCGAGGCTTCCCCTGCCTTCGCTTCCCCTCCCGGGCGCGCCTGGCCAGCGGCAAGGATGTAGCTGGTGGAATCCAAGGCGCGGGCAGCGGACAGCAGGCGCCATTGCTCCAGTTTGCCCGGACCATCTGCCCAGCTGGTGGGCACGACGATGACCTGCGCGCCCTGGCGGGCAAGCTCCTTGAACTGCTCCGGGAAGCGGATGTCATAGCATGTAGCCACACCGACGGTGATGTCGCCGGCGTCGAAGACCACGAGGGACTCACCTGGGCGGACGGTATCGGATTCTTTGTATTTAAAGGCGTCGTAGGTGTGGATCTTCTCATAGCCGTCCACCACACCCGGTCCGGCAATGAGCGCCACATTGGCCACGCGGTTGATTGTCTTGCCGTCACGCTCGACGGTATCGGCGGGGGCAAACATGCCCAGCACCACATAGACCTCGAGCTCTTCTGCCAGCTCGCGCACTGCTGTGGCCACGTGGCCGTCGAGCCCCTCCGCATTGGGGTCGAGGCGCCCAGAGTCGAAGCTCTGGGTGGTGGCCTCCGGCAAGACGATGAGCGAGGCGCCATTCTCGGCGGCCTCCCGAATCTTTTCGAGAGCTACCGCCAGGTTCTCCTCCACGTCTCCAGTGCTGGTCAACTGTACTGCTGCTACCTTCATGCGGCCCACGGTAGACGAGCCCGGGCTAGTTATCCACAGATTTCGTTCTTCAGTGTCTGTGCCTCTTTACCTTGCCGTGTTCGTGCCGCACTCTGGGCTGCATGAATCATCTCGATATTGACCCCGCAGCGCTTCCGCATATCCGTTCTCTCTACGACCATCGCCCGCCACCCGGCCCTACAGCTCTAGATGCCCCGCCCCGCACCGCGGCGGCTCTTGCACGTTTAGCTTCGCGGTGGGAATCTTCCCGCCATTCCAGTGACACCGCGCGCGTGGCCCAATTAGAGGACCTGGAGCGTTTCGTGGTGGCGGCCCACGATATCGATTCCGGGCTATCAGCCGGCTTGGGTGACGCCCGATGAGTATCGCTTATGCTCTCTATGCGACCTCCTCTGCGCTCGCCACTTCATCCCATGAGCTGGATCGTTATATCGATGCGTCCCACCATCATTGGGTAGCTCTAGCTATCTCCGGCGCCGCTGGCGATGCTGCCCGCTCCTCTCTTCGCCGCGCCACAGATAACCTTCTCAACCCCGCCCAACAAATGCGTGCGGCCGCCCAGATCGTGTCGCTGTACGCTCCCCTCCAGGAGAAGATTGAGAACCTTCGCGCCCGCCTCAGTGCTTCCCCTCTTACCCATCCACGCAGTAGTCTCATGGGCCAGCTCGATGCGCTTGCCGACGCCCTCGATTGGGCCTGCGCCCGCCAACTCCACGCCCTGTGCACTCCGGAAATGTCCGCTCCCCCAACTCGCTTAGAGGACTTCGCCGACCTTTCCCTGGCTGAGCTCCATCAGGTGCAGCTCAGCGTCGCCAGCGACGAGGTCCGCGCGCTGGCCGCCGCAAACCCCGACATGACCATTCTGGAGACCAGCCCCGGGCGGCTCGTGGCTCTTATCGACCCTTCTGGACTAGCCACTCAGCCCGCTCAAGTGCCTCAGGTCAACACCTTCGTGGGCGGCGTGGGTTCTTCCGATCCTGCAGGCTGGTCAACCTCGCTTGAGCGGGCTCGCTCCATTGCCCATGCCACCGGTGGGCCCACAGTGGCATGGCTCGGCTATTCCGCCCCTTCCTCCTTACCGCGCGCCGCGCACGAGGAGCCGGCCCGGCGCGGTGCTGCGGAGCTCATTCGCTTTCAACGTGCACTTCATGCTCGTTTTCCCCAGGCACAGCACATGCTTGTCGGATATTCCTATGGCTCGGTCGTGGTGGGCAAGGCAGCACATGAGGCGAAGGTTGCTGATGACATCGTGCTCGTCGGCAGCCCTGGTGCCTCCACCACCAGCGCGGACCAGCTCCACGGCCGAGTGTGGAGTGCAACCAATGCCGACGATCCCATTGCTCTGACCACCGGCCCCCTCGGCGGCATCCACGGACCTAGTCCGTCTTCCCCCACCTTCGGCGCTTCTCCCCTCCCCGGCGCGAACGGCTTACCGGGCGACCATGGCACCTATTGGAAAGACCCCGCATTTCTGCGAGGTCTAGGCTCTATTGCTCAGCGCCCTCATCTTGAAGACCACAATGTCCTACCGTAACGACGACGGGAACGTCCGAATGGTCTACGCTTGGGTCAATAGTGTCGAGATAGTCGCGTACCTGTGCTTCGGCGTTTTTAAGTTGAGCTGTACTTGTTGCGTTTTCTCATCGATCACCAAGTCCCAGCCATGCTCCCACCGAGAGGCGGTAACAGCTACAGGAGCCACAGTTTTAGTCACCGCCGACCACCTTCCTCACTTCTTCGATATCTAGTCTCTAGAATAGGCCAGCGTGCTCCTCTGAGTAAGACACGAGCATGTTCTTAGTCTCCTGATAGTGCCCCAGCATCATAAGGTGATTCTCACGGCCGATGCCAGACTCCTTGTAGCCGCCGAAGGCACTGTGGGCGGGGTACACGTGGTAGTGGTTAATCCACACGCGTCCGGCCTGAATCTCGCGGCCAGCGCGGTAGCAGGTGTTCTGGTGGCGCGACCACACGCCGGCACCGAGGCCGAAGTTGGTGTCGTTCGCAATCTGGATGGCTTCCTCGAAATCCTTGAACGTGGCCACGGAGAGCACCGGGCCGAAGATCTCCTCGCGGAAGATGCGCATATCGTTGGTGCCCTTAAACACGGTGGGCTCGATGTAGTAGCCATTCTCCAGGCCTTCCACCTTGTTCACGTGGCCACCGACGAGGGTCTCCGCACCTTCCTTCGGGCCCACTTCGAGGTACTCAGTGATTTTGTCCATCTGCTCCTGCGAGGCCTGGGCACCCATCATGGTCTCGGTGTCGAGCGGGTGCCCAATCTTGATCTTCTTCACGCGCTCCACGGCCAGCTCAAGGAACTTGTCCGCGATGTCCTCGTGGATGAGCGCACGCGACGGGCAAGTGCAGACCTCGCCCTGGTTGAGGGCGAACATGACAAAGCCCTCGACGCACTTCTCTAGGTAGTCATCGTCCTTATCCATGATGTCGGCGAAGAAGATGGACGGCGACTTTCCGCCCAGCTCCAGGGTGACCGGAATGACCTTGTCAGCAGCGGTCTTGTTGATGATCTTGCCCACCGGGGTGGAGCCGGTAAAGGCAATCTTGGCAATGCGGTCAGAACCGGACAATGCTGCACCGGCTTCCTCGCCGACACCATTGACGATGTTGAGCACGCCCTTGGGCAGGAGGTCCTCGATAATCTCGATGAGCAGCAGGATGGACGCAGGCGTCTGCTCCGCCGGCTTCATCACAATGGTGTTGCCGGCAGCTAGTGCCGGAGCAATCTTCCATGCGGCCATAAGCAGAGGAAAGTTCCACGGAATAATCTGGCCTACCACACCCAGCGGCTCGTGGAAGTGATACGCCACGGTGTCCTGATCAATCTGGGAAAGTCGGCCTTCTTGGGCGCGGATGGCGCCGGCGAAGTAGCGGAAGTGATCCACGGCCAGCGGGATGTCAGCGGCGAGGGTCTCACGTACAGCCTTGCCGTTCTCCCAGGTTTCCGCGACAGCAATCTTCTCCAGGTTCTCCTCGATACGGTCTGCAATGCGGTGCAACAGTAGCGCACGTTCTGCCGGGGTGGTCTTGCCGAAGGTCTCGAAGGCCTTCTCGGCGGCGTCGATAGCCAGATTAATGTCCGCTTCCTTGCCGCGGGCGACCTGGCAGAAGACCTCACCGGTGACCGGGGTGATGTTGTCCATGTACTCGCCATCGACGGGCGCGACCCACTCGCCGCCGATGTAGTTGTCGTAGCGCTCGCGGAAGGAGACGATGGCATCAGCGGTTCCGGGGTTTGCATACAAAGTCATGTGCGTAGTGCCTTTCTTGTGGGTTCTTTTCCATCACGGCGGCCGCCCACACAAAGCCTCATGGAAGTGATGGGCAACACAACGTTGAATGCGAGTGTAGCTATATATTTTGCCAAACTCACGTTTTTCCTCAAGAAAGCTTTTGGTCCTGGGCCGTTACCTAGAAGGTGGCCTAGAAAAGGTGCCCTAACTGACGGAGATCTGGGCTCCAGAGCAATTTTGGGCAGGATCTTCGTCAGTTAGGGCCCCTGGGAGCGCGGCAGGCACGAAGGCCGGGCCCAAACAGTCGGCCGGGCTCAAGCGGGCGGCCGGGCAGGACCGAACGAGGCTAGAAAGGCCGAAAACAGTAGAACCCCCTCCATCAAGGAGGGGGTAAAGGCGCCTAGTTGTGGCGGCCGCGGCGCGGCTTCCACATCACCACAGAGGTGGAGCGCGGCACGTGGACGAGCTCGCCGCGCGAGGGGCGGGCTTGGTTGCGTAACCGATCGACTTCTGCTTGGAGTTCATCGCGCTCAGCAGCGAGGCGGTCACGCTCGGCAGTGAGCTCGATGATGGACTTAATGCCCGCCAGGTTCACGCCATCGTCCTGCGACAAGGTCTGAATCTTACGGAGCAATTCAATGTCGTTTTCAGAGTAGCGGCGGCCGCCGCCCGAGGTGCGGGCTGGGGACACCAGCCCCATCCGGTCATACGTGCGCAGGGTTTGCGCATGCATACCGGACAGCTCCGCCGCCACGGAAATGACGTACATGGCCTTCGGCTTTGCGGTATCGCTTCTGCCTGGTGTTTCCTTGTTCATCATTTACCTCTTTCTAACGCATGACCGGGTTTCCGGCCCAGCCCTTGCGCGGGTCAAAGCCGGAGTCCTTCTCCGCCTGCGCGTAGGTGCGCAGCGCCGAGGAGGCGGCAGCGTCCAAGTTAGAGGGCACGGTTACTTGCACGGTCACCATGAGGTCGCCGGCTTTACCGGAGCGCTTTGGCACACCGCGGCCCTTCACGCGCAAGGTGCGGCCGTCCGGGGTGCCAGCAGGAACCTTGACGCGCACCGGCGAATCGAGGGTAGGCACCGTGATCGTGTCCCCCAACGCCAGCTCCGCAAAGGAGACCGGAACGGTGACGTGCAGGTCATCGCCGTCACGGGTGAAGACCTCGTCGGGCTTGACGGTCACGGCAACGAAGAGGTCACCAGACGGCGTGCCGTTAGGACCGGCCTCACCTTGGCCGGCGAGGCGCACCTTTTGGCCGTCGATAACACCGGCGGGGATGCGCACCGTAATCGAGCGCGTGCGGTGCACGGTACCGGTACCAGAGCAATCCGCGCAGGGATCCTCCACGCGCTGGCCGGTGCCGCCGCAGTCAGTACACGGCGCTGACAGGCCGAAGGAGCCGCGCTGCTCCGAGGTAAAGCCCGTGCCGTCACAGGTCGAGCACGTCGACAATTTGCCAGTCTTCGAACCCGAACCATGGCAGGTCGTACACGGCGCCTCGCCGCTGAGCTGCAGCGGGATGGTCGTGCCCTTGGCGGCCTCGCGGAAGGAAAGGGTTATGTGCGTTTCGACGTCGGCCCCCCGCGACGGCCGAGCTGAGTGGCCAGCACTACCGCCGCGGTTGAAAACGCCACCGAAGATATCCCCAAAACCGCCGCCTTGAGCCGATCCTCGAGGGGATCCTCCGAAGATATCGGAGAGGTCGAAGTCTTGCGCACCCGGTCCACCCATGTGCGTGGATCGAAACCCGCCGGGAAACCCGGCGCCTCCTCTCCGTCCAAAGCCGCCGCCGCTGCGCATCATGGCCTTGAACTGATCGTAGTTCTTGCGTTCGGAAGCATCTGACAGCACGTCGTAGGCTTCAGCCACCTGCTTGAACTTCTCCGCTGCCTCCGGGTTGTCCGGGTTGGCGTCGGGGTGATTCGCGCGGGCGAGCTTGCGGTAGGCGTGCTTAATCTCGTCGGCGGTAGCGGACGAGGAGACCCCCAGATCCGCGTAGTAATCTTTGTCTGCCCATTCTGGCTTAGCATTCACTGGGCATCTCCTCCTTTCAGGAGAATCTCAAAAGCTTGTATCTAAAAGAAGAGTGGCGCCAAGGACTCAACACCCTGACGCCACCATCTGTTGCTATTCTGCGCTATCCGGGTTGTCCGGACTCTCAGCTGAGTCGGCTGGGTCAGCAATAATCACCATGGCGGTGCGCACAACGCGCTCGCCTACCTTGTAGCCGCGGCGCAGCACGGTACCCACTGCCTGCTCATCACCAGTGGAGAGGTCCTGGACGGCCTCGTGCACCTCGGGGTCGAAGACATCGCCTTCCTCACCGAAGGGAACCAGCTGGTTGTTAGTGAGCACGCCGTTGAGCTTGTCCGCGATGGCCTTGAGCGGGCCCTCGTTGAGGTCGCCGTGCTGGCGTGCGAGTTCCAGGTCATCAAGGATAGGCAGGAAATCTGCCAGGACCTTGGCCTTAGAAGTCTCGATCAAAGCCTGACGGTCACGCTCGGTGCGACGGCGGTAGTTGGTGTACTCCGCGTTGAGGCGTTGGAGGTCCTCGGTGCGCTCAGCCAGCTGAGCCTCCAGGGAGTCCTCCACTGCCGCGTCGTCACCGGCAGCTGCTTCCTCGGCAATATCGCTCGCGGCGTCATTCACAGCAGCCTCGGCCTCAGCAGTGCCCGCAGTAGCGGCGTTGGCCTGAGCCTCAGCGGCCTCGTCCACGGCACCGTCAGCGGCAGCGGCCTCTGCGGCGGCAGCCTCCGCGGCGTCGGCGGAGGTTGCCTCAGGGTCGGTGTTGGCCGGGTTGCCCGGGTCCTGAGGGGAGGTCATGGTTTACTTCTCCTTGTTCTCGTCGTCCTCGTCGACAACCTCGGCGTCGACAACGTTCGGGTCACCAGCAGCGTCGCCAGCAGCAGCGCCCTCGGCGCCTGCCTCAGCAGCCTGGGCCTCGTACAGGACCTTGCCCAGCTCCTGGGACTCCGTGCCAAGCTTCTCGACGGCCGACTTAATCGCCTCAATGTCATCGCCCTTGAGGGCCTCATCGACGGCGTCAGCAGCCTCGGTGACGCGGGTCTTGAGATCCTCCGGCAGCTTGTCGGAGTTCTCATCCATGAACTTGCGGGTCTGGTAGGAGGTGGACTCTGCCTGGTTGCGGGTCTCCTGCTCCTCGCGGCGCTTCTTGTCTTCCTCAGCGTGAGCCTCGGCGTCCTTGACCATGCGGTCGATCTCTTCCTGGGACAGGCCGGAACCATCCTGGATCTTGATGGTGTTTTCCTTGCCGGTGGCCTTGTCCTTAGCGGTCACGTGGACGATGCCGTTGGCATCGATGTCGAAGGTGACCTCAATCTGCGGAACACCGCGCGGAGCCGGGGCAATGCCGCCGAGCTCGAAGGAGCCGAGCAGCTTGTTGGCGGCGGCCATCTCGCGCTCACCCTGGAAGACCTGAATCTGCACGGACGGCTGGTTGTCATCAGCCGTGGTGAAGGTCTCGGACTTCTTGGTCGGGATGGTGGTGTTGCGCTCGATGAGCTTGGTCATCACGCCGCCCTTGGTCTCGATGCCGAGGGAGAGCGGGGTGACGTCGAGAAGCAGCACGTCCTTGACCTCACCGCGCAGGACACCTGCCTGCAGCGCAGCGCCGACGGCCACGACCTCATCCGGGTTCACGCCCTTGTTCGGGTCCTTACCGGTCATCTCCTTGACCAGATCGGACACGGCCGGCATACGGGTAGAACCACCAACGAGGACCACGTGGTCAACCTCGGAGAGGGACAGGCCAGCGTCCTTGATGACCTGGTTGAACGGAGCCTTGGTGCGGTCCAGCAGGTCCTGGGTAATCTTCTGGAACTCGGTACGGGAGAGGGTCTCGTCCAGGAAGAGCGGGTTCTTCTCAGCATCGACCGTGATGTACGGCAGGTTAATGTTGGCGGACTGGGAGGAGGACAGCTCAATCTTGGCCTTCTCTGCAGCCTCGCGCAGACGCTGCACGGCACGCTTGTCCTTGGTCAGATCCACGCCCTGGGAAGCCTTGAACTTATCGACAAGCCAGTCAACGATGCGCTGATCCCAGTCATCACCACCGAGCTGGTTGTCACCAGCGGTAGCCATAACCTCTACGACGCCGTCACCGATCTCCAGCAGGGAGACGTCGAAGGTACCGCCACCCAGGTCGAAGACCAGGATGGTCTGCTCCTGCTCGCCCTTCTCCAGGCCGTAGGCCAGAGCAGCGGCAGTCGGCTCGTTCACGATACGCAGGACGTTGAGGCCCGCAATCTGGCCGGCCTCCTTGGTGGCCTGGCGCTGGGAGTCCTCGAAGTATGCCGGGACGGTAATGACGGCATCGGTAACGTCCTCACCCAGGTAAGCCTCGGCGTCACGCTTCAGCTTCATGAGCGTGCGAGCCGAAATCTCCTGCGGGGTGTACTTCTTGTCATCGATGTCGATGGTCCAGTCGGTGCCGATGTGGCGCTTGACGGAGCGAATGGTGCGGTCAACGTTGGTGACCGCCTGGTTCTTCGCGGACTGGCCGACGAGGATTTCACCGTTCTTGGCAAAAGCCACGACGGACGGGGTGGTGCGGGAACCCTCGGAGTTAGCGATAACGGTGGCCTCGCCACCTTCCAGAACGGATACGACCGAGTTGGTGGTACCGAGGTCAATTCCTACTGCGCGTCCCATGATGTTTCTCCTTGCTTGTTGGGGTTTGTTCTTAAGTTGATAGTGCGCGACTCAACTTCTGCCGCGTTCAGTCAGCGACTGTAGCAGAAGCAGCACCCGAAGTCATCCAAACCTGAGCGCCAGTCACTCAACCTACACAACGCAGACAAACTCAAAGTTGTTCCCGATCGACTCAACTTTTTTATTTATTGCCAGCACGCTGGGAAAACAAACCCGCTTTAGTGGAGACTCACCCCACAGGGACAATTGCCGGCTCACCGTCCACATCTACAACGCGGACTGTCAGCCCATAGAGTTCCTCAATAAGAGCAGGGGTAATGACCTCGCGCGGCACGCCCGCGTCCCACACCGTTCCACCTCTCATCGCCACAACATGATCCGCATAGCGCAATACATGCGCCAAATCATGAATGACCGCAATGAGGGTTTTACTTCCTGCCAGCTGCCGCATCAGCCGCATGAAGGAATGCTGGTATCCAATATCAAGAGCGCTCGTTGGCTCATCCAAGAAGAGCACAGGCGTTTCCTGAGCGAGGGCCATAGCCAGCCAAGCACGCTGGCGTTGACCACCAGACAATGCCGCTACCTCGGCCGTCTCCAGTTCTTCAAGGCCTACCTTTGCTAGCGCACGACTAACGGCACGCTCGTCCTCCTGACTCCTCCACCCCATAAATCCTTGGTGGGCGAAGCGCCCGCGCGCAACCAGTTCCCTGACATTGATCCCTTCTGGAGCTATGGATTGCTGCGACATCACGGCGACGCGCCGAGCGTAACTCCGCCGCGAAAATGCGGCTGCATCTTCTTCGCCAATGCGCACCGCGCCCGCGTTCGGCGTTTCCAACCGCGCAAGCGCCTTCACCAGGGTGGACTTTCCACAGCCATTCGGGCCGATAATGGCTGAGAATCTCCCGGCCGGAAAAGACACATCCACCGAGTCGAGAATTAACGGGGCAGTCCTCCCATAGGAAATGCTCAACCCCTCAGCCCGCACGCTCGGCGCACTGCCACATACTTTTAGCTGGTTCACTTTACTGACCTTTCATTCCAGCAGCTCGGGATTGCCACAGCAGCAGACCCGCCAGGTAGATGCCACCGCCGCAGACCGTAATAAGACCGGCAGGCAGAGTAATTGGGAAAAACAGCCGCTGCCCTGCTAAGTCGGCAGCGAGCAAGAAAAGAGCACCGAGGACTCCAGAAAGCAACACCGGTGTCCTGTCTGGACGCGAGAGCAACCGAGCCATATGCGGGGCCGCGAGGGCGATAAATGAGATTGGGCCCGCTATCGCCGTCGATACAGCGACAAGAACTGTGCCAACCAGAACCATCACCACACGTGCACGATTCACGTTCAACCCCAACGCACTCGCCGTGCTATCCCCCAGGGCAAGCGCGTCGCACCAGCCACGCAGCAGCAACCCAGCGACGCACGCCACGCCTCCCAGCACCCCCAAGGAGATAACGTAGCCCCAGGACACAGCATTCAATGTTCCAGCCGCCCAAGTCGCCGCACCTAAGGATTGCTCCAACTCGCCGCTTAGAATCAGCCACTTGTTTATTGCTGAAAGAAAGAACGTCACTCCAATCCCCACCACAATCAGCCTTGCTCCCGTGAGCCTTCCGGCAAATGAAAGCCACATGATGAGTAACGCAGTGACAGTCCCACCCACCAACGCGCCTAGCGCAATATTGAATGCGGAGCTAAAGCCCGCCAAGGATACCGCGATGACACCGGTATAGGCACCGGTATTGAACCCGATGATGTCGGGCGAGCCCAGAGGATTATGGGTGAGGATCTGAAAGATGGCGCCCGCTATGCCCAAACACATTCCTACGACAATCGCGGCAACCACCCGCGGAGCACGCCATTGCCACACGACGGTGGCCGCAAAGTCAGTGCTATTGGGATTCGTAGCCACGGACCACAACGCTGCGCTATCCTGCCCGGCACCAGGCGAGAAGAGCGAATAGGCAGCAATAGCTAGCGCGACGATCACAATGCCTGCAATGGACAAAACACTTCTCACGCTCACAATCACAACCTCCTTCCAGCGCGATGGGACAACGCAATCAATACTGGGGCACCAATGAGCGATACCGCGACGCCAGCCGGCAACTCAGCCGCGGTGAGGAAGCGGCCTACAATATCGGCGCCCAACAAAAACAAAGGCCCCACCACGGCAGCGGCGACAAGCTGTGCCCGCTCTTCATATACCCCGCACAGCCTGACCACATGCGGGATGACTAATCCAACGAACACAATCACCCCCGCTGCTGCGGTAGCGGTAGCAGCCAACACCGTTACCGCCGCGACAAGCCCCAAACGAGTCAGTTTGAGGTTGATGCCGAGACTCGCCGCAACGTCATCCCCCAGAGCAAGGGGCGGCAAGTGGCGAGCAAAGACAATCAACAGCACCACGCCTACTACTAGTCCGCCGGAGGCAATCACCACTGGCGTCCACGAAGCAACGTCAACGGAGCCCGTCACCCAAGCACGGATTCTCGCAAAGGCGTGAGGATCTATCAGGATCAGCGCGGAGGACAGGCCCTCACATACCGCCCCGATGGCTACACCTGCAAGAATCAGTCTCAGCGGATCAACATCGCCCGCTCTGCCACGTCCTACCGCGGTGACCAACAACATGGTCACTGCCGCACCGATGAACGCTGCGAACGAAAAAGCAAAAGGTGATTGCCACCCCCACCAGCCCAGAGCAATGGCCGCGGCCAAGCTAGCGCCAACGTTGATGCCAAAGACTCCGGTATCTGCCAACGGATTGCGAGTCATAATCTGCAGGACTGCGCCAGCGAGAGCCAAAGCACAGCCCGCACACACGGCAACGAGAGTACGGGGAAGCCGCCTCTCCCACACGATCGAGGAAGCGATACCAGGCTGCCCTCGAAGGGCAGCCAACACGTCACTGAAAGGAATGCTACGCGCCCCCAACGCCAGCGACAGCGCAACGCCGATACCGAGAATGGCAACGCCAGCAACCACTACCCAACCAAGACGCCGGGCACTTCCTTTGCCGGCGTACACCCCCTGCTCAATCACCAACACCACCCAAATACCTTCATATGCTCACGTTTCCTTAGCTCGACCTAATTTAGGTTAGGCTACCTTTTATGTATATTCGAAAGAAAATCGTATCGCGCACCCCACTTCTCCGACTCACCGCTGTTGGTCTTACCGCAGCGATAGGTCTCACCGGCTGCGCCAGCCTCGAAAACACCAACTCAAACGCTGACGCTTCCAACTCTGCATCCTCACCGTCAGAGAAAAAATCAGGAAACTCCAATTCAGCCTCGGGAAATGACTCCGTGGCCACCGGAGGCGAAGGCTTTGCCGGAGCAGGACAGAAAAGCCAAACCTTTGGCAGCGATGCAGCCCCTGGTCAATTCCCACGCACGGTCACGCATGCACGTGGAACGACCGAACTCAAAGAAAAGCCGCAGCGGGTGGTCGTTCTCGAAAGCGGTGAACTCGATTCCGTCCTAGCACTCGGCATGAAGCCAGTCGGCATGACCACGTCCAAGGGTCAGAACCCCGTCCCCGATTACATGGCCGACAAAGCAAGTGACATCGAAACGGTAGGCACGATCAACGAAGTCAATATGGAAAAGATTGCTTCACTCAACCCCGACCTCATCATCGGCTCGCAGCTGCGCATGGATAAGTATTTTGACCAGTTCAATTCCATCGCACCTACCGTTTTCTCGATTCGCCCTGGATACACCTGGAAAGAAAACTTCCGACTCATCGGCGAAGCCCTCGGAGAAGAAGAGCGCACCGAACAAGTCATGGCCGTCTATGACAAGAAAATCGAAGAAGTAAAGAAGGCCATTAAGGACGGGCCGGCTAGCGAAGACACCACCGTCACCATCCTGCGCTTCATGCCGGGCAAGGTACGCCTCTACGGGCGCCTTTCGCTCATCGGAACGGTGCTTGATGACGCCGGCCTCGCCCGCCCCGCCAACCAGGACATCGAAGAGCTCGCTACGGAAATCTCACCGGAGAACATTGACCAAGCGGACGCTGACTACATCTTCTACTGCAGCTACGGCGATCCTTCCGCCACCGGCCAAGACACTGCCATTGCCACTGAAGCTTTCCAGCAGCTTCCAGCGGTCAAAGATGGCCATGCCATCGAGGTCAGTGATGACACGTGGGCTCTCGGCTTAGGACCTCTGGGCGCACAGAAGATCGCTGCTGATCTCGCGGAGTATCTCAGCCACTAACACGGGGGTAGCGACCTCCCCTCAAAACAACACCTGTGGGATTGACTCACCCCAACTTAAGGGGCTAGCTTTCATGTAAGCGAGATGGGTTACACGTCTACGATTTCTGTGCGGCGGGCCATATCAAGGTCACCGATTTCTCGCTAATCAGACCAGGCCGCTGCCTGGCTGCTCCCCACATACAAGAAGGGTGGTCGCACATGAATGCTCACTTCATTAGGCAGCGTCGTTCTTCCGACCGGCCACCGGTTGTGTACGCCAGCGTTAAATAAGCACCTCTTTTTCATACAGACTGAACGGCACGGCGCAGAGTGTGCGCCCGTGTTGGACTAGAAAGTCTGCATTTTCCGCTTCCCGCAAGGCCGCACCAGTGCGCCTTGAGACCCATAAAGGTTGTAATCCATGACTAACGATGCTCACACCCCCGTGCCCGAATCCACTGACATTGATGCCGCGCTTGTCGACGCCTCCGCGGCCCAAGCCCACTCCTGGCTCGCCTCCACCGCTGATGAGCAGGACCCCGCCACGGAACAGCTTGCGGACCTCCTCCGCAACCCCGATGGCGTGGCCTTTACCATGGACTTCGTCGACCGCGTCATGCGCCCGGAAGATGACAAGGTGGCTGCCCACGCACTGAAATCAGTCACCGCCAGCTACGATGCCTCCTTCCTCGGCCTCATCAACGGTTCCCTCGTAGGCCTCGGCGGCTTCTTCGGCCCTATCCTTCCTAACCTCGTGATGCCGCTGGCACGCATGCGTATGCGCCAGATGGTGGGCCACCTGGTGCTCGATGCCGAGGGCGAAGCCCTCAACAAGACCCTGGACAAGGCTGCAGAATCCGGCGAGCAGCTCAACCTCAACCTGCTCGGTGAGGCCGTGCTCGGTGATAAGGAAGCCCGCTCCCGCGCTGACCGCACCTTGAAGCTCATCCAGAACCCGCGCGTGACCTACGTGTCTGTCAAGGCTTCCTCCATGGTGGCCCAGCTCAACCCCTGGGACATCGAGGGCTCGCTGGTCCGCCTCAAGGAGCGCCTGCGCCCGCTGTATGAAGCCGCGGTCAAGCGCCCGGACAAGGTCTTCATCAACCTGGATATGGAGGAGTACCACGACCTCCACCTCACCGTGCGCCTGTTTACTGAGCTCCTCAGCGAGCCGGAGTTCATGCACTTGGAAGCCGGCATCGTGCTGCAGGCTTACCTGCCCGATACTTTCGACGCCTTGGTCCACCTCGCGGAGTTCGCACAGAAGCGCGTGGCTGACGGTGGTGCGCACATCAAGATTCGCATCGTCAAGGGCGCCAACCTTTCCATGGAGCACGTGCAGGGAGAAATCCACGGCTGGCCGTCCGCTCCCTACTCCACTAAGGAAGAGGTGGACGCCAACTACTACCGCCTACTCGACTACATCCTGCGCCCGGAATTCGCCGAGTCCGTGCGCATCGGTGTGGCTACCCACAACCTCTACACCGCAGCTTTTGCCCACGAGTTGGGCAAGAAGCGCGGCGTGCTGTCCATGATGGATTCCGAGATGCTCCAGGGCATGTCCCCGGCCCAGCAGGCAGCCGTGCGCAAGGCCTTTGACGGCCGCCAGATCCTCTACACCCCGGTGGTGCACGCGGAGGACTTCGACGTCGCCGTCTCCTACCTGGTGCGCCGCTTGGAGGAGAACTCTGCACCGCAGAACTTCCTCTACGCCCTTTTCGCCCCGGAGGAGCAGGCGCTCAAGGACCAAGAGGAGGTCTTCCGCGAGGCCGTCGACCAGCGCTGGGATACCTTCGCCGGCCCGCGCCGCACCCAGAACCGCCTGGAGGAGGCCGAGCAGGCAGCCGGCCGCCAGGCACCGCGAACCGGGCGTTTTGCCAACGAGCCGGATACCGACCCGGCTCTGGAAGCCAACCGCGAGTGGGCGCTCAAGGCCCTGGCCACCGATCCGGGTGAACACGGGGTGGAGGAAGTAACGGATGCGGGGGTCGTCGACAAGCACGTGTCCCGTGCCGCCGAGCTCGGCGCCGAGTGGGGTGCGCGCTCTGCCGAGGACCGCGCCCGCGCGCTCGAGGCCGTGGCCGATGAGCTGGCCAACCGCCGCGGCGAGTTCATCTCCGTCGCCGCCTACGAGGCCAACAAGACCGTCACACAGACTGACCCGGAAATCTCCGAGGCCATCGACTTCTGTACCTATTACGCACAGTCCGCGCGCCTGCTGGAGCGCTACTCCGCCGAGTTCACGCCCCACCGCGTGACCGTGGTGACCCCGCCATGGAACTTCCCAGTGGCCATCCCCACCGGCGGCATTGCGGCGGCACTCGCCGCGGGTTCGGCCGTCATCATCAAGCCCGCGCCGCAGGTCGTACACTGCGCGAAGCTCGTCGTGGAAGCCTTCCGCACCGCACTGGAAGCCCAGGGCCTGGACCCGGATCTGGTCCAGCTCGTCTTCACCGATGAGGGCGAGGCCGGCCGCGCGCTCATTTCCCACGCCGACGTCGACGCCGTCATCCTCACGGGTGCGTCCGATACCGGCCAGCTCTTCCGCTCCTGGAAGCCGGAGATGAACATCATGGCGGAGACCTCCGGTAAGAACGCGCTCATCATCACCCCGTCTGCCGACCCAGACCTGGCCATCCAGGACCTCTACCTGTCCGCCTTTGGCCACTCCGGCCAGAAGTGCTCGGCGTCGTCCCTGGTCATCTTCGTCGGCGCGGCCGGCGATTCCCAGCGTCTGCGCTCACAGCTTGTCGACGCCGTCGAGACCCTCATCCCCGGCCCCGGTCACGAGATCACCACCACGATGAACGGCCTGGCCGAAGCCCCGAGCGAGAAGCTCCTGCGTGGACTTACCCAGCTGGAGCCGGGCGAGTCGTGGCTGATTAAGCCGAAGAAGCTCAACGAGGAAGGCACGCTGTGGTCCCCGGGTATCCGCGATAACGTGCGCCCGGGCTCCTGGTTCCACGTCAACGAGTGCTTCGGCCCGGTCCTCGGCATCATGCATGCGGAGACGTTGGACGAGGCCATCGAGTGGCAAAACTCCACCGGGTACGGCCTCACCGGCGGTATCCACACCTTGGATAACGACGAAATCGATTACTGGCTCGAGCGCGTCGAGGTGGGCAATGCCTACGTCAACCGCGGCATTACCGGCGCGATTGTCCAGCGCCAGTCCTTCGGCGGCTGGAAGCAGTCCGTCATGGGGCCGGGTGCCAAGGCCGGTGGCCCGAACTACGTGGCACAGTTCGGTACCTGGGCCGATGGCGCGCTGCGCCCCTTCGACGTCGATATCACCCAGCCGGTGGTGTCCCAGCTGCGTGCCTTCGCTAACCTGTCCCTTTCTGATGAGGACACCGCCTGGCTGTGGCGCGCTGCCGAGCTCGACGAGCTGGCCTGGCAGCAGGAGTTCGGCCGCGACCACGACCGTGCTGGCTTGGTCTGCGAGGCCAACGTCTTCCGCTACCGCCCGCTGCTAAGCCCGCTGCAGGTGCGCATTTCTGAGGATGCCCAGCTTCGCGACGTCGCCCGCCTCACCCTCGCCGCCACCCGCACCAACTCCCCGGTTCGCTTCAGCGCCACCCCGGAGAAGGCCGCGGAGCTGCGTGAGCTCGGCTTTGGCGTCGACGGCGTGGCTCTCGAGGCGTTCCTCCGGGAGGTCTCCAGTCTCGAGTCCGGCCGTGTGCGCTCGATAGGCTCCGTGGAAGAGGGCGTCTTTGAGGCAGCGGTACAGTCCAACTCGGTGGTGCTGGACCAGCCTGTGCTTGCCGACGGCCGCCGCGAGCTCCTCCCCTTCCTCCTCGAGCAGGCCGTATCGGTGACCATGCACCGCTTCGGCATCATCCGCGAGGTGGGCAGCATCCGCGCATAGTTAATTTCCTGCGCTCATATGAGAAGATGTAGCGCATGAGTCAAAACACCGGTGATGCCACCGCTTCGGACGCCCAGCACACTGAGGCCTCCGACGCGGTGGCGAAGCCCATCAATGAAGAAGCCACCCTTCACCCCTCAGAAACCGACGACAAGTCCCGTGTCCTCGGCCGCGATGCCATTTCCCTGGCGAAGATCTGCCTGATCTTCATCATCGTGGTCGCAGGCGTGGGCCTGGCCGGCTACCTGCTGAAATTCATTTGGGTGGGCCTCCTGCCCGTGATCCTTGCCATCCTGGTCTGCACGGTACTTTTCCCGGTGACCGCCTGGCTGCGGGGCAAGAAATTCCCCCGCGCCCTAGCCGCCATCACCACCCTGCTCGGCTTCCTGGCCATCATCGGCGGTGTCTTCGCCGCGATGGCACCGGTCGTGTCCACGCAAGGCGCGGCTCTGGTCAATCAGGCCGAGGACGGTCTGAACAAGCTCGTCGTCATGGCTAAGGATCTCCCCTTCGAGATTGATGCGGCGAAGGTGCAGGAAGTGCTTGATGACGCCATGGCGTTCATCAAGGGCCAGGCCTCCCAGATCGCTACCGGCGTCATTTCTGGTGTCTCCATGGCCAGCTCCATCGTCATGGCCTTGGCCATCATGCTGTTCGTGTCCTTCTTCATCCTCAAGGACGGCGATAAATTCCTGCCGTGGCTGCGCACCTACACCGGCTACTCCGCCGGCTGGCACGCCACTGAGCTGCTGACCCGCGTGTGGAATACGCTGTCCGGTTTCATCCAGGCCCAGGCTGCCGTGGCGGCTGTCGACGGCCTCCTCATCGGCCTCGGCCTCTGGGCCCTGCAGGTCCCGCTGGCCCTGGTTATCGGCGTGGTGACTTTCTTCGCCAGCTTCATCCCCGTCATCGGTGCGGTGACCGCAGGCGCCTTGGCCGTCATCATTGCACTGGTGTCCGACGGCCTCACCAAGGCCCTTCTTGCCCTGCTGCTCATCATCGTGGTCCAGCAGGTGGAGGGCAACGTCCTCCAGCCGATGCTCCAGTCGAAGGCCATGGGCCTACACGCTGCCATGGTGCTGCTCTCCGTCACGGTCGGCTCCGCCCTCGCCGGCATCATCGGCGCTTTCCTTGCCGTACCGGTCGCCGCCACCATTGCCGTCGTCTTCCGCTACCACCAGGAGATGGCCAGCCTTCGCGCCGGCGAGATCGCAGCTAAGAACATCAAGATCTCCACCACCGAGGGCCATGACACCGTCATGAAGCTCTTCGAGCACCTTGAGGCCAGCGGCGCCCGCTAGCCACACAACCGGCGCATGGCTCGAGCTTTCTCGGCCGTGCAACTGCCCTAGTTGCCAAACTTCTCCCCCGCCACCCGCGGCGGGAGCAATGGTTTTGGCAACTAGGGCACTTTCCATATGTAGGGCCTAATCTGCGGTGACCGTGCCGAAAGCCTCGGCCAGTTCTTCCGCCGCGCGGTCCAGCACAGACGCCCACGTGCCATAGGACTCCTCATTGGCGGTGTCCGAGACCTGCTTGAGCAACGTGCACGGCACACCAAACTTCCGGCACACCGCCGCGATGGCATAGCCTTCCATGTCGCACAGCTCGGAATCCTGGGCAAGGCGCGTGCGGGTTGGGGTATCGGAGATAAAGGAATCACCCGTCGCCAGCGACGCCGTGGGCAACTTACCGGAGGTCTCCAGCTCGATGACCTCCGGAAGGAGATAGCGGGAGACATCGCTGAGCACGTCCAAATGGAAGTCGTGCTTTCTCACGTGGGAGATCTCGAAGACGCCAGAGAGGTCGTCGACAAGCGCGCCCGCAGTACCAATGTTGATGACGCGCTCCGGCAGCACCTCAGCCGAGGCCAGCGCGTTCGTCAGCTCAATCGCGGCGGGAACCGTGCCGATCCCCGTGATGAGCAGCGGCGCGCCTTCCGGGACGTGAGAGGCTTCAGCGTCAACGGCGGCAACAAACAAGACATTCTCCATGCCTGCGAGACTACCCGGTGACCCGAGGAATGTTCTCCACAGCTCTAGTCCGGGGCCCTGGCCGCTTGTAGGGTCTGGAACCACACCGAGACCTCAGAAAGGAGAACACCATGTTCACACCACGAGCTTTCGCCGGAGCAGCACTACTCTGCCTCCCCCTTATCGCCTGCAGCAGCCCCGAAGAAGTCCAAGCCAGCCCCGTCGCTGAAGTCTGCGGGGTAAGAAACGCCCAAGCGGCTGTCAACGCCAACATCGCGCAGGTTCCGCAGTGGAATGGCCACAACTGGAAGGTTGTCGATAGCTCCCACTTCGACCCGTGCGCGGATCTGAGCTGGCAGACCATTTCCGTCGAGGGCGGCACTGCCTCCTCGCCGCACCACATCATGCTCTTCCACAAGGGCCACTACCTCGGCACCGCGACCGCTGAGCCCTATGGCTTCTTCCCCAGCATCGAGCAGGTCAACGGTAACGAGATTTCCGTGACCTACCACTGGCCACAGGCAGGCGACGCCAATGCCGCGCCAACGGGCCAGACCCATGCCGGCTTCCGATGGGACGCCGCCCAGCAGAAGGTCATCATGAACGGCGATGTTCCCCCGAAGGCCTAGATAAGATAGAGCCAGTCGTGCGCCCCACAAGAGGCGCACAATGCGAGGAAGGAACATCAATGTTGAGGCGTAGCTGTGCACTTGTGGGCGCTGCCCTTCTCTGCCTCCCGCTCGCCTCCTGCTCCGGCGACGCGGCGCAGGATAATTCGCCAACGTTCGATACCGTCCACAACAGCGCGACGGACAACGCTCCGGATGACACGGAGAGCACCGATGACCCCGAAGCACCGACCGCGGGCGCCTCGCCGACGCTTCCTGCTGAGGCCCCGGCAGAAGAAGAGGACGCAGAATCCTGCGAGACTATTGACGCCCACGCGGCCTATGAATCAGGAATCGGCACGATTCCTCCGTGGCAGGACAACAACTGGACGCTGGTGGATTTCTCACAGTTCGATCCTTGTGCGGAGCTGAGCTGGCAGATCATCACTATCGAGCGCGGAACGGCCTCTTCGCCTTACCACATCATGCTCTTCCACAAGGGCGACTACCTGGGCACCGCGACCGCCGAGCCCTACGGTTTCTTCCCCACCGTCGAGCAAGTCAGCGGCACTGAGATTGCTGTGACCTACCACTGGCCGCGCGAGGGCGAAGCCAATGCGGAACACACCGGAACTACGGAGGCCGGCTTCCGCTGGGACGACGCCCAGCAGAAGGTCATCATGAGCGGCGACGTCCCGCCGGGAAGCTAAGCGCGGCGGTTCGGCCGCCGCAACGCAACCTTTAACGTAGCCGCTGGCCCACAAACCCTGCGGCCAGCGTGTTGCCGCTGGAGGCATCGATGAGCAAGAAGTTGCCCACCGCGCCACGCGCGGCATAGTCCTCCACCGGCAGCTCCGTCTGGGTCTGGATGGTGACGTAGGCGATGTCGTTGAGCGAGGCCTTCTCCGGCGACTCGTCGTCGGCCACACCGTCGAGGTCGAGGATGCGATCCACCGACGCGATACGGGCCTTGACCAGGTCGGTGCCGTAGCGCAGCTTGAGCATCTGGCCTGGTGTGAGGTCCTTGTCGGTAAGCACGACCGCAGTCGCGGCGAACTCGCGGACCGCCTCGGGGCGCTGCGAGCCGGCGAGGAGATCACCGCGAGCAAGATCGATGTCATCAGCCAACAACAGCACGACGGAATCCCCAGCCGTGGCCTGCTTGCCTTCAGCGAGCGGGCCATCAGCGGTATCGATACCCGTTACGGTGGTGGAACGCCCGCCCGGTGTTTTCACGGTATCCCCCACCGCCACGTGACCGGCCTTCACGCGGCCGGCATAGCCGCGATAATCGGAGGCGTGCTCACGGATGACGTACTGAATGGGGAAACGGAAGTCCAAGTCATCGGCGCGCCCGGTTGCCACGGGGACGGTCTCCAAAACATCCAGGACGGTCGGCCCGGAGTACCAGTCCATGTTCGTGGAGCGCTCCACGACGTTGTCGCCCTTAAGCGCAGAAATCGGAATAGCCACCGAATCGCTAAGCCCCAGGCGCGCGGCGAGTTCGGAGAACTCATACTCAATGGAGCGGAAGGTGGCCTCGTCATAGTCCACCAAGTCAATCTTGTTCACGCCCAGCACCACGTGGCGCACACCCAAGAGCGCTGCGACGTTGAGGTGGCGGCGGGTTTGCTCGACGACGCCATGGCGGGCGTCGATAAGCAGCACCACCACCTGGGACGTCGACATGCCGGTGACCGTATTGCGCGTGTACTGCACATGTCCCGGGGTATCGGCGAGGATGAAAGTGCGCTTATCAGTGGCGAAGTAGCGGTAGGCCACATCGATGGTAATACCCTGCTCGCGCTCGGCGCGGAGGCCGTCGACAAGCAGCGAGAGGTCCATACCGTCAAAGCCGCGGTCGGCGGAGGAGCGCTCCATGGATTCCACCTGGTCCGCCAGCACGGACTTGGTGTCATAGAGCAGGCGGCCGACAAAGGTGGACTTGCCGTCATCGACGGAGCCAGCGGTGCACAGGCGGAGGGTGTCGCGCTGCTTAAGCGCGGAAACGTTGCTCATCAGAAGTAGCCTTCCTTCTTGCGGTCCTCCATGGCGGACTCAGAGAGTTTGTCGTCGGCGCGGGTAGCACCCCGCTCGGAGAGGGTAGACACAGAAATCTCGGCGAGGATCTCATCCGTCGTGGAAGCCGTGGAATCCACCGCGCCGGTGCAGGACATGTCACCTACGGTGCGGTAGCGCACAGTCCGGGTCTCCAGCGACTCGTCCTCGCGGGGCCCGCCCCACTCGCCCGGGGTCAGCCACATGCCGTTGCGCTTGAACACCTCGCGCTGGTGGGAATAGTAGATGGACGGCAGCTCCAGGTTGCGGGCGCCGATGTACTCCCAAATATCGGACTCGGTCCAGTTAGAAATGGGGAACACGCGCACGTTTTCGCCGGCCATCTTGCCGCCGTTGTAGAGGTCCCACAGCTCGGGGCGCTGGCGACGCGGGTCCCAGCCGCCGAAGGAATCGCGGATGGAGAAGATGCGCTCCTTGGCGCGGGCGCGTTCCTCGTCGCGGCGCGCGCCGCCCAGGACGGCGTCGTAGCCGCGCTCCGCGATAGTCTCCACGAGCGGCACGGACTGCAGCGGGTTGCGGGTGCCGTCGGGGCGCTCCTGGAGCTCGCCGCGGTCAATCCAGTCCTGGACCAGGGCCACATGCAGGCGGGCGCCGGATTCCTCAATGAGGCGGTCGCGGAACTCGATGACCTCCGGGAAGTTGTGGCCGGTATCGACGTGGATGAGCTCAAACGGCACGGTGGCGGGGGCAAAGGCGCGGCGGGCGAGCTCGAAGACGACGACGGAGTCCTTGCCGCCGGAAAAGAGCAGTCCTACCTTGTCGAATTGCCCGGCGACTTCGCGCAGGATGTGGAGGGATTCGTTCTCTAAGTCTTTAAGGTGTGGTGAAAGAGTCATTATTCGTGCAACCCGCATTCTGTCTTGCCGTCAGCGAATACGCGCCCGGAGCGCGCGTCCTCACCTTCGCCCACCGGGAACGTCAGCGGCGCGCAGCCGATGGAACGGTAGCCCTGAAGGGTAAGGGGATGAATGATGAGGTCGTGGTCCTTGATGTACTTGTCGGTCTGGTCAAGATCCCACGTAATGATCGGGGAAATCTTCAGCCGGCCGGTGCGGTCCAAGCTCAGCGCCGGCGCGGTGGCGCGGTGCTCGGAATCGGCGCGGCGCAGGCCGGTGACCCACCCGACGTACGGGTCCATCGCCATGTTGAGCGGTTCCACCTTGCGCATGCGGTTATACGCCGCCACATCGCGCGCATACAGGCGCGGGCCGTAAATCTTGTCCTGCTCCTCGGGGCTCAGAATCGGCAGGACCCGCACCAAGGGAAGGTCCGCATAGCGCTTGGCGACGTCCCCCGCCACCCCCAACGTCTCCTCAAAGTGCCACCCAGTATCGATGAAGAGCAGGTCGGCGTCGAGGTGGGCGCGGTGAACGAGCTCTGCGAGGACGGTGTTTTCCATAGACATCGTCACTGCAAGCCGGCCCGGCGCGTGCTCGGCGGCCCATTCGGTGATGGTCTCGGCGGAGGCGTCGTACAGTTTGTCGGCCCAGGCGTCGACGAGTTCTTGGTTGCGCTGTGCCACTGAGGGGTCGAGCGGTGCGGTGTCTCGTGTGCCCTCGGGGCTGATGCTGGGGTCGCGGTAGTCGCCGCGGTCCAGCAGGTTGGTCGGTTCGGTCATGGCATCTCACTTTAGGGGTGATGGGTGCGGCGCGCAGCCCTTCCCGGGAGGCTTAGTGCCGTGAGCTTGGGCACTGGGGAGAATAAAAATTGGCCGTAGTGAACCGAGCGGACTAGATTTACAGACTAGACAGTCTATTCTTCGAACCGAAGGGGTTCTCATGCAGCGTGTTGCTATCGCCGGCGATAGCCCGGCGGCGCTCTCCACCGCGGAACGGCTCATTGCGGCCGGTTTGTGTGTGGACCTCTTCTGTGAGCGCCCCGCGCCCTTCGGTTTGCTGCGCCGCTTCGCTGGGCTTTCTGGTGCTGAATCTGCTCCTGCTCCGTGCCCGAAGGGAACAACGCCGAGGCTGCGACTCATCGGCAACGTCCGCGTGGGCACTGGCCCTGACGCCGATATTAGCCACACGGACCTCAATCAGCTCTCCGCGTCTGGCGACCGCCACCTCGTTTTGCTAGAGCTCATGGCACGTGGCGTGGCCATCACGACGTGGGAAGGCCTATGCCGCCCCACTGCCGACATCGAGGATTGGGCTACCGTCGCGGCCCGCGCCCAGCGCGCCCCGGTCTGCTTCTAGCGCGCGAGCTAGACGCTCGCGCGGGGAAACGGATAAACTTGCGCGGTCAATGCTCTTCAGCGGCCCAGCGCAGAAACCGCGCGGCCGCCCACACGTATGAAACGCTGGCACATGGAACTCGTTCGCATCCTTTTATCCCGCTCCAAGCCCTATACCGGCTACGTCATCGCGGTCCTGCTCCTCCAAGCGCTATCCACCGCGGCGACGCTCTACCTGCCGTCACTCAACGCCCGCATCATCGACGAAGGCGTCGCCAAGGTCGACATCGACTTCATCTGGCGCACCGGCGGCATCATGCTAGGCGTGGCCTTCGTCCAGGTCACCGCCGCCATCGCCGCAATCTGGTTCGGCTCCCGCACCTCGATGGGCCTAGGCCGCGACCTGCGCTCCGACATCTTCCGCCGCGTGACCCGCTACTCCGCCGAAGACATGAGCCACTTCGGCACCGCTACCCTCATCACGCGCGGCACCAACGACGTTCAGCAAATCCAGATGGTCTACATGATGATCCTTAACTTCATGGTCACGGCCCCCATCATGTCCATCGGCGGCATCATCATGGCCATCCGAGAAGACGCCGGCATGTCCTGGCTTGTCGTCGTGTCCGTCGTCGTGCTGCTCGCCGCACTCTCAGCGATCATCGTGCGCCTCATGCCGCTCTTCCGCGCCTGGCAGGACAAGCTAGACACCATGAACGGCACCCTGCGCGAGCAAATCGCCGGCATCCGCGTCGTCCGCGCTTTTACCCGCGAGGAGCACGAGTCCGAACGTTTCCGCGAGGCCAACCGCGACCTCACCAACCTCTCGCTCAAGGTGGGCCAGCTGTTCATCCTCATGTTCCCCATCATCACGGTCATCCTCAACGTCGCCACGGGCGCGGTCCTGTGGTTCGGCGGCCACCGCGTCGACGAGGGCCTGGTGGAGGTCGGCTCGCTTACTGCTTTCCTCCAGTACCTGCTCCAGATCCTCGCCGCCGTCATGATGGGCACCTTCATGGCCATGATTTTGCCGCGTTCCATCATCTGCGCGCGCCGCATCACCGACGTCCTCGACCACGCGCCCTCCATCGACGAACCCACCAACCCCGTCACCCCGGCACGTTCCGAGGGCGTCGTCGAGCTACGCAGCGTCACCTTCCAATACGCCGGCGCCGAGGAGCCTGTGCTTCGCGACGTCTCCTTCACCGCCACCCCCGGCACCACCACCGCGCTCATCGGCGCCACCGGCTCCGGCAAAACCACTGCGCTCTCCCTCATTCCGCGCCTCTATCTGCCCACCGAGGGCCACGTGCTTCTCGACGGCACGGATGTCGCCGAGATGAAGCGGGGGGACGTCGTCAAGCGTGTGGGGCTTGTGCCGCAGAAACCGTACCTGTTCAGCGGCTCCGTGGCCTCCAACCTGCGCCTCGGCGCCCCGGACGCCAGCGATGAGGATCTGTGGGCCGTGCTGCGCACCGCGCAGGCGGACTTTGTCGAGGACCTCGACATGCACATCGCGCAGGGCGGCACCAATGTATCCGGTGGTCAGCGCCAGCGCCTGTCCATTGCCCGCATGCTCGTTGCGCGGCCACTGGTGTACCTGTTTGATGATTCCTTCTCCGCACTCGATGTCGTCACCGATGCCGCGGTGCGCGACGCCATGCGGGAGTACACCGCGCAGGCGACGACGATCATCGTGGCGCAGCGCGTGAGCTCGATTGTGGACGCGGACCAGATTCTGGTCATGGATGCTGGGCGCATCGTCGCGCGTGGCACGCACGAGGAGCTGCTCGACACCTCCGAGACGTACCGCGAAATCGTGGAATCCCAGAAGACCGCGGAGGTGGCGTAAATGGCTGAACACGACGCACAAACGGCAGAGCTGGAAGAAAAGACAGGCGAGAACGCCCCGCGCAAGGCCAAGAACTTCTGGCCCTCTGCGAAACGGCTTTTTGGCCTGCTTGCACCGTTCAAGGTGCAGCTTTTTGCGATTGCCGCCATGAATATCGTGTGCGTGCTGCTGGCGGTAGCCGCGCCGAAGGTCATGGGTATGGCCACCGACGTTATCTTCTCCGGCGTTATTTCGCGCCACATGCCGGCGGGGATCTCGAAGGAGCAGGCCATTGAGGCGCTCCGCGCGGGCGGGCAGGACAAGTTTGCCGACATGGCCTCCGCCATGGACTTAAACCCCGGCTTCGGCATTGATTTCTCCAAGCTCGGCACCATCATCCTCATTGTCATCGCGATGTACGTGGTGTCCTCGTTCTTCCAGTGGTGGCAGGGCTTTTTGCTCAACTCCCTGGTGATGAAGGTGGTCTTCGACCTGCGCGGAGATATCGAGTCCAAGCTCAACCGCTTGCCGCTCAATTACTTCGACACGCAATCGCGCGGCGACCTGCTCTCGCGCACAACGAACGACGCCGACAATATCCAGTCCGCCCTCCAACAGGCCATCTCGCAGCTGTTTTACAACCTGCTCATGGTCGTGGGCATTACGGTCATGATGTTCTCCGTGTCCTGGCAGCTGGCCCTCGTGGCGCTGCTCGCGCTGCCGCTGACCGCCGTCGTGATTGCGGTCATTGGTTCTCGCGCGCAGAAGCAGTTCAAGGCGCAGTGGAAAGCGACCGGTGACCTCAACGGCCAGATCGAAGAGGCGTTCTCCGGCCACGACCTCGCCACCGTCTTCGGCCGCATCGATGCCATGACGGAGGACTTTGACAAGCGCAACGAGGAGCTGTTCCGCTCCGCGTCGCTGGCGCAGTTCCTGGCCGGCATGATGATGCCGATCATGCAGTTCATTTCCTACCTGTCCTACGTGGTCATCGCGGTGCTTGGCGCGCTCAAGGTGGCCTCCGGCTCCCTCACGCTGGGCGGTGCGCAGGCCTTTATTCAGTACTCGCGTGAGTTCAACCAGCCGCTGGGCCAGCTCGGTGGCATGATGCAGCAGGTGCAGTCGGGCGTGGCGTCGGCCGAGCGCGTCTTCGAGTTCCTCGACGCCGAGGAGGAGCCCCTCGAAGAACCCACCTCCCGCCTCGGCGGCCGCGCGAAGGGCCTCGTCGAGTTCGAGGATGTCGACTTCTCCTATGACCCCGACTCCCCGCTCATCCAGGACCTTTCCCTGCGCGTCGAGCCCGGCCAGACCGCCGCCATCGTGGGCCCCACGGGTGCTGGCAAGACCACGCTGGTTAACCTCATCATGCGCTTCTACGACATTGATTCGGGCACCATCCGCCTCGATGGCATCGACACCGCGGAGATTTCCCGCCACGAGCTGCGTTCCCAAGTGGGCATGGTGCTCCAGGACGCCATGGTCTTTGAAGGCACGATCATGGACAACATCCGCTACGGCCGCCTCGATGCCACCGACGACGAGGTCATCGCCGCGGCGAAGGCCACCTACGTCGACCGCTTCGTCCATTCCCTCCCCGAGGGCTATGACACGAAGATTGACCAAGACGGCGGCGCCATTTCTGCTGGCGAGCGTCAGCTCATCACCATCGCGCGCGCCTTCCTGGCCCAGCCGGCGTTGCTCATCCTCGACGAGGCCACCTCGTCTGTCGATACCCGCACCGAGATGCACGTCCAGCAGGCCATGAACGCCCTGCGCCAGGGCCGCACGTCCTTTATCATCGCGCACCGCCTGTCCACGATTCGCGACGCCGACGTCATCATCGTCATGGAAGAAGGCCGCATCGTCGAACAAGGCACCCACGCTGAGCTTCTCGACACCCACGGCGCCTACTGGCGCCTCCACCAGTCCCAGTTCCGCGAACCCTAGCCCCGCGCGCTAGTCCACGCTCACCGCAATCACCGGCGCGGAGAAACTATCCCCGGTGAGGTTCGCCAGTTCGAGGGTGACGTTGGTGAGGGAGAGGTGGTCCATGAGGGCGTCGGGAAGCGCGGCGTCCGGGACGGGGTGTGGCTGGGGAATGCCGAGCTGGTCGAGGACGTGATTGATATCCCCGGTCAGATCCACGGTGACCGGCACGGTACGCGCGCCTTCAATGGTGGGCGTAGCGGTCAGAGACGTCGCGACGATGCGTACGGACCCCTCCACCGTGGTCTGCGCACCACCGGTGGTGAGTAGTCCATCACCGGCGTTGCCGGGCAGCGTGATGGCGAGGTCCTGCACGTCAAGGCGGTCCCCGGTGAGTTCCAGGACGCGCACCTCGCCGTCGCCGGTCGGTGTCGTGCTGATGGTGGCGCCCACGTTGCCCCTCAACGTCACCTCCTTCGCGGTCACCGTGGAGAAATAAGGCTGGTCGGGGGCAACCTGCGCGCTCACGACCTCTACCCCGCCATTCGCGCTCACCGCGAGGGCCACAACGGCCGCGATCACTGTGCTCCGTGAGCGCGAAGGGCGGGGCGCGCGGCGCGGGGTGTTCGGGCGGTGTTTACGCATCGCTGGGCTCCCAAGCCAAGGTGAGTGCGCCGCCAACAATGCCGAGCAGCGAGCCAACGAGGAAGCCTCCCAAATTAGACGCCGGCAAGGCAATGACCGCCACGATGATGCCCAGCACGCCAAGATACGTCGCGGTGGCGGGGCGAAACCACGCGCCGAGGCCAAACATGACGAGAAGCGCGCCGATGAGCAGCGTGGATACGCCCGACACGGTGGAAATCATGACGAGCAGGTCCGAAATCTGGACCGTGAAGTAGGCGGGCATGGCAATGATGATGCCCGAAAGGATGAGCAGCAGCCCCGGGATGAAAGGCCGCTCGCGGCGCCAGGCTTTAAAGCGCGTCCACGCTGACGGTTTGGGCGCTACGGAGCCGGATTGGTCGGCATCGATTGAATCAGGTTCCACGGCGCTCGTTCCTGGAGCGCCACTAGCGCCATCAGCAGGCATGGCCACGGCCCCGCTCCACGGATACGCCCACGTTCTGCGCGGACAGGGTCTTCGCGCCGATGGAGGTGGCGCGGACGTCGTCGGCGGTCAGCGAAACCTGCTTGGAGTAGAGGCCCCAGGTGCCGGGGTCGGCGGCGTCGGAAAGCTGGCGGGCGTCAATACCCACGTTGGCGTCCTGCATGACCAGCGAACCTTCGATATCTGAGGCACCGACGAGGAGGTCGGTGGCCTCCACGCTGTTATCGCCCTTGGCCTTGAGCGCGAGCGTGGACTCCCCCACCGCGGGCAGGTCCGTGGTGACGTAAAGGCACAAGTCCGAGGCCACGGCGTGCTCCAGCTTGAGGCGCGCGGTGGGGACGTCCTCCTCACCCTTCTTGTCGCTATCGATGAAGAGGGAAAAGCCCTCGCCCTCCAAGTGGCGCATGTTGACGTTAAAGAACGTGCCCGACAGCGCCAGGTTCGCCGTCAGACCGCCCTGCGCCACCGCAAAGCCCGCCACGCCAAATGCCGCGAAGCCCGCTACTAGGCCCGCCGCGGCTTTCGGCACACTGATTCTGCCCACAACGCCTCCTGAAAAGTTGACCCTCAGAATGATAGCTGAATCCCGACTCCCGGAATTGAGCAGTAAGGCTTTAAGGTAGGAAGCAGCATTGAGCCAAGCAATAAAGGAGCGCGCATGTTCGGCTGGGTTGCCATCGCCGCATCGATCCCGGTGTGGCTGTATTTCTTCTACCGAGTCGGTGTGCTCTTCCGTTTCATCCGCTCCGGTGGGCCCACGCAGCTCAACCGCACCGACCGCCCGATGTCGCGCCTCGGCCGCGTCCTCGTCGAAGTCTTCGGCCATACCCACTTCAAGGGCCGCCCGTTCGTCAACGCCGCGCACTGGCTTGTCATGGTAGGTTTCCTCTTCGGCATTCTGGTGTGGTTTGAGGCCTATATCCAAACCTTCGCGCCCGATAAAGGCTGGCCGTGGCTCAGCGACTGGCCGGTCTATCACTTCATCGAGGAGGTCCTCGGCATCGCAACGGTGCTGGGCATTGGCTTCCTCGCCGCAGTACGCCTCAAGCTCGGCCACACTGAGCGCGGCAGCCGCTTCTACAATTCGCAGGTCTTCCCAGCGCACTTGGTGGAAGCCATCGTGTTTGTCGAGGGCCTCGGCATGCTCCTGGTCAAGGCGTCCTCCATCGCGACGTTTGACGGTGGGTCGCAGTGGGCTGATTTCTTGACGATTCATGTGGCGGGGATGCTGCCGACGTCGCCAAGCATGGTTCAATTCTTTGCCCTGGTGAAGCTGCTGACGGGTATGGCGTTCATCGCCTGCATCGCCCGCTACTTCCAGTGGGGTGTCATGTGGCACCGCTTCATGGCGTTCTTCAACATCTTCTTCCAGCGCAACGCCGACGGCGAGAAGGCGCTGGGCGCTGTTCCCACGCCGGACCTAGAGGACCTCGAGCCGGGGAGCTGGAAAATGCTTCTCGACGCCTCCTCCTGCACCGAATGCGGCCGCTGCCAGGACCTCTGCCCCGCGTGGAATACCGGCAAGCCGCTGAGTCCGAAAAAGGTCATGATGGACCTGCGCCAGGGTGCGCTGGATAATTACAACCCGCATGAGGGGCTAAACGTGCTGGCGATGGCGGGCACGATTGATGATGACGTCCTGTGGTCGTGCACCAACTGTGGTGCGTGCGTGGACCAGTGCCCGGTGGACATCGAGCACATCGACCACATCGCGGACCTGCGCCGTTTCAAGGTTCTGGCGGAGTCTGACTTCCCGTCGGAGCTGACCGGGCTGTTTAAGAACATGGAAACGAAGGGCAATCCGTGGGGCCGCAACGCCTCGGAGCGCCGCGCGTGGATTGACCAGGCGCGCGCCGACGGCATTGAGGTGCCGATTATCGGTGAGGACGCTACGGATTTTTCCGACCTCGAGTACCTGTTCTGGGTCGGCTGCGCGGGTGCGTACGACGACAAGGGCCGCGCTACGACACGCGCGGTAGTGGACATGTTGCACACCGCCGGCGTGAAGTTCGGCGTGCTGGCCACAGGCGAAACGTGCACGGGTGACCCGGCGCGCCGTGCCGGCAATGAGTTCCTGTTCCAGGTAATGGCGGAGCAGAATGTTGCCGCGCTTAACGACGCCTTCCACGGCGTCCCTCAAGGCCAACGCAAGATCATCACCACGTGTCCGCACTGTTTTAATACGATTCGCAACGAATACCCCGATTTCGACGGCCACTTTGACGTGCTGCACCACACGCAGCTGCTCAACCGTTTGGTGCGCGAAAAGCTGCTCGTGCCGGTGCCACGTTCGCCGGAGAATCGCCGCCCCGTCACGTATCACGATCCCTGCTTCCTGGGCCGTCATAACAAGGTTTTCGACCCGCCACGTGAACTCGTGGAGTCGACTGGCGCAACGCTTGCGGAAATGGACCACAACCGTGACGAAGCTTTCTGTTGTGGTGCCGGTGGTGCGCGTATGTTCATGGAAGAAAACCTGGGCAAGCGCGTCAATGAGTTCCGTTCGGAGCAGGCAGTGGCCACCGGTGCTTCTGAGATTGCAACCGGTTGCCCGTTCTGTAACGTCATGCTCACCGGTGGTGTGAAGTCCGTTGCGCCGGAAACCCAGGTCAGCGATGTAGCGCTTATGCTTCGCGACGCCATCGCCCCCTCCGGCACTCTCCCCGCCCCGCGCGAGAAGGCTTTCCTCGACACCCCGCGTCGTCTCTCCCCCGCCGCACCGTCCGACCCCACCGCTTCTTCGCGACCTAACGACTCGTCGGTGCCCGACACTTCCGCGCCCGCCGTTGCCGCCGATGCGCCCACCACCCCAGAGCCTCTAGAATCTCCCGCTCCGACGCCTCCAACCCCAGCGGCGACTCCTGCAGCTCCCGCCACCCCGCCAGCTCCATCTGCCCCTTCCGCGCCTTCGGCCCCTGCCACGCCAAGCGCACCAACAGCTCCGGCTGCTCCCTCCACTCCGTCGGTGCCCACAGCACCCAGTGCCCCCGCAGACTCTTCCACCCCGTCCGCACCTGCTACTCCGAAGCCACCTAGCGCTCCGGCAGCAACAAAGGCGCCAACCGCACCGTCCGCGCCCGCGGCCCCTGCAGCTCCCGCCACGCCGCCGGCTCCAACCGCCCCATCCGTGCCAAGCGCACCTGCGGTGCCGGAAGCGCCGAAGGCAGCGGAGACGCCTCGTGCGCCAGGAGCGCCGAAGGCTCCAGCAGCGCCCGCTGCGCCGGATGTACCGAGTGCCCCGGCGGCGCCGAAGGCTCCAGCAGCGCCCGCTGCGCCGGATGTACCGAGTGCCCCGGCGGCGCCGAAGGCACCAAGCGCGCCGAAAGCCCCCGAAGTGCCGGTGGCGCCGGGGGCGTCGGAAAGCGTGGCACAGGCCCCGAAGCCGCCGAGCCAGGACTAGTTTTTAAACTAGGCGCGATTGGGGCGGCACGGGTAGTCTCTAGACATGCATTTTGACGTGACGTACGTCCTCGCCGCTGGCGAAAGCAATTACACCGACTCGCTCGTATCCTTCGCGTGGATCATGGCGGTGGCCTTGCTGGCACCGCTGATCTCCCACCTGACGGGCAAAAAGATGCCGGCCGTGGCGCTGCTCATCTTCTTCGGCATGATTATCGGGCCCTCGATGCTGGGTTTGGCGCACGAGGATCCGGGTATCGGCATGCTAAAGGAACTGGGCGTCGGCGCGCTGTTCCTGCTGGCAGGTTTCGAAATCGACATTGCTGCGCTGAAGTCCAAAGAAGCTGTGACGGGCTTTTCGACGTGGGCCATCTGCATGGTGGCGTGTGGCGTCGGCGCGTATTTCCTCATGGACGACATCCCGGGCGCCATCGTGATGGCGATTGCCCTGACATCGACAGCGCTCGGCACGATTACGCCGATGCTGAAGCAGGACAAGCTACTCGGCACGCGCGTGGGCGATTCCGTGCTGATTCACGGCGCGATTGGTGAGGTCGCGCCGATTACCGCGATGGCGCTGCTTCTGGGCTCGCGATCGACGCTGGCAACGATGCTTATCCTGCTGGCTTTCATTGGTATTGCAGTGGCCGTGGCCTTCATGCCGTTTGCCATTACGACGCTCATGCCGTGGTTCAAAGATGCGTTCATCTCGGGGGCTGGCTCGACGAACCAGACCATCATGCGTCTCATCATCCTGATTCTGGCGATTCTCATGGCTGTAACGGCCGTGTTCGAGCTGGACATTGTGCTGGGAGCGTTCGCTGCGGGCATTATCCTGAACCGCATCATCCCGGATGAGTACCACAAAGGCCTGGAAAATCGCCTCGACGTGGTGTTTTATTCCATGCTCATCCCAGTGTTCTTCGTGATTTCCGGCATGGCGATTGACTGGGACGTCATCGTGAGCGAGCCCATCAAGGTGCTGGGTATCCCGTTGCTTATTGTGGTCACGCGTGGCCTGCCGGTGTTCCTACGTGAGAACCTCCATCAGACCGGCTCCGATGTCGAGACCACCCGCGAGCGCATCCAGGTTGCGCTCTATGCCGCGACGGGTCTGCCGATCATCGTGGCGGTGATGTCGCTGGCGGTGGCGTCGGGAATCGTCGACAACGAAATGGCGTCCATCTTCATCGCCGGTGGCGCGCTGACGGTGGCGATCTTCCCGTTCATCGCCAGCCTGCTGCGCGAAGAGGAGCCGGCTAAGTCGGAGAAATAGCCTGCTAGAATAGGTGCCGTGACTAATCCATTCAGTATGCGGCTTTCCGACGCCGAACGGACCGACGCCGTCAACGACCTCGCCCAAGCCTTGGGTGAAGGCCGTCTAACAATGGATGAATTCGAGGAGCGCACCGACGCGGTAATGCAAGCCACGACCCGCCGCGAATTGGCGGAAGTCTTCATGGATATTCCTACCAAGGCCAGCACGGAGCTCAAGATTTACTCCCACGGCGAGATGGAGCGCGCGTACCAATCCACGCGGAAGCCGCGTTTGGCCACGGCCATGGTGGGCACGCTGGGGCTATCTTTCGGAGCATTCGTCGCCTTCAACGCGCTTTCTGGTGTGGCGGCTGCGCTGACGGGAACGGGTTTGCTCTTCCTTATCCCCGCAATATGGATCATGCTCTACGTGGCCAAAGTGGGCCCGGAATCCTGGCACCGCCCCTCACCGCGGCAGATTGAGCGCCAGCGTATGCGAGAGCTCAAGGCGGCGACTGCGGAGGAACGCGCGCAGACGAGGGCGTTGGAGCAGGCGCAGTGGGCGGAGAGGCGTCGGCAAGCAAGTGAAATCACAGGGGATGCGATGAATCTGGCGAAACGTAAGCTAGACGAGTGGAACCGGAAGTAACATATCTCGCATGACTCACCACCGGATTTTTGATCAATCCACCAAACTACAAGACGTTGCTTATGACATTCGCGGCGAGGTTTCCGCGGAGGCCGAACGCATGGAGCTCGACGGGCACAACATTCTGAAGCTCAACACCGGCAACCCGGCGGTGTTTGGGTTCGATGCGCCGGATGTCATTATGCGCGACATGATTGCGGCGCTGCCGACCTCGCAGGGTTATTCCACGTCGAAAGGTATTATCCCGGCGCGGCGCGCGATTGTGACTCGCTACGAGCTGGAAGATTTCCCACCGTTTGATGTCGATGATGTCTACCTGGGCAATGGTGTTTCAGAGCTCATTTCGATGGTGACGCAGGCGCTGCTTGACGACGGCGACGAGGTTCTCATCCCCGCCCCCGACTACCCTCTGTGGACCGCAGCGACGTCACTGGCGGGCGGTACGCCGGTGCATTACCTGTGCGATGAGGAGGATGACTGGAACCCGTCAATTGAGGATATTCGGGCGAAAGTATCTGAAAAGACCAAAGCCATTGTGGTCATTAATCCAAATAACCCGACGGGTGCGGTGTATTCGCGCGAGACGCTGCAGAAGATTGTTGATGTGGCGCGGGAGAATAATCTGCTGATTTTGGCCGATGAGATTTATGACCGGATTCTGTATGACGGCGCGAAGCATATTTCGATTGCTTCGCTAGCGCCGGACTTGCTGACGATTACTTTTAATGGTTTGTCCAAGGCGTATCGCGTGGCCGGCTACCGTGCTGGGTGGATGGTGCTGACCGGCCCGAAGTCCCACGCAGCTGGGTTTATCGAGGGCATCGACCTTTTGGCAGGCATGCGCCTGTGTCCGAATGTGCCAGCGCAGCACGCGATTCAGGTGGCGCTGGGCGGGCGGCAGTCGATTTATGAGCTCACCGCTGAGAATGGTCGTTTGCTCAAGCAGCGCAACATTGCGTACGAGAAGCTCAACGAGATTCCGGGCGTATCCGTGGTGAAGCCGATGGGGGCGCTGTATTGCTTCCCGCGTCTGGATCCGGAGGTCTACGACATTCACGATGACTCGAAGCTCATGCTCGACATTTTGCGCGCAGAGAAGATCCTCATGGTGCAGGGCACGGGCTTTAACTGGCCTACCCCGGACCATTTCCGTGTGGTGACGCTGCCGTGGGCATCGCAGCTGGAAAACGCGATTGAGCGCCTCGGCAATTTCTTAGTGAGTTACCGCCAGTAGCGCGGATTCGACCGAACCTGCGAGAAATGGAGTCGGCGCAAGGCTAAGCGCCGCGGGGCGGGTCTGGTCCAGGCTCGGAGAGGGAAGTTGCGGTGGATTCGGCGGGGCCTGTCGACGAGCGCGGGTAATCACCGCGGCCGGCAGCAGGAGCGGCAGAGCCGGTGCTGCCAGCGACGCCGGCGGAGACAGTGCGGGCGTTGCGGAGGCGCTGGGAGCGAGGCGCGCGGTGTGGATGGACCGGTTCGCGCGGATCGCGAGGCCCTGGCGGCTGCCACTTAATGCGCCCGTTCTCCCGCACAATGCGGCCACGGCCGGGCAAGCCGTTGATGGCGTTGTGATATTCGCAGAGTGGGGTGAGGTTCTCGGGGTTAGTGTCGCCGCCGTTGCGCCACTCGGTGATGTGGTGAATCTGGGCATAGTCCGCTCCACATAGGCAGTCATGCCACGCGCAGATGGGCTGCTCACCAATGGCCATGGTGCGCTGTTTGTCGGAGGCGAGGCGCTGGGTTCGGTGCAGTTCGACGGGGCCTTTGACGCGGTCGACGAGCATGACGAGGCCCTCCTCGGCGAGCTCACGCTCGATGAGTTCCGCGCCGGTGATTTTCGCACCGTTGGAAAGCTGGATAACGATGTCTCCGAGGTCAGGTGCGGGGCCGGAGCTAGCTGCAGAAGTGGCTGACGCCCCTGCGGTGGTTGACGCGCCGGGGGCAGCAGTCGCGCCGGGAAGGTGGGAATCGGGACGCGGGGTGGCGGGGTCCCCGAGGCGGCCGAGAATCCGGGCGTACTCGGGAAGCTCCATAACAGCGAAGGTCTGGGCGACGGGGCGGGCGAGGCGTCCCTCGCGAAACGCGGCGGTGAAGGACCCCACAGGATCGTCCTCGTCGATGTTGTAGCGCAGGTCCTCGATGATGGAAGACGGGGCTGTCACCGTAAGCTTCGACATCTCCTTGCCGCGGCGAATCTTCACGCCCGGCTTCGGCGCGGGCGGAGGGAGGAGCTCGCGGATGCGAGTGCGGGCATGCCGAGCGACAGCCGCTTCATCGCCTTTGATGCTGCACAGCTCAATGCGCAAGTCCCAGGCCTCACGCTGTTTCGTGAGGCGGCGGGCAAAGCGCTCGATAAGCATCAGCGTGGGCAGGTCATGACTATTGGCGCGGGAAGCATCGACGGCGCGGGTTTGTTTGCGGGAAAAGGAGGTGTGGGAAAAGTAGACGTCGTAAAGCGCAAGCAAGGACCGCGCCACCGACTCCGGACCCCACGCCCGGAGCTGGTCAAGGCTGAGGCCCGCAACGGCGGCGACGAGCTCGATGCCTGCCGCCTGGCTGCGAAGATGCGCTTCAACAAGGTTCATGCCAACGACGCTATTGGGTGCCACGAGAGTTCACAATGGTTCAAGAAAAACCTGTGGACAACTTGTTGACCGCGTCAGCATAAGTTTTCATTCTTATGGCAATCGTTCACAATAGTAGGCATGACTAGCCTAAGCCCTTGGCGGACGGGACTTCTCGGATTCTTGGCAGTGGCAGCGCTCGCAACGGTGGCTGGCCTGCTTATACTCCGCCCCACCAGTGCACTAATGGAGCACACCAGCCCCGACTTCGCGTCGACGTACGCTCTCAACCAGCCGCAAGTTGAAGGTACGGTCACGACTGTGGATAACCACTTATGCAGCGACCCACACACGGGCAAAGCTTTCGACGAGGCACCGCTTATCCCCGCCTCAGGCGATGACACGTCCTGCACGCGCGTTCTCCTTGACCTCACGTCCGGCGACGACCAAGGCCGCTTAACGCAGCTCGTATTTTATGGGGTGGCGGGCGACCCCACGCTGAATCCCGGCGACGAGGTCATGCTCTCGCGCTCAGCGGACGGAACGTACGCCTTCGCCGACTATCGACGCGGCGGAAACCTCGCGTTGTGGGCCATCATCTCAGCACTCATCATCGTGGGCTTTGCCGCGTGGCATGGCCTGCGCGCGCTGGTGGGTTTGGGGATTAGCCTGGCTATCGTCCTGTTTTATCTGGTGCCTTCGCTAGTGGAAGGGCACGCGCCGCTGCCGCTGGCGATGGTGGCCTGCGCCGCGATCATCTTCCTCGTCGTACCACTCGTCCACGGAGTGAATTGGAAATCCGCCTCAGCGCTGGGTGGCGTCTTGGTGGCGTTGGGGGTTGCGGGGGCGCTGGGGTGGGCGTCGATAAGCAGCACGGCGTTGACCGGCGCCAGCTCGGAAGACAACCTCAAGTTACTGCTCTACATGCCCGGGGTGCCCGTCGTCGGCGTGCTGTTGTGCGGGTTCATTGTGGGCGCACTGGGCAGCCTTAACGACATCGCAGTGGCGCAGGCCTCGACCGTGCGGGAGCTGCACGCCGCCGACCCTTCGGCGGGCCCCGGAAAGCTATTTGCATCAGCAATGAAGGTGGGACGCGACCACATCGCGTCCATGGTCTACACCATCGTGCTGACCTACACCGGTGCCACGCTGCCGCTGCTCATTCTTATTGCGGCGGCGCAGCGCCCAGCGGGTCAGATTCTCTCCAGCGACCTCGTGGCGACGGAGGTCATGCGCTCGCTACTCGGTGCCATGGCCTTGACCCTCGCGGTGCCACTGACCACGGCAATTGCGGCGTTTACGATGCCGGAAGGACGCGCCCCAGGGCGTCGACAGTCCAGCCGGCGGCACGCCAAGCATCGACGTTGAGCACATTACGGCCGTCAATGATGTGGCGGCGGGCAACAAGCTCGCCGGCGACGGCCGGGTCCAAATCGCGGAACTCCTGCCACTCGGTGGCCAGGATGACGAGCTCGGAGTCCTTGAGGGCGGCGTCGGCAGTCGGCGCGTAGTTGAGGGTCGGGAACACCTTCTTGGCGTTCTCCATGCCCTGCGGGTCGAAGACCGTCACGGCAGCGCCGGCGAGGGAGAGCGAACCTGCGACGGACAGCGCCGGCGAATCGCGGACGTCGTCGGAGTTCGGCTTGAAGGCAGCGCCCAGGACGGTCACGCGGTGTCCTAGAAGAGAGCCGTCGAAGGCCTGCTTAGCCAGGTCCACGACGCGGTCGCGGCGGCGCATGTTGATGGCGTCGACCTCGCGCAGGAAGGTCAGCGCCTGGTCCGCGCCGAGCTCACCAGCACGCGCCATGAATGCGCGGATGTCCTTGGGCAGGCAGCCGCCGCCGAAACCCAGGCCGGCGCCGAGGAATTTGCGGCCGATGCGCTCGTCGTGTCCGATGGCGTCGGCAAGCTTGACGACGTCCGCCCCCGCAATCTCGCAGATTTCAGACACGGCGTTGATGAAGGAAATCTTGGTGGCCAAGAAGGCGTTGGCGGAGACTTTGACCAGCTCGGCGGTCTGCAGGTCCGTGACGATGAACGGGGTATTCTGCGCCAGCGGCTGGGCATAGACCTCGCGGGCGACCTCTTCGGCTCGACTCTCACCGCCGGCGAGCCCTGCCTCGCCGACGCCGAGGACGATGCGGTCTGGGGTGATGGTGTCCTTGACAGCGTAGCCCTCGCGCAGGAACTCCGGGTTCCAGGCGATTTCCACGCTGGTGCCCTCCGGGGCAAGCTCATCGGCCATCTGCTGCAGATCCGCCGCGGTGCCCACCGGGACGGTGGACTTGCCGAAGATGATGTGCTCGCCCTTCAAGCGCGGCACGAGCTCCGTGATGACGGACTTCACGTATGTCAGGTCCGCGGCATAGGAACCGTGGGCCTGCGGCGTGCCGACGCCGAGGAAGTGCACGTTCGCGAACTCTGCGGCATCGTCATAGCTGGTGGAAAAATCCAAGCGGCCGGCCTCGATGTTGCGCTCGAGGACCTCCGGCAGGCCAGGCTCATAGAACGGCACGCGGCTGTTCTTGAGAGCCTCAATCTTGTTTACATCAACATCTACGCCGAGTACCTCGTGGCCGAGCTCCGCCATACAGGCGGCGTGTGTCGCACCTAGGTAGCCGGTACCAATAACAGTCATACGCATAACCGGCTATTTTAGGCGCAGTGGTGTCGGCTTGCCTGACGCGGGTAGAAAAGTTTAACGGAAGTTCAGATAGGACTTCGACGGCGTCGGCCCGCGCTGGCCCTGGTACTTCGAGCCGAGCACGCCGGAACCGTACGGCGCCTCCGCCGGCGAGGACATCTTAAAGATGGCCAGCTGCCCCACCTTCATTCCCGGCCACAGGGTAATGGGCAGGTTCGCGGTGTTGGATAGCTCCAGCGTGATGTGTCCAGAAAAGCCCGGATCGATAAACCCGGCCGTGGAGTGCGTCAGCAACCCCAAGCGCCCCAGGGAGGACTTGCCCTCCAAGCGGCCCGCTAGGTTGGCCGGCAGGGTGAACTTTTCCAAGGTGGCACCCAGCACGAACTCGCCTGGGTGCAGGACGAAGGCATCGCCCTCGGCCACCTCCACCTCGCTGGTGAGGTCCGGCATCTCTTCCTTCGGGTCAATGTGCGTATAGCGCGAGTTATTGAACACGCGGAAGAACTTGTCGAGGCGCACGTCGATGGAGGACGGCTGGACCATCTCGGCGTCGTAAGGCTCGATGCTCAAAGCATCAGGACCTTCAGAGGCGATGGCGGCACGAATGTCACGATCAGAAAGAAGCACGGCTATCAGTCTACGCGGCCACAGCCCCACTCCCCTCCTACAGGGCCGTTTGCGAGCGCGCGCTACAGCAGTGCTAAGCTTTTATGAGTGCATAATCTGCATTGTGCCGACGTAGTTTAATGGTAGAACTGCAGCTTCCCAAGCTGCTGGCGCGGGTTCGATTCCCGTCGTCGGCTCCACTTATTCACCCAGCTCAGGCTGGGTTTTCTTAGCTCCACCGCACGTGTCCACTGTTGCGTCTATGCTTAGAGCCACGAGGAAAGGAGTCACAGTGTCCGCACCTATTTTCACCCCACGCACTACCGCCGAACTCTGCTTGGAACGCGCACAGCTCCTTCAGGATTTGAGCCCGCGCACTATCGATGAGCTTTACGCGTTGCGCGCTATCGACGAAATCACCATTGCGGACGAGGACATTCTCAACCGCTACGAAGCCCTCTCATTCGTTATTGGAGATTAGCTCTGAGATATGGATGCAGACCGTCTAGCTGAATTAGCTAACACGTTCGCTTCCAGAGCCACAAAACTTTTAGATGATTGCCTGCCCGGACCAACCGTCATCACAGGCGAGGCCTTTAACTCTGAGCTCAAGAGGTTCAGTTTTCAACTGTCGAAACCACTGCAGGCACAAACCTCAAATGCTAAACCCGCACTGCTCGAAGCATCTTACGCAATGTGCGAGAACAGCTCAGGCGAGCATCTGGCTGTAGCATCAAGCAGCTTTAAGATTTGTTACCGCCAATCAAAAAAGCGGCCTCCTATCGTCCGCTTTGAATACGAACGGGACGCACTTAATAAACCCGTTTCCCATTTCCATTTTCATTCTGACTCCGTTGCTCTTGGACTTTTACTGGCTTCAACTGGGCAGAAGGACAAGGCTTTCCAGATGAGGATGGAAATAGCCCGAAAGCAAACCTTGCCGAACGGTAACTAGGCGTCGGAGGCGGCGCGAAGGAGCGCGGCGTAGGCGCCCTCGCGGGCGAGGAGCTCGGTGTGAGTGCCGCGCTCGACCACGCGGCCGGCATCGAGGACGATGATCTGGTCAGCGTCGTAAATCGTGGATAGTCGGTGCGCGATGACCACACGGGTCGCGTCCGCACCGAAGACAGCCTCCTGAATAGCGCGCTCGGTTTCGTTGTCGAGGGCGGAGGTGGCCTCATCGAGGATGAGGACCTGCGGGCGGCGCAGCAGCGTGCGGGCCAGGGAGAGGCGCTGTTGCTCACCACCGGAGAAGCGGTAGCCGCGCGAGCCGACGAGGGTATCGAGGCCGTCGGGAAGCTCTTTGACCACGTCGGCCACACGCGCCGCATTCAGGGCCTTCCACATGTCCTCCTCCGTGGCATCGGGTTGTGCGAAGAGGAGGTTCTCGCGCACGGTGCCGTGAATCAGATAGGTCTCCTGGGAGACCACGCCGATGACCGCCGAGCGTTGATCGGCAGGAATGTCGCGCAAGTCGACTCCACCTAAGAGCACGGAGCCTTCGGTCGGATCCGCCAAACGCGCCAGAAGCGCGGCCACCGTGGACTTGCCGGAACCGGTATGCCCCACCAGGGCCGTGGTGGTGTGGGCCGGGATGGAAAGGGAGACGTCGGAAAGCGCGTCGGTGTCAGTGCCGGGGTAGCGGTAGGAAACGTGCTGGAGGGTGAGGGAGGCGTCGGCAAGCTGGGCGGGCTGGGTGGCTTCTGTGAGTTCGGGCTCCAGGTCCAGGTACTCGAAGATGCGGCTAAACAACGCCATCGACGCCACCCACTGCGCGCCCACGTTGAGCAGGCCAGTGATGGGGCGGAAAATCTGGGTCTGCAGGGTAGAAAAGGCGATGAGCGTGCCAATCGTAATCCCCGGGCGCAGGCCGGCAACCAGGTAAATCAGCGCCGGCATCACGCCGAAGATGATTTGGGTCAGCGCCATGCGCCAGCGCCCGGCCAGCTGAGACTCCAGCTCCAGTCGGATGAGGGAGCGGGAGGTTTTCTCAAACGCGCCATAGACGCGATCCTGCGCTCCCAACGTGGTGGCCAGGCGCATGCCGGAGACGGACAGGTTCTCCGAAATGGTCTGTTGCAGTGTTGCCTGCGCGCGGCTGTTTTTCTCCATGAGGCTGCGGCGCAGCACGGCGGCGCGGCGCGTGAGCCACACGGCGGGAGGCAACACCAGAAGGGACAGCAACGAGAGGGTCGGCGAGAGCGCCACCATCGCCACCAGCGTGGCCACCGTCATGGTGAGGTTACTGGCCACGGACGTCGCGGTGGTGGTCACCATGCCGCGCATCGCCGCGATGTCGTTAGTCAAACGGGATTGGATTTCGCCGCCGCGGTTAGTGGTGAAGAACTGCAGCGATTGGCGCTGCAGGTTGGCAAAGACCTGCGTGCGCAGCTCGTGCATGATGGTGTGCCCCACCCGCGCGGATAAAAAGGACTGGATAACGCCGATGGCCTGGGAGACTACGGTAATGGCCAGCATGCCGCCGACGAGCCACAGAAGCAGCGAGGTGTCGTGCCGTGGAATGGCCTCATCCACGGTGCGGCGCACGAGGAACGGCTGCACCACCGTAAGCCCCGAAGTCGCCACGATGAGCGCAAGCACAAGCAGCAGCGTGCCGCGGTGCGGAGCAAAGAGACCTGCCACGCGGCCAAACTTCACTGGGTGCTGGGCCAGCTGATCGACGTCCGCGGGGTCCTTCACCGCGGTATGCATCGGCCGCGTCATAGTTTAACCGCAGGTGACGATGGGCTGCGGGTCGTAGACAGTGGTGGTGGTCTCCCGGGAGATTTCCTTGCCGGAGAGGTCCTTGATAACGCGGGTATCGGACGTCGTGAAGCCCGGCGCGCCAGACGACGGCGAGCAATCCTCGCTCACCGACTTGCGCTGCGGCTCGGTCTTGGCCCAGCGGCCGTTGTTGATGGACTCAACCTCAACAGTCTTCACTCCCTTGAAGCGCACGGTGATCTCGCTGCCAAAGCTGGTTTCGATGCGCACCGGGTGGTTGGAGGTATTCGTGAACTGCAGGTCAATCGCACCTTCGTACACCGTGGCTTCGCGGCCGGCCGGGTAGCGGGAAATATAATAGGAGTGCGGGGTGTGCGCGGTATCCTCCATGCCGGCGAAGTACGCGGCGTTGTAGAGGGTGGTGGCGAACTGGGAGATGCCACCGCCCACGGCCTTGCCGGCGTGGCCGTCGATGATAATGCCGGATTCCACGTAGCCCTGCGCGGTGCCGCGCGGGCCGGTGTAGCCGTTGAGGGAGAAGGTCTCGCCTGGGTTGACCACGGCACCGTTGACCTGCTGGGCCACCAGGCGGATGTTGGTGCCGGATGCCCCGGAGAAGCCACCGGTGGAGAACTCCGATACGGTGTCATCGAAGGTGGCCTTTTCCGCCATCTCGGTGGTGAAGTCTGCAGGGTCCGGCTTGTAATCGGCGTCCCACTCGCGGTCATCTTCGCTGCTCACGCGGTCCTCGAAACCATCGAGTGTCTTCTCCCAATCGATGACGGAGCCATCCACTGAGGGCGTGATCTGCTTGTCATTGCCGCTGAAGGAAATCTTGGCGTTGGTGCCGGGCACCTCGGAGCCTTGCATACGCTCTTGGAAAAGCTCGCGCGCGCGGTCCTTGTCCACCTTGAGGTGCAGCTCGCCGTCCTCGGCTGCGATGGAAACGAACTGGGAAATCTCCGGCTTGCGCAGGGTGCCGGCGGTGTTGTTCTCGCCTTTCAGAGTGAGCGGATTATCCAGCGCGCGGGCGGCATCACCGGTGCGCATGGCCTCAATCGCCGCAGCGTTGATCTGTGGTTCCACCACCATGGGCGTAACCTCCACTCCGTCGGGGTCGAGCCAGTGCTTCTCGACGTCCCCCCTCAACACCTCTTTCTCCACCGCCTGGCCGAGTACGGGTTTGGTCTCTTTGAGGGAGCCGTCGACAAGCTCGAGGTTTCCGTCCTCCGGCTCGATCGCGAGCTCTTCGCCTACGCGATCCAGCGCGCCGTCAAGCTGGGCATCGTCGACGTCGACGGCGACTGGGATTTCCTCGGTAGGTTTAATGAAGCTGTAGAGGCGGGCAAAGGGATTGAGCGAGGCATCCGGGATGCCGTCGACAGCCTTCTGGTAGTTCAGGCTAAGCCCCGAATCCTGCGGGATGAGCTCGGAGGTTTTCTCGCCTGCGCGCACGATGACGGGCCGGGTGGCCACGTCACCGAGTTCACTTTCCAGCTTTTCTACCGCGGCGGTGCGCTCCATGCGGGAGATGTCCACGCCGCCCACTGACGTCGCGCGCGGCACTTTGTGCTGATTAGCCATGACATCCCACGCGTAGGCGATGCCGGCGATGAGCACGAGGCCGACGAGCACGCCGAGGGTGACCTTGAGTCCCCGACGGTTGCGGTCGCGTCGGTATTGGCTGTGTCCGATTGCCTTTTTCACGTGTATGAGATTAACGTCTGCCAGCTAGTTTTTCCTAGTCGGCATCCTGCTGTGCCACTACTTCCACCGCCGCATCAATCACCGCGTCAATGTCGTCATCGGTGGACCACAGCGGCATGTCAGCACCTGCGGCGAGGGCGGCGGCCACGGCTTCCGGCACACTGAAGTTCTCCGAAATCGAGGCCATTCCTCCCAGGTCATCGGTATAAATGGTGCCTTCAAAACCAAGTTCTTCGCGGGCCAGCTGGTAGGCCCGCGGGTTGAGGGAGGCAGGTTCCTCACCCAGACCGGGGACCACGAGGTGGCCCATCATGAGTGCTGCCTCGGGCGCCTGCGGAAGAGCTGCGTGGAAGGGCACGAACTCGTGGCCGGAAAGTTCCTCCAGCGGCGGAGTAACGGCCTGGCCCAGGTGCGTATCCCCGGAGGCGCGCCCATGGCCGGGGAAGTGTTTGAACACGGCCTTGACTCCTGCTGCCTTAAGCCCGCGGGCAAAGGCCGCGCCATAGTCGCCCGCAGCCTTCGGGTCGGTGGAAAAAGCGCGGTCGCCGACGACCTCCAAGCCTCCCCCGTCTACGTCGAGCACCGGGGCAAAGTCCACCGTCACGCCGTGCGCGCGGAGGCTGTGCCCAATCTCGGTGGCCATCTGCTCCACCTCTTCTGGGGAGTGGCCCTCCGCCATGACCTGCGGGGAGGGATACTCCCCCAAAATCTCAGAAAAGCGCTGCACGCGGCCGCCCTCGAAATCGATGGACACTTCGAAGTCACGGCCCACCTCCTCACGTAAAGCGTTGATTCCCCGTGGGCCATCGCTGAGCAGTTCCGGGTCAGCCCAGCTCGGGATAAACAGCCCGCCGACGCCTGCGTCCAGCTTCGCGCGCGCATCCTCGTAGTTCAGTGCCGGCGGCATGAGCTTTGCTGCCGCACGGGCCCGCACGTCCTCAAGCGCTTCGGACGCGGGTGCTTCGGACGCGGGTGCCTCGGCCTCGCTGGTCTCGTCCGCGGCGCTGGGTGTGGCGGACGGCGTTGAGGGGGAAGGGGGCGGGGCGTCGGAAAGCACAGGCTCCGAACCGCACGCACTGAGGACGCACGCGGTACTCAACAGGAGGGCGGAAGTTGCTTTTCTCATACCCACCAGTCTGCCTGAAGGGCCCGCGCGGGCAACATCCGATTGTTAGGATGGTCACATGAGCAACGGAGAAACCCTGCTAATCGCCTACGACGGCTCCGACCGCGCAGACCGCGCTCTCGAATACGCCGCGCACTTGCTACGCCCCACCGACGTCGAAATCCTCACCGCGTGGGAAACCTCCGCGCGCCAAGCCGCGCGCGCCGTGAGCCGCACCGGCCTGCACCAGTCCACCGTGTCTCCCGAGCACGTGGAGGAGGACCCCGCGTATGAGGAAGCAGTGGCGATTTGCCGCCGGGGAATCGCCAAAGCGGAATCCCTGGGCCTGCGTGGACATGCCCACCTGGTGGAGTCGGTGACGTCGATTCAGAGCGCGATTGTCGACGCCGCCCAGGAACTCGACGTCGACGTCATCGTCACCGGCACCCGCGCGCTGACCGGCTTCCGCTCGCTGTGGACGAACTCGACGGCGGAGTACATTGTGCGCAACGCCGGCCTTCCGGTCTTTATCGTGCCGCCGGAGAACGACGACGAAGACGACGACTGCTAGAATCTGGCGCCATGGCATTCGATAGCGATTCCCTCAACAAGCGCACCCTGGGCCCGGCCCTGGGCAGTGCTGTCGTTGGCGTGGCGTTGGGAGTCGTCACCATCCTGGGCATTGCCCAGTTCTCGCAGGCAGACGCCGTGCCGAGCGATAACTCTGTCAAAGCCTCCGACGCCGTGATGGGCGGGCCGGAGTACGGCTCCCGCGAGTAAGCGTGCGCGCACGCATCGGGGGGCTTTTCTTTCTAGCCCTCGTGGTTCTGGTGCAGCCATGGGGGCTGACCGCCGCCGATACCAAACATGATCTGGTGGCCAACCCGGCAGGCTTTCTAGCTGGTGCGCTGCATGCTTATACCGATACTTTCACGCTGGGCCAGCTGCAGAACCAGGCTTATGGCTACCTCTTCCCGCAGGGCTTGTTCTTCCTGCTGGCGGACCCGCTGCCGGATTGGATAGCGCAGCGCGCCTGGTGGTTTGTGGTCCTGTCCGTGGGCTTTCTGGGTTTCTTCCGCCTATTCCGCGCAGTACTTCCCGCCGCGCCGGATTATGCCGCGCTGGCGGGCGGAGTGCTCTATGCGCTCTCACCGCGCACGCTAACTACGTTAGGCGCGATTTCCTCGGAGACCTGGCCGGTCATGCTGGCACCTTGGGTACTGCTGCCCTTCCTGCGGCCGGGCCGGCTTTGCTGGCGGGATGCAGCACCTTCGGTGGTGGCGGTGGCATGCATGGGCGCGGTCAACGCCACGGCCACACTTGCCGCTTGCCTGCCGGCGGGTTTGATCCTCTTGTGGCGGCGCGCGGGCAAGACCGGCCTAGTGTGGTTGGCCGGATGCGCGGCGGTGTCCGCGTGGTGGATTATCCCGCTGCTCATCCTGGGCCGCTATGCCCCGCCTTTTACCGAGTTCATCGAATCCGCTGGCGTGACCACGCGCTGGCTCAACCTGGCGGAAATCCTGCGCGGCACCACCAGCTGGGCGCCTTTTGTCGATACCGAGCGCATCGCCGGCAATGAGCTAGCCACCGAGCCGGTCTTCGTGCTGTTCACGGCCGGTGTGGCCGCCCTGGGTCTTATGGGGTTGTCCCGCCTGCCGCGCGTGTGGAGTGTCATGCTGCTGGTGGGCGTGGCCGTGCTCGGCACGCATGCCGCGTGGTACCTCGATGCGCTCGACGGGCCGTTGGCCGCGCTGCGCAATGTGCACAAATTCGACCCGCTGGTGCGCATCCCGCTGGTGCTCGGCGTGGCCGCGATTGCCGCCCGCGTGAGGTTGCCGCGGACGTTGTCCCCGGGGCGTCGTGAAGCAGCGGGCCTTCTGGTGTGCCTCGTGGTGATGGGGGCGACCGCTCCTGCGTGGGCAGGCCGGCTGCTGCCCAAGGGCGCATACGAAGAGGTGCCTGACTATTGGCACGAAGCCGCCTCCTTCATGAATACTCTGGACACGCGCGTGCTCATCTACCCGCCGGCCTCCTTTGCACGGCAGGATTGGGGCTGGACGCGCGATGAACCGGCGCAGCCGCTTCTCGACGTCCCCTGGGCCGTCCGCGACGCCGTTCCCCTCATCCCGCCCGAAGCCATCCGTGGCTTGGACGGAGCGATGGCGCAGATTTCCCGCGACCCCGCGTCCGCGCCTTTAGTGTTGCAGCGCCTCGGCATCGGCGCCGTCGCGGTGCGCCATGACCTCATCTCTGGTTCTTCGGCCCACATCCCGGGCGAGGTCCACACCTTCGGGGAGGTCGACGTCGTGGTTTTCGACGCAGACCTCTCCATGAACCTCGCGCCTGCGGATCCGCCGCGCGTGGCGGGCGGCGGGGAATCGCTCGCACTCCTGGAAGGCCCCCACGAGCTGGTCTCCTCCAACGCGGACATCGTCACCGATACACCCACCCTGCGCGACCGCAACTACGGCACGCTCACCGGCCCAGTCTCCGCGCCGCTGGCCCCTGATGACCCCTCCACGGTGCGCAACCGCCTGCGCGACTATCCCTCCGCCGGCCCGCTGACCCAGGTGGTGGAGCACGATGGCCGCGTCACCGCGTCGTCGTCTGCCGCGGATGCTTCGGCTTTCGGCGGGGCGAACCCGGCGCGCTCTCTTACTGCGGCCGTCGACGGCGAGAACTCCACTGCCTGGTGGCCAGCGCCTGGCGATTCAGGCCGGCTGGAGCTGCATTCTTCCTCCACGTGGGCCTCGCCTACGCTGCGACTGATGACCACCGGCACGACTGAGGTGACCATCCACAACGGTGATTCTCAGGTTACGGTCACCATGGAGGCCTACCGCGCCCGCGATATCCGCGTGCCCGGCGCGCATGCCTCCACCATCCGCATCGAGCCGCAACGCCGCACCGGGATTGCCGAGGCCTCCATCGTGGACCAGCCCACCCCGCGCCGCCTCGTCACCGTCCCCGATACTTCACCGGATGCCGAGCAGTTCCTCTTCCAGCAGGACAACGAACGCATCCTCATCCGCTCCTTTACTTCCCCGCGCGATATGACCGTGCGTGTGTTGGGTGAGAAGCCCGTGCTTATCGACGGCTCCCCCCACTCCCCCGGCTCCACCTTCGACCTGTCCGCCGGACAACACCTCGTGCGCACCACCGGCGATTGGGCGGCCCTGACAGATACCGCGTCCTCCTTGCCCGCGCCCCTGGCTGCCTCGTCTCCTGACATATCCGGTTCCGCCGCCGACTCGGCCACCGCATCCGGCGCGGACCATGGCTATGCCCCGCTCGCTGCTGGTTCCCCCATCGAGCCCGCCGACCACGACCGCCTCCTTATCACCGGCCGCGCCTTCAACGAGGGCCTGCGCGGCGAGCTCCGCTCCCCCAGCTCAGCCCCGGACTCGGCACAAGATTCCGCGCCAGCCTCCAGCTCGGAACCTCTAGCCCTCAAGCCGCGCTCCATCGATGCCGACACTCAGGCCTTCCTCATCCCTGCTGGCGCTAGCGGCACCTTCCACATGACTTTTGTTGCTGACCGCGCCTACCGCGTGGGCCTCGGCCTCGGCGGCGCGCTCGCCGCGCTGACTACCGCGCTGTGCCTGCTCGTCATGGCCCGCGGCCTCCGTTCCCAAGCCACTGCCCCTGCCTCATCCGCGACAAACGCAGCACACGATTCAGCCGCAACCGGCCCAGTCGCCGATGCTGCCCTCCGGGCAACCTCCGCGGCTTCCGAAACGGCCTCGCCCGCCCGTGTTGCCCACTCGTCTCTCTCGGCGCGTGTCCTTCTGGCACTACTCGTCGCGGCAACGATGGCGCTCGTCGCGGGTATGCCCGGTGTGGCCGCCGCTGCCGCGGCGTGGGTCATCACGCGCTGGACCACGCTGCGCTCCGACTACTTGGCGGGCGCGCTCACCTTGGCCGCGGGCGCGATGCTCGCCCGCGCACCCTGGCCCTCGGAGGGCTACGCCGGTGACTCGCTGCTGGTCCAGCTGCTCTGCGTCGCGGCTATCACGTGTGCCTGCCTCCCACCCCGCCGCGCCTCTTAGGGACGCAGCCGCGCTGTACATAGCTGTCCGCCCCTGCTGCTTCCTTTGGGGCCGCTGGTTTCGACGCGGACCCGCTACGCATGGTGCTCCGAGCAAAGCGCCTCTCAAAGGGCATCCCACAGATGGCTCCCCACAGAAGGCATCCCACAGACGGCATCTTCAGCGCTAAAAACGCCATCTAGAAGGGGCAAATGGCGTTCTTAGGAGCAAAGACGCCTTTTGACTGATGCCTTGTACAAGATGCCTGCTGCGAAATCGGAGGCGAGGCCAAGAAGGCTAGTTAGGAAGCAGAATCAGTCGAGCCAGCGGCGCTGGCAAGGGATGCGGACCCCACGGTAGCGGAATGGGAAGCGGAGCCGGCAGAGCTATCTGCCTGGCGCGGCAGGGAACGCGGGACGACGATGCGGCCGCGGGCAAGGGAGCGGATGAGGTCGCGGCCGGGGACCTCGACAAGCACGTAGGTCGCAGCAGACAGGACGCAACTGACCACCACTGTAAAGACCAGCACCACCGCGAAATCCCAGGCAGAACCGGAGAAGGCCGACACGCCTAAAAGCGGAAAAGCGATGGCCAGCACCGCCACATGCCACATGAAAACCCCATAAGACCAGCGGCCCAGCGCCCGCATCACCGCCGAGGAGAGCCAGCTTTCCCGCGGGGCCAGCGCCACCGGCACGACGATGCACGCCCCGCACACTGCGCCCACCGCGATGCGGCGCGCAAACTCACTAGGCTCTGGATGGACCAATCCCTGCGGCCCGAACCACTCGCGGCTAGCCAGCCACACACACCCCGCGGCCACCGCCCAGCACACCGGACGCACGGTGCGCCCAGCACGCACACGCATGCCGGCCGACTCCGCCTCCGCAGCCACCATGCCCACCGCGAACCATGAAAAATACGCCGGTGGCCAAATCTGCGTATTGACATCGCCGGATTCATACCCGGCCACAAATGGCAGGAAACCCCAGAACAGACTCAGCACGCCAGCACCCACAATGAGCACCACCCGCGGGCGCGCCGAAAACTTATCCAACATCCACACCAAAAGCGGCAACACCGCATAGAAGGCGAACTCCACGCTCAGCGACCATAATTGCGTCAGCCCAGGCACCAGCCCATCGGCGATATACAGCTGTGTACCGGTCAGGTTGGTGAGGAGTTGAGGGAGGGTTAAGGGGGAGGCGTCGGGAAGCAAGGCGAGTACCGCCACCACGCACACCAGATACAGAGGCGCCAAGCGCGCCACGCGGGAGAGCGCATACTGCCGCGCCGTATGCGCGTGCCGCCGGCGCCACAGCAAGAACCCACTGAGCACGAAGAAGACCGCCACGCCGTAGTCCAAGCGCTCGGCCCAGGCCCAGCCGGTAGCCGTCTGGAAGGACACGTGCGTGACCACGACCGCCATTGCTGCCAGCGCACGCACGCCTTCGAGCTCAGGGAGAAAGCGCATGGCCCACTACGATACTATTTTTGCAGTACATCCCTCGACCGATCGGAGCTGACGTGTTCCTTCGCTCGCGCCTAGCGCAGGTGACGATTGCCGCCGCGGTCTTCCTCATCCTCGGGTCCATCCTGCCGCCGCTGTACAACAACCAGTCGAGGCCCCTAGCCACGGACCTGGCCTTCGAGGTCCGCGCGGAACAAGACGGCGCCGCGTTGACCCGGCACACCGCAACCGCACCTGTGGACAAGGATTCGGTGGCACGCACACAGTCCACCATGGACCTCACCGTAGATGGCGAGACCGTCGTGCACATCACCGAGGATTCCCTGCTCAACCGCGAATCCACCTATCCGGTCGCCGGCCCGAACACGACGCAGCACATCGAGATCCCGGCTTTTGACCTGCACGTGGACAACGAGATCGAGCGCGATGGCATGAGCTATTTCTTTCCCGCCGGCGCGGAGCAGCGCTCTTATCCCTTTTTCGATCCCCTGACGCAAAGCGCCAAGCCCATCGATTTCCTTCGCGATGAAAAGCTCGACGGCATCCCCACCTACGTCTTCCACCAGGACGTCGCGCCGGTCTCGCTCCTCCAGGTCTTTGGCTTTGATGCTCACCGCGCCGGCCCCGCGGGTGACTTCTACTCGCCGGAATCCCTGGAGCGCTACCACCTGAAGCCGGCTTCGCACGTCATCCTTGAGCCCTTCTACGCGGTGAGCCGCACGGTGTGGGTGGAGCCCACCACGGGCACCATCGTGAAAGAGGTGCAACACCCGCGCATCTTCTGGGCCACCGACGCCACCCAGGCCCAGGCTATGGTCGACGCCGATGACACTAAGGAGCGTGCGCTTCTCGACGTCCCCCTCACCTGGTCCCCTGACACCCTCACCGAGCACCTCGACTCGGTGCGCCGGGTGATCGACACTGTGAAGGTCTTGGGTATCGTCGGCTGGCTGGGCAAGGCCATCGGCGTGGTGTTGTTGGCGGTAGCGGCCGCGATGTTCATGCGTGGCCGTGGCCAGAACGCTTAAGGGCGTCTGCTGTGTCCTCCTCGCAGTGCTCTGTTCCTCCGGTGTCCGGTTCCCGTGCGGTGAGCTGGGCCCTTGGGCTCTGGGGCGGGGTGCTCGTGCTTGCGGTGTGCTGGCCTTTTCTGCTGCCGGGTGAATTCGTGTGGCGCGATATGGTCCTGCTTGACCGGCCAGCTTTGAGCGCTTCTGCCTTCGGCGCCGGCGACCTGCCTGCGCGCAATGCCCCGCAAGATGGCGTGCTCGCTCTTCTCGGCGGTGCGTGGCTGGCTCGAGTTTTCATCCTTGCCGCTGCGAGTGCCTCGGCGTGGGTAGCGTGCCGGTGGGCACGCACGTCTGGCCCGTGGGCCGCATCCGCGGCGATGGCGTGTGCCGTGGCCAACCCCTTCGTCATTGAGCGCCTCCTGCAGGGCCAATGGTCCCTGGTGGTGGCCGCATGGTTAGCACCCGTGATCGCGTGGGGCTGTCTGCAAGGTCGCCCCCGTCTAGCGTGGCTGGCATTGTGGGCCGCGTCCTTGACGCCCACCGGCGGGCTCTTCGGGGGACTCATCGCGGTTGTCTGTGAGCGCGAAGGGCGAAGAAGGTGGCTTTTTGCGGGCGGCTCGGTGTTGTTGTGGCTGCCGTGGTTGGTTCCAAGCCTCGTGGCTGGACATCCAGCCGCCTTTGGGGACCCCGCCGCCCAGGCCGCGGCCTTCGCCCCGCGCGCAGAAGCCTACGTGGGCACGGTCGGCTCGCTTCTCGGTTTCGGCGGCATCTGGAATGCCGCCGCCGTGCCGGCTTCCCGTGAGAACGGCTTCGCCGTGGCGGGACTAGCGGTCGCCGCCCTCGCCGTCTTGGGCGCCACTCGCCTTCCTCGGCGCGAGCTGCGCCCCCTCGCAGTTTTGGCAGTTGCCGGCATGGGCCTGGCCATCCTCGGCGCGCTGGCGCCTGGGTTGACTGCCTTCGCCGTCGAGCACATCCCCGGTGCGGGTTTGCTGCGCGATTCCTCCAAGCTCACTCTTCTGGCTTTGCCGCTGGCCGTCGCGGGAATCGGGGCCCTGCGCCACCTACCGGCCGCGCTCGCACTATGCGCCTGCCTGCTCCAAGCCCCTGATGCGCCGCGGGAGCTCGCCGTGTTGAAGCCGCGCGAAACGGGCATCGACCGCCAACTCGTCGAGGAACTCGACGGGCGGCTCACCTTCTTCGCCGACCGCCCCGCCATGGTGCCGCTCGACGGCGGCATTGCCCTCGACCCCTACTCCAAAGCCGCGAACAAGCTCGACTCCGGCGAGCTCACCGTCGACGGCGTGACCGTGGATGAGCCATCTCCGCGCTACCTGGCGGCCGCCGAAGCCTGGACCACGCGCGACCTCGCCCGGTTGGAGGAACTGGGCGTGGGCGCGGTCGTCGAAAAGGGAAGCATCGTTGCCACCACGAACGCCCAACCGGCACCCGTACCGTGGGGGCTTAGCGCCGCCTGGTGCGCACTTCCGCTTCTAGCAGCTCTTCGAAACGCGCGCCGGTTTTCTCCCACGAAAAGGTAGCCGCCAACTCCCGCGCCGCGTGGCCTAAACGGCGGCGGAGAGAGGGGTTGCCGACAAGCGCGCGCACCGCCGGCGCGAACTCTTCCTCGCGCTGCACCAGCACACCAGTCTCACCGTCGATGACGCTGTCTTGCAGGCCAAACTCATACCCCACCGTGGAAACCCCATGTTGGGCCGCCTCCATGACTGCCAACCCCCAGCCCTCTTTGCGAGACGGCATGAGGTGGACGTCGGCACGCGCGAGCAACGCATGTTTATAGTCCTCGGTGACCTGACCGCGGAAACGCACGCGGTCCTCCACCCCGTGGGCTCGCGCATACTCGCGCAGTTGGGATTCCCACCAGCCGGAACCGATGACGTCGAGAAGCGCGCCCGGAATCCTAGCCACGGTGTCCATGGCGTGCTCAATCTGCTTGTGCGGCACCAGGCGCGACAGGGTCACCAGGTGAATCTCGGCCTCGCGCTCTAGGGTAGGCACGTGCTTCGGCAGGGGATCCACGCCGTTCTCAATGATGCACGCGCCACGAATGCCCAGCTTCTCCAGGTCACGCTTCGAGGCCTCCGAGACCGTCACCCACGTGTTCTCGCGATACAGTGCGGGCACCACTCGGGATTCCAGGAACCACCCCAGCCGCGCCAGGACAGGGCCGGCCACCGGCCACTGCTCGCGGTGACAGTGGTGCGTCAGGATCACCACGGGCGCACGAGTAGCCAGGCGCGCGAAAAAGGGGATGCCGTTGTGGGTATCCACCACGACATCAAAGCCGCGCATACCGGGCGCGCCGAACAACATCGCCAACAACGCGCGCGGGTAGACGCTGAATTTGGCCCCAGCGCGCGAGTAGAGCACGCCGTTGCGGCGCTCGCGCTTCGCGGCGTTCATGTGGCGCGCAGTACGAAAGACCACCTCGTGGCCTTGGGCAGCGAGGTACTCGCCGACGCGCTCGAGGTAGCGCTCCGAGCCACCGCCTTGCGGGTGGGTGGAATCGCGCCAACAGAGTAGAAGGATTTTCATGTCGAGGAACTAGCCTAGTGGGTTATGAAACGCACCCGTGCCTTGGCCACCTTGCGCCGCTCCTGGCGGCTGCTGCGCTCTTTCCGCTTCGAGCAGACAGCGCCCGCCATCTTTTATGGCGGTTTGGCTGAGGACACCGCTGCGCTTGTCGACGCCCTTACCCACGACCACTCCCTCTCCCTCACCGGCGCGCGCGTGCTCGACGTCGGGGGCGGGCCCGGCTATTTCGCTTCCGCCTTTGCCCAGCGCGGGGCCAGCTATGTGGGGCTGGAGCCGGACGTGGGTGAGATGGCCGCTGCCGGCATCGAGGTGGCTCAGGCCGTGCGTGGCGACGGCACGCGCCTGCCCTTCGCAGAAAACACCTTCGACATCACGTATTCCTCCAACGTAGCCGAGCACATCCCCAACCCGTGGGTGATGGGGGAGGAAATGCTGCGCGTGACCAAGCCCGGCGGGCTGGTGCTCCTCAGCTACACAGTGTGGCTGGGGCCTTTCGGCGGGCACGAGACCGGCCTGTGGGAGCACTACGTGGGCGGCGAGTTCGCCCGCGACCGCTATATCCGCCGCCACGGCCACCCGCCGAAGAACGTCTTCGGCACCTCACTCTTTGCGCTCTCCGCCCGTGAGGGTCTGGACTGGGCGCAGGGCGTGACGTCGCAAGGCTCGCAGCTCGTCGCCGCTTTCCCGCGCTACCACCCGTGGTGGGCCTGGTGGGTGACAAAAGTACCGGTTGTGCGCGAGTTCCTCACCTCCAACCTGGTCCTCGTCCTGCGCGCTTAACCCCCGTAAAACGCCGAATGCTCCCCCGCAGGGGAGCATTCTTAACAGTAAAGGTTAGGAGGCAGCCTCAACGCGCTCCTTGAGCGCCTTGAACTGGTCCCACACCTCAGACGGCACGCGGGAGCCCAAGAAGTGCAGGTACTCCTTGTTGTCTTCCATGTCGCCAGCCCAGTCCTCCGGGTTGACGGCAAGGGCCTCGCGGACGTCTTCGATGTCGAAGTCGATGCCGGTGAGGTCAATATCCTCCGGGCGGGCGGTGTGGCCCACGACGGTCTCAACGGCCTCGACATTGCCCTCGATGCGGTCCACAATCCACTTAAGAACGCGGGAGTTCTCGCCGAAGCCCGGCCACAGGAAGCGACGGTCCTCGCCACGGCGGAACCAGTTGACCAGGAAGATCTCCGGCATGCGGTCGCCGCCCTTTTCACCCATGTCGATCCAGTGCTGCAGGTAGTCACCAGCGTTGTAGCCCATGAACGGCAGCATGGCCATCGGGTCATGGCGCAGAGCGCCGACCTTGCCCTCAGCGGCAGCGGTCTGGCCAGAGGACAGCAGGGCGCCAATCATGGTGCCGTGGTTCCAGTCGAAGGCCTGGGTCACCAGCGGGACGGTGTCAGCGCGGCGGCCGCCGAAGAGGATGGCATCAATCTTGACGCCCTTCCAATCATCGAATTCCGGCGCAGCGGACGGGCACTGCGTAATCGGCACGCAGTAGCGGGAGTTCGGGTGCGCAGCCTTGGTGGTCGAAGCCGGAGTCCAGTCGTTACCATGCCAATCGATGAGGTGCTCCGGGGCCTCGCCCATTTCCTCCCACCAGACATCGCCGTCGTCGGTCAGCGCGACGTTGGTGAACAGGGTGTTGCCCGGCTCCATCGTCTTCATGGCAATCGGGTTGGAGTCGTAGTTGGTACCCGGTGCCACACCGAAGAAGCCGTTCTCCGGGTTCACGGCGTACAGGCCATCCTCGCGCAGCTTCATCCAGGCAATGTCATCGCCCACAACCTCAGCCTTCCAGCCCGGGATGGTCGGGGTGATCATGGCCAGGTTGGTCTTACCGCAAGCAGACGGGAAGGCGGCTGCGATGTGGTAGTTCTTGCCCTCCGGGTTGGTGAGCTTGAGGATGAGCATGTGCTCTGCCATCCAGCCCTCTTCCTTCGCCATGACGGAAGCGATACGCAGCGCGTAGCACTTCTTGGCCAGGATGGCGTTTCCGCCGTAGCCGGAGCCGTAGGACCAAATCTCCTTGGTCGCCGGGAACTGCGTGATGTATTTCTTCTCGTTGCACGGCCACGCGACGTCCTCCTGGCCCGGCTCCAGCGGGGCACCGACGGAGTGCAGAGCGTGGACAAAGTCGCCATTCTCACCAATCTTGTCCAGAGCCTGCTGGCCCATGCGGGTCATGATGCGCATGGACAGCACAACATAAGCGGAGTCAGTAAGCTGAACGCCCAGCTTCGGGTCCGGGTCGCTGATGGGGCCCATGCAGAACGGCACGACGTACATGGTGCGGCCCTTCATGGAACCTCGGAAAGCCTCGGTCATCTCTTCCTTCATGGCTGCCGGCGGGGCCCAGTTATTGGTCGGGCCTGCGTCCTCGGCAGTCTCGGTGCAGATGAAGGTGCGGGACTCCACGCGGGCGACGTCCGAAGGGTTGGAGCGCGCCAGGTAGGAGTTCGGGCGCTTCTCCTCGTTGAGCTTGATGAGGGTACCCTTCTCTACGAGCTCGGCAGCAAGGCGATCGGCCTCCTCCTGGGAGCCGTCAACGAACACGACCTCTTCCGGCTGGAAGAGCTCGACGCTCTCACTGATCCACGAAATGAGCTTCTCATTCTTCGTGGGCAAGTCACCTACAAGGCCTGGAATAGTTGCGGTCATTTCATATTCTCCTGTGTTCGGTGGGCCAGGGCACTTCTTAGCGTCGGTGGGGATCTTCTCCACCATCGACGTCTCGCCTTCCAGAGTACGGACGCTGGTGATACCAAGATGTGTAATAAGGGCCACCCTGGTTATATCCACCCAGCTCACGACGACTATCCCAAGGGTATAGGGCTGTGAAATACAGCACTGCAAGGAAAAATTCCCCCCTGGACGGGGGTAAACAATGCCCCATCGGCACGTACCGTACGGCCGTACTCCTACCCCCGACTCGCCCGATCGGGCATGACCGGGACCTCCTGCACGGCGCGGCACGTTGCCTCAAACCCCTGCTTAAGGGAAAGATATAAGCCGATGAATAGCGCAGACTCTTCCCACAACCCCGCCGCCGAGTTGCCCCATGGCCGCGGCCTCCAGACGGACTTCAATGCCGAGTTCAACAACGATCTGGACTACCCACGCCTTGGCAACGTCACCTTCCGCCGCGGCACCCTGACTGACAACCAGAACGCCCTCTTCGAGGAACACTGGCCCAAGCTGGGGCAGATGCTTGCCGACGTCCCCCTCGACATCCCCGCCTGGTTCGGCCGCGAGGGTGCGAAGACCATCGTGGAGATCGGTTCCGGAACCGGTACCTCAACCGCAGCCATGGCGCCACTGGAGCAGGACACCAACATCATCGCAGTGGAGCTCTACAAGCCGGGCCTGGCCAAGCTGCTGGGCTCCATCGTGCGCAATGATATTGAGAACATCCGCATGGTGCGCGGCGATGGCATCGAGGTTCTTATGCGCATGTTCGCGCCCGAGTCCTTGGATGGCATCCGCATCTTCTTCCCGGACCCGTGGCCCAAGGCCCGCCACCACAAGCGCCGCATTATCCAGTCCGGCACACTCAACTTGTTCGCCTCCCGCCTGAAACCCGGCGGCGTGCTCCACGTGGCCACCGACCACGCCGGCTACGCCGAGTGGATTGATGAGCTCGTGGAGGTCGAGCCCTCCCTGGATTACAAGGGCTGGCCCTGGCCGGAATGCCCCATCCTCACCGACCGCCAGGTCATCACCAAGTTCGAGGGCAAAGGCCTGGATAAGGAACACGTCATCACCGAGTACCTGTGGGAGAAGAAGTAATGGCCGGCACCTATCTTCTGGTGTGGGATGCGCCCAACATGGATATGGGGCTCGGCGCCATCCTCGGCGGGCGACCCACCTCCGCACACCGCCCGCGTTTTGATGCGATTGGCCGCTGGCTGGTGGAGCTGGCCTTCGACAACGACGCCACTCCCGAAGCCGCCGTCTTCACCAACGTCACTCCCGGCGGCGCCGACGTCATCCGCCCTTGGGTCGAGGCCATCCGCAACGTCGGCTTCGCCGTCTTTGCCAAGCCAAAGCTGCACGAGGACGATGACGTCGACCCCGACATGGTCGAATACATCAAGGCCAACCGCGAGAACCTCTCCGGCGTTATCGTGGCCTCGGCCGACGGCCAGAACTTCCAGCACCTGCTGGAACAGCTCTCTGCTTCCGGCCTGCCCACCTGCGTCCTCGGCTTCCACGAGCACGCCTCCTGGGCTGTGACCCATCCGGAGATTGAGTTCGTCGACCTCGAAGACATCGAGGGTGTCTTCCGCGAACCGCTGCCACGCGTTAACCTGGATAATCTGCCTCCAGGCGGCGCCTGGCTGCAGCCTTTCCGCCCGCTGTCCGCGCTGCTTCCGGACCGCGCGCCCGAGCACAGTTAGGAGCCGCATGTTTTATTCTTGGGGCCGCTTCTCCTATGCCCACCGCAAGGTCATTCCGCTTATTATCGTCGGGCTCATCCTCGGCCTCTTCTTCGGCTTCGGCACCCGCCTGGGTGACCGGATGAGTCAGGAGGGCTGGGAGGACCCGGGGGCGGCGTCGACAAGCGCTGCACAGATCGAACTGGAGACCTTCGGCCGTGACAATTCCGGCGACGTCATCCTGCTTTTCGACGACCCCGAAACCCACGCCGCCGAGGCCAAGGCCTTCCTGGATGACCTCAAGGCTCAGCATCCGGAACAGATTGACTCCGTCACCAGCTACTTTGATAAGCGCAACCCGAACCTCATCACGCAGGACCACTCCACGGCATTCGCCGCCATCGGGCTCAAAGGCGACGGCGAGCAAACCCTCAAGGACTTCCGCGCCATCGAGGATTCCTTGCACGCCAGCGACCTGCCCGTGCAGGTAGCGGGCGCCACCGCGGTGGCCGATGCGCTCGACGAGGGCATGGCCGAGGACATCTCCCGCGCTGAGAAAGCCGCCCTGCCGCTCGTCGGTCTGCTGCTCCTCGTGGTTTTCGGCTCCGTCGTCGCGGCCTTCATGCCGCTCGTGGTGGGCGGGCTGTCCATCCTGGGCTCGCTAGGTATTCTTTCGATCCTGGCTGGCTTCCAGCAGGTCAACGTGTTTGCGCAGGCCGTGGTCACGCTGCTGGGCTTGGGTCTGGCCATCGACTACGGCCTGTTCATGGTGTCGCGCTTCCGCGAGGAGCTGGACAAGGGCCGCGATACGAAAGAAGCGGTGGCGATTACCACCGCTACTGCCGGCCAGACCGTGGTTTTCTCCGCCGCCATGGTGGCCGTGTCCCTCTCCGGGCTTTTCCTCTTCCCGCAGGCCTTCCTCAAATCCGTGGCCTACGGCTCCATCTCCGCGGTGGGGCTGGCGGCACTGCTGTCGGTGACGGTGCTGCCGTCGCTCTTTGGCATGCTGGGTCCCAATATCGATAAGTGGACCGTGCGCAAGACCTCGCGCCGCGGGCGCCGCATCGAGGACACGTGGTGGTACCGGATGCCGCGCTGGGCCATGGGCCGCGCCGGTGTGATGACCACCGCCATCTGCGCGCTACTCATCGCGCTGACATTACCGGTGCTGGGCGTGAAATTCGGCGGCATCAACGAGACCTACCTGCCGCCCAACCAGGACGCGCGCGTGGCGCAGGACCAGTTCAACGAGCAATTTCCCTCCTTCCGCACCGAGCCGGTCAAGCTCGTGGTGAAGAATGCGACGAATGAGCAGCTTGTCGACGTCGTCATGCAAGCCCGCTCCATCCAGGGCCTTACCGAACCGATGGGCCCGAAGACCGCGACTGTCGACGGCACCACCGCCCTCGGCGCCGGCATCCAGGACCGCGAGGACTACGCACGCATCGTCCACGAACTCGAGGACATCGAGGCGCCGGAGGGCGTGGAGCTCTACGTCGGCGGCACCCCGGCCATGGAGGTCGAGTCCCTCGATGCGCTCTTCGATACCCTGCCCTGGATGGCCCTCTACGTGGTGCTGGCCACCTTCCTTCTCATGGCGCTGGTCTTTGGCTCGTTCATCCTGCCGCTCAAGGCCATCATCATGACGCTGCTCTCCCTGGGTGCCACGCTGGGCATCTTGACGCTCATGTTCGTCGATGGCCTCGGCGCCGGCCTGCTCAACTACACCGCCGGCCCGCTCATGAGCCCGATCCTGGTGCTCATCATCGCCATCGTCTTTGGTCTCTCCACGGACTATGAGGTCTTCTTGGTCTCGCGCATGGTGGAAGCCCGCCGCCGGGGTGCGTCCACCGATGAGGCCATCGCTGCTGGCACCGCGCACACGGGCGGCATCATCACGGCAGCCGCGCTCATCATGATTGTGGTCGCAGGCGCCTTCGGTTTCTCCGACATCGTGATGATGAAGTACATCGCCTTCGGCATGATTTTCGCCCTGCTTATCGACGCCACCATCGTCCGCATGCTCCTCGTCCCCGCCGTCATGCACCTGCTTCGCGAAGACAACTGGTGGGCCCCGCGTTTCCTCACCCGCCTTACCCACCGCCTCGGCGGCGACAACACTCCAGCTGCCGAGCCGGCCCTAGCCACCGCATCCGCTGCCGCGCCGGCTGAGCAGGCAGAGCCGCACCCCTCCCCCGTGATTCCGGCTGAACAGGTTGAGGAGGCGTCGGCAAGCAAGGCTCCCGAAGCCGCCGTACGTGGTGACCGCAGCGCCGACACGGATGAGGAGCTCATCCCCTTCACCGAACTGATGCAGCGCCTCAACTCGACGGATAGACGATGAACAAGAGGTGGCTCACCTGGATAATCTCCCTGGTTATCCTGGCCGCGCTGGCGTGGTTCTTTCGTGACCAGCTCGACTTCATCACCGAAGGCCTACGCCGCCTGCGCCACGCCGAGCCGCTGCCGGTGGTGCTCGTCGTGGTGTTTGCGCTGCTCTCCATCGCGGGCATGGCCGAGGTGATGAAGCGGCTTATCGCCGCCGGCGGCGTCAACGTCCCGCTGCGCGAGACCTACGCCATCACGCTGGCCTCCAACGCGTGGTCCACGACCCTGCCAGCGGGCCCCGCCTTTTCGGCCCTGCTCACCTTTCAGGTGCAACGCCGTTGGGGCGCGTCGGTGGCGCTGTGCAGCTACTTCCTCTTTTTATCCTCAATCATTAGCTCGATGTTCCTCGCGCTCATTGGGCTCGGCGGGGTGTTTTTCCTCAACGCGGATATGGCGCTGGGTTCGCTGATTACCACGGTCATCCTGATGCTTGCCGCACTCGGCGGGATCTTTTGGCTGACCTCGCACCCTGAGACCCTCGAGGGCTGGCTACGCAAGCTGCGGCCCGGGCCTAAGCGGGACCGCGCAATCCAGGAGGTACGCAATCTAGGCGAAGTCCACCTGTCGCGCGGCCCCTTTGCCGTGGTTGCCGGGGCGTCGCTGGTGCACCGCTTAGCAGATATGGCCGCGCTGTGGGCTTCCGTGTGGGCGGTGACCGGGGAAATCCCGTGGCTGCGTGCGGGCGCTGATGACACTACCATTGCTGGCGTGGCCTTGGCTTTCCTCGCCGCGAAGCTGGCCGGTTCCGCGCAGGTCACCCCGGGCGGTGTGGGCACGGTTGAGGCCGCCCTCATCACCCCGCTGGTGGCGACGGGCCTCACCGTTGTGCACGCCACCTCCGCCGCCATCATCTACCGGCTTATTTCCTTTGCGCTCATCACTATTATTGGCTGGGTCATCTACTTCATCCACTACGCCCGCGATGGCTTTTCTTACGCGGCGTTGAATCGGAAGGAATCCTAAATGCGCGTTGCCCCGCTTATCGACGTCCTCGCTCTCGCCCTCTTCGCCGTCCTCGCCCGCCTAGCGCATGGAGGACTGAGCTTCAGCTCCTGGCTTGATGCCTTCTGGCCGTGGACCGTGGGCGCGCTGGTGGGCTGGGTCATCATCATGGCCACGAAGCTTGGCGGCCTGTGGAAGGAAGGCGCCGTGGTGTGGGTCAGCGCCATCCTTGGCGGCATGGCCCTGTGGGTGCTGGTCAATGGCCGCCTGCCACACTGGTCCTTCCTCATCGTGGCCACGGTGATGTCGGCGCTGCTGCTCTTTGGCTGGCGCGCCATCGCTGCTTTTACCTCCCGCTCCCGCGCCTAAAACTCGCTGCGGACCCGCTGCGCTGAATCGCATACTCTGATTCCCTCGGCCTTACTCATCTATCTTCACCCCGAGTGAGCCTTGAAGGATGGATATTTGAGCTGGGAGTTTGCTGTTCCGGTTGCGGGGTGGGTGGAGCGGGTTTAGTGTGTGAGCCATGAAGTTGGGGGACTTACTCGGGGTACTCGCTCGCGGCATGCACGTCGTTTCTTTGTGCGCGGGCCACACGCTCGATGAGATGATCGCACTTGGCGCGACTCCTCGGGTGGCACGGCAGTTAGATGCGCTCCGTCGCGTCTATTTCGGGCAGACTGCCTACACCGCCAAGCAGCGCCGCGCGCGGGAGACCACTCACGCGCTCGATACGTTGCTCACCATCGAGCGTCACGTCGCGCGTGTGAAGGATTCCCGCAAAGCCTGGGACCTGCGGGTGGAATTGTGCGAAACACCAGTGGGAGAGATTGCGGGTGTGGCGAAGCGCCGGCTTGCCGAGCTCACCCCGAAGCCCAGCCCTGGTGTCCGTGTGCGCCGCAGCGCTACCGGTCTGCACAGCATCACGATTACGGACCGTCCACGAGCGATCGCCGACATGGTGGGCACGCTTCGGGCGACGAACGACGACCTGCTCAAAGCTGCCCACGAGGTCTTTAAGGGCGAGGGCGGCTCCGCACCGGCGCTGCATGCCCATGTCATCGTGCGCCTCGACGAGCTGGAAAAAATTGCGCGCGGCGAAGGCGATGACATCATCCTGCAGGCCACCGACGGCGGCACCATGACCGGCGCAGAGTTCGTGCGCGCGAAGTTTGCCGAGCGCGGCTTCGTCACTCTCGTCCACCCCACCCAGGGCCCAGTGAATCTCTACTTCACCAGTCGGTTCGCAAGCGACAAGATGCGGCTCATGTTGGGCGCGGAGCATCCGATGTGCGCGTGGTTTGGATGTAATAAACCCGTCACGGAATGCCAAATGCACCACATACAACGCTGGCAGGATGGCGGGCCTACCAACATCAGCAACCTGGTGCCCTTATGCCAGTATCACAACGCAATTAACGACGACGACCCCACTCGCCCCACCGGCCGGGGTCGAGTCGACCGCATCAACGGCAGAGTCCATTGGTTGCCGCCCGGTGGCGGTCCTCCAGTTCCTAGTCCCAGTCCTGCTTGGCCCTAAAGCACGGATCGAAAAAGCCCCTCCACGAGGAGGGGCTACAGGCGCTGGTTTACTTCGAGCTCAGGGAAGAACCGGAGACGGTAACACCGGCGCGGTTGAGCAGCATGATGACGAGGTTGATGATGTCGCCACCGAGGTCAATAACGCTAGACAGCATGAGGATTCTCCTTTATTCGATTACCGAGACTTAATGTTTATCGTGCGAGGATGCCCTTGACGTTACGCCCCTGCAAGAAAACCGGCATACAGTTTGGGGCACAACCGGCGCTAGAGCGGGGAGATGGTGTGCTTCTTGGGCAGGTCCTTCTCTTGTTTATCGGCAAGCTGACGCAGCGCACGGCGCAGGGCTAGACGCGACTCGGTGGGCTTAATCATGCCATCGAGGTAGCCGCGCTCCGCGGCGACATAGGGTGCGGTCATGGTCTCGTCGTAGAAGTCCATGAACATCTTCTTCGTCATGGCGCGCTGCTCCGGGGTCTCGGCGGCCTCGAGCTGCTTGCCGGCAATCATGACCACCGCGGCGGCCGATCCCATCACGGCGATCTGGGCCGTCGGCCACGCCAGGTTGATATCTCCCGTCAGGTTCTTCGAGCCCATCACGGCATAAGCACCGCCATAAGCCTTGCGCACGATGAGCGAGACCTTCGGCACGGTAGCCTCCACCACGGCGAAAGCAAACTTCGCGCCGCGGTGAATCAAGCCCGCCTTCTCCTGGTCCACGCCCGGCAGGTAGCCCGGCGTATCCACTACGAAGACCAGCGGGATGTTGTAGGCATCGCAAATACGGATAAAACGCCCACCTTTATCGGCGGCGTCCGCATCGATACAACCCGCCGAATGCATCGGGTTATTCGCCACAAAACCCACGGCTTTGCCATCAATGCGGCCAAAAGCAGTGATGACGTTGGGGGCGTAGTTTTCCTGGATTTCGATGAGCTCGTCGTCGTCGCCAAGCTGCGTCAGCAGGTCCATCATGTCGTAGCCGGCATTCGTGTCATCCGGCATGAAGGAATTCAGCTCGGTGTCCTGGGCTACCTCCTCATCAGATGGCGCGTCAAAGACAGGCGCTTCATCGAAGCAGGTCAGCGGCAGGTGGTCCAGCAAGTCACGCACGAGGTCGAAGGCATCATCCTCCGAGGGCACCACGACGGAGACGTTACCGTTGAGCTCCTGCTGGCGGGCGGAACCTAGGTCGTGGGAAGAAATCTCCTCGCCCGTGACCTCCTTGATCACGTTCGGGCCCGTCACGTACATTTCCGCCTCACCATCGACGGCGATGATGAAGTCCGTGGTCACCGGCGCATACACCGCACCACCAGCGGACTTACCCATCATGATGGAAATCTGCGGGCTGCGGCCACTAAGCGGCAGCTGGCGGCGGGCAATCTCGGAGTACATGGCCAGAGACGTCACCGCATCCTGGATACGCGCGCCACCGGAATCCTGGATACCGATGACCGGGCAGCCAATCTTGATGGCCAAATCCATGATGTCGGTAACCTTCTTACCAAAGGTCACGCCCACGGATCCGCCGTAGACGGTCTTATCGTGTGCGTAGATGCACACCGGGCGGCCATTGATGCGGCCGTGGCCGGTGACCACGCCGTCGGAGTAAATCGCGTCCGGGTCACCGGGGGTCTTGCCCAGGGCGCCGGTTTCGACGAAGGAGCCTTCGTCGAGAAGCGCGGCGATGCGTTGGCGCGGCGTGGAACGTCCGGCCTCGTCGCGGCGGGCACGGGAGCGCTCGCTGCCGGGGTCCTGGGCACGCTCGAGGCGCTCGCGCAGGTCCGCTAGCTTGTCAGCGGTGCTAGTCACTTCCGAATCTTCTCCTCGATCCAATCCTCCATGTGCTTGCCCACGATACCGATTGCCGGCTCGTCGGGAACCGCCAGGTGGTCGCCCGGCAGCTGCACAATCTCCAGATCCTTCACGATAACGCCCCAGCCGCCGTCCGGGTTAATCTCCGCATACGCCGGCTCGAGTTCGATGGCGCCGTCGTGCATGCGCTCGGAGCGGAAGAGGATGACGGGCACGCTTACCGACGCCCACCTTCCCATATCCAGCGAGCCCAAAATCTGGTTGTCGACGAAGGACGCACGCTGGTGCTCGAGTACACCGGCGGAGAGGCCGTGCTCGGAGGCGTCGGTGGAGCTGAGGAATTCCGCGAGCATGGCCATGAGCGCATCTTCGCCGACGGTTTCCAGCATCTCGTAGGGCGGCTCGAAGTCGAGACCGTAGGTCTTCTTGGCAAAGGCGGCGTAGCGTCCCCAGCGGGCCTTGGTTTCCTCCAGCGTCTTCGGGGCCGGATGCGCCGGCTGGGTGGTATCCAGCAAAGCGATGAAGGCAACCTCGGCAGTATCCTCACCGCGGGCTGCGCGCTCCTGGAGCTGGTAGGCCACCTCGTAGGCCAACGCACCGCCGAAGGACCAGCCGCCGAGCACGACCTTGCGGCCGCGCGCGTAGTGCAGGATGTCCTCGATGTAGGCAGCGGCGCGATCCTCCAGGCTGCCTTCAAGGCGCTCCACGCCGTAGACGGCGACGTCGGCCGGCAGGCGGCGGGTCAGTGGCTGGTAGACCACGGTGGTGCCGCCGGCCGGGTGGAACATGAAGACGGCGGGACCGTCGGCCTCGCGCAGGACGCGGATGTTGCCCTCGACCTCGGTCTCCAGGCCCTCGCGGACGAGATCCGCCAGGTTCTCCAGTGCTTCGGCCTCCTGAACCTGCTGGGCGGTGACCTCGATGCCGGCGCGCTCGGTGAGGCGCTCGGCAATCTTCTCTGCTATCTCATCGCTGACCTGCGGCAGCGCGGAAGTCACGCCGGCGGCGGCCTTGCCCGTAAAGGTGGCCCAGGTACCGAAGACCATGCGCTCGGAGGCATCGCGCGGGGCCACGCCCACGCCTTCGTGCTCCTCGCCGCTATTTTCGCCGCGCAGCCCATCCGCGCCGCCCTTCGCGCTCACCGTGGAGGCGTCTGGGGTGGTGTCGTCGCTCTCGGTGAGCGCGAAGGGTGCGGTGTGAGCGTCTGCGGCGTCGGTAGCGGGCGCGGCTGGGCCGTCGGCGGTGGTGAGATCGGCGCTGGTTTGCTCGGCGACGGCTTCCTCGACCATGGTGATGACGTCGGCGAGGGAGGCGTCGCGAAGCGCCTGCACCTGCAGTGGCGGGATCTGGAAGTCGTTCTCCACACGGTTCTTGATGCGCATGCCCATGAGCGAATCCAGGCCCAGGTCAATGAGCGGCAGCTCGCGCGGGAGGTCAGAGACGTCGTAGCCCATGGACTCAGAGACGATGAGCGCCAAGCGCTCCTCCACGCTCTCCTTCTCCGGATCCCAGCGCACCGCATCAACGCCCACCTCGGGGTCGGCGAACTGCGGCGCGGTGACCGCCTGCGGCAGGCTCGGCTCCGGGGTGGCGGCGGGGGCCGCGAGGTTCAGGGTAGAGGCGAAACCTTCCGCGATGAGCTTGGTCGACGCGCCATCCACGTAGTGCACCGCCACGGACAGGCCGCCGAGAGTGCGGCGCACAATGGTGGTGACCTCACCCTTCGCCGGCAGGTCCGCATGTTCCTCGCTGGCGGCAATCTGTGCGCCCGGGGACACGGCCTCGGCGGCAGCCTCTAGGATGGCCAGGGCACTCGGCGCCTGGTCCGCGTTTGTGGAGAAGGCCACGGCGCCCTCCGGCAGGGTGACGCGCGCGCCCGGCAGACCGGAGATACCAGCGGAAGGGCGGGCGTTGGTCCAGAAACGCTGGCGACGGAAGTGGGTCGAGGGGGCGGCAACAAGCGCGCCGGAGCCGAAGACCTTTGTGTAGTCCACTGGGACACCCGCAACGTAGAGCTTGGCCAGCACATCCAGCAGCGACTCGGTGGGGTCCACCTTGCGCTTCAGGCTGTACAGCAGCTGCGCGTCCGCCTTGCCCGCGGCGAAAGCAGTGGACATGAGGCCCATCAGCGCAATCGGGTTCGGGGAAATCTCCACGATTTGGGTATGGCCCGCGTCAAAGGCCGACTCGGTCGCGTCCTGCAGGTAGACGGAGTGGCGAGTCATGCGGATCCAGTAGTCTTCGTCGTGCAGCACAGTGCCCGGACGGTAGGCCTTGCCGCGGTCCACGGAGGAAAACAGCGTGGTATGCAGCGGGCGGGCCTCAATGCCGGCGATTTCCGCATAAAGCTCTCCCAGCAGCGGGTCCACGGCAGAGGTGTGGCCGGCAGCCTTGACGTTGAGCGCACGGGCGAACTTGCCCTCGCCGTCGAGCTTCTCCACCAGCGCGAGGACCTCCTCGCGCGGGCCGCCCACTGTGGTCATGCCGGGGCCGGTGTAGACGGCGGGCTCGATATTGCCTGGTAGGGCACCAATCTCCTCGGCGGAGAGTTCGACGACGGCCATGGCGCCTTGTTGATCGTCGGGAAGCGAGGCCTCGCCCTCCCCCATGAGGCGCGCGCGGTGGCAGGCAATGAGCATGGCGTCCTCCGCGGAGATGCCGCCGGACGCGTAGGCCGCGCCGATTTCACCCATGGACATGCCGATCACGCCGGCCGGGCGCACGCCGAAGGCGGCGAACAGGTCCGTCAGCGCAATCTGGATGGCGGTAATCGCCACCTGCGCGGTTTCGGTGTTGTAGGTCTGGGAGTCATCGTGGACGAGCTCCAGAATGGACCAGCCAGATTCGCGCTGGACAAGGGCGTCGAGTTCCACCAGACGTTCTTTAAACAGCGGCGATATCTCAATCATGTCCTTGGCCATCTTGCGGTGCTGGGAGCCGAAGCCGGAATACATGAAGACGGGGCCGTGTACCGACGGGGAATCCGCCGCGGCGATGCCCACGGAGACGGTTCCCTCAGACACCTGGCGGAGGCGCTTGATGGCCTCCTCGCTTGACGACGCCATCACTACCGCCCGCGAGCGCCCATGATTGCGGCGGGCGAGGGTGCGGGCCAGGGAGAGCAGGTTCGGGTTCTCGGCCTCGATGTACTCAGCGAGGTCGGCTGCAGCAGTGGCGCGGCGCGAAGGCAGCAGCCCGGAGACCGGCAGGGCAACCGGCTGGCCCTCTCCGACGGCGACCTGCGGGGCAGCCTGGTAGGTCAGCCCGCGGTAATCGGTAAGGACAACGTGGGCGTTGGTGCCGCCGAAGCCGAAGCCGGAGACGCCGGCGATTTTTTGGCCGGAGTATTCGGGCCATTCGCGTGGGTCCTCGACCACTTCGAGGTGCTCAGCGTCAAAGTCGATGTAGCGGTTGGGGCCGGCGTAATTGATGTTCGGCGGGATGACGCCATGGCGCATACCTTCGATGACCTTAATGAGGCCAACCACGCCCGCAGCGGATTCAGAGTGGCCGATATTGGTCTTGGCGGAGCCCAGAAGGGTCGGGGTGGCGGCATGGCGGCCCGGCCCGAGAACACGGCCGAGAGCGGTGGCCTCGATGGGATCACCGAGGATGGTGCCGGTGCCGTGGGCCTCGACGTAGTCCACGTCCTGTGGGCGGATACCGGCGTCGGCGTAGGCGCGCTCGAGGACGTCGACCTGCGCGTCCGGGTTCGGAGCGGTCAGGCCGTTGGAGTGGCCGTCGGAGTTAACGGCAGAGCCCTTGATGACGGCAGCGATGGTGTCACCGTCGCGTTCGGCATCCTCGAGGCGCTTGAGCACGAGAACGCCGGCGGCATCCGCGCGGACGATGCCGTCGGCGTCATCGGAGAACGCATGGATGGCACTGGTGGGCGAGGTGACGCCGAGCTCGCTAAAGCCGATGGAGGCATGCGGCGAGGCCAGGATGTTCACGCCGCCGGCCAGGGCTACGTCGGCCGCGCCGACGCGCAGATCCTTGACTGCCTGGTTGACGGCCACGAGGGAAGCGGAGCAGGCAGTATCCACGTTGAGGGACGGGCCGCGCAGATCGAATGCGTAGGACAGGCGGTTGGCGATGATCGCCGAGGAGGTGCCCGTCATCGCGTAGGGGTGCATCTCTGCTGGGTCGGCGGTGATGAGCATGCCGTAGTCGTTGTTCGTAGAGCCCATGTACACGCCAGTAGCGGTGCCGCGCAGCTGGTTGGCTGGGACCCCAGCGTCCTCCAAGGCCTCCCAGGCCACTTCGAGGAGGATGCGCTGCTGCGGGTCCATGTTGGCGGCCTCGAGCGGGGAGAGACCAAAGAATTCGGCGTCGAAGCTGGCGATGTCATCGATGTAGCCGCCGTCGGTGTTCTGCTGCTCTATCTTTTCGCTGGTAATCGGGTCGGAGGAATACTCCGACCAGCGGCCCACGGGCAGCGGGCCGGTACCAGGCCGGCCCTCCACGAGCATGTTCCAGAATTCAGCGACGTTCTTCGCGCCCGGGAAGCGGCCGGCATAGCCGATGACGGCGATGTCGCCGCCCGCGAGATCGGCAGGGCGAGGCGCCGACACTGCTTCCCCTGGCACGCTGTGGGTGGCGCCGTTGACCAGACGTTCCGCCAGCTGTGCAATCGTGGGGTACTCATACGCCACGGTGGGCTCGAGTTTAATGCCGAGAAGGTTTTCTAATTCACCGGAAAGAACCACGGCGTCGCGCGAGGACAGTCCGAAGTTCTCCAGCGGTTTGGTGTCCGTGATTTCCTCTGCGGAGAGGCCGGTGGTCTGCGCAACCCAGGTGCGCAGCCAGCCACGAAGCTCTTCAACGGTCATAAATCTCTAGCTTTCTAACGCGGACTATGGTCATAAGGCGGTCGATTTTGCGCAGCACGAAGGCGCGCTCGACGACGCTCCTATACGAGTTATCGGACGATTATCTCACTTCGTTAACTTGGGTTTCATAACCGACATACCCATTGACTCCCCCACCAGCGAAAACTCGCCGGAGATCCGCACACTTACGCGCGCGCACGCGCGCGCGAGAGAGTAGGCGGCTTGGGCTGCGCGGGCGAGTGTTGCGGGGGCGCGTGCGCACGAGAGAGTGGGGGGTTGCTCTCACATGGCTCGGTGAGCCCCGGTAGGCGCCAGCGAACCTTATGGACGGAAAAACCCACCCTCCCACGGCGGGCAAGGGTGGGCAGCGCAGGGCGCGGACTAGGAAGCGAGGTACTCCTTCTTCGCCACGCGGCGGGCAATCTTGCCCGAGGAGGTGCGCTTAATCTCGTTGGCGTTGAACCACTGAATGGCCGCCGGGGTCACGCCGTGGTGCGAGGAGACGGCGGAGCGAATGGCCTCGGAGGCAGCCTCGTCCTCGGCCGGGCTAGCACCATCAGCTCGTTCAATGAGCAGGACGAGCTCTTCGGTGCTACCGCCCTCAACGGAGAAGGCCGCGATGGAATCGGCACGCACGTGAGACGAGGCCTCCTGCACGGTGCCTTCGATATCCTGCGGATAGTGGTTGCGACCAGCCACCACGATGAGGTCCTTGAGACGGCCCGTGATGTAGACCTGGTTATCCACAATCGCCGCCAAGTCACCAGTAGCAAGCCAGTTGTTATCCTCCGGAGCATTCGGTACGCGGGAACCTTCAGCCAGGCGCTCGCCCAGCGTGTTGTGGAAGGTGGATGCGGTTTCCTCTTCACGGCCCAAGTAACCGGCAGCGCGGTTTTCGCCGTGGAGCCAGATTTCGCCCACGAGCCCGTCGGCAAGCTCGGCTCGGGTCTCCGGGTCCACGATGGTGAGTTCCTGAGCAATAACGCTCTGTCCACAGGAAGCGTAGGCCACGGAATCCGCGGACTTCTCCACGATGACCGCCTCGCCCTGCGCCAGGCGCTCGCGGTCGAAGTGCGAAATGATGGGGCGCTCCGGGGTCTGCGGCGTGGTGACGATGAGGGATGCCTCCGCCATGCCATACGACGGGCGCAGGGTCTCGCGGCGCAGACCGTACTCTTCCTTGCCAAAGGTCTCCCAGAAGGAGTTCACTGCGCTCTCCGTCACCGGTTCCGAGCCAATCACGATGCCATCGACGGCACTAAAGTCCAGCTCCTCCCCCGCTGCCGGCGCTCCATACCGCGCTGCCAGCTCGAGAGCGAAGTTCGGGACCACGGCGTAGGTGCCCTGCAGGTGGGCGTCGACAGGCTGGCGCTTGAGCTGTTCTACCCAACGCTTGGGCTGCTGGACGAAGTCGCGCGGGGTCATAATCTCCAGGTTGAGACCCAGAATGGTAACGAAGACGGCAAGGATGATGCCCATATCGTGGTGCATCGGCAGCCAGGAGATCACGCGCGCAGGCAGCTTAATCTGCACGGCGGTGAAGATCTGCAACACGTTGGTCATGATGTTGCGGTTAGTCAGCAGCACGCCCGCCGGGGTGCGCGTGGAACCGGAGGTGTACTGCAGGAAGGCCGGGTGGTCGACCGGCGCGGTCTGCAAGGCGGCGAGGGCCACCTTGCCTTCTTCGGACTCCAACGGGTTTACCCAGCTGGCGGCGAGGGAATCCGGCAGAGAATCAATAGAGATGATGCGCGGGCGCTCGGCGGCGGGGCGATCGGAGAAGTACGCACGGTTGGCGGCCGCCGAAACGTTGTTGGTGAGAACGATCGGCGGGTTGGCATCCCCGAACACCGCACGCAGGTGGTCAGTGTGGCCCGGCTCGTTCGGGTCATAGAGCGGAATCGGAGTCATGCCCGCGTACATGGCGCCAAGGAAGCCGAAGATGTACTCCGGCGAGTTGCCGGCCAGGATTGCCACGCGGTCACCCATTTTTCCTACCTGCTGCAAACGCGCGGCCACCACCTTGATGCGGGTATTGACCTGGGAGCGGGTGAAGTCACGCGGGGTGCCTTCCGGGTTATCGGTGAAGACCCACTGGCGCATGACCGGGCGGTCCGGAATTCCTGCCTGCTGCTCGGCGGCATAAACGTGTTCCGCCAAGCCGGCCAAGGTGAGATGTGGCGGCAGGGAGATGGCGCCCTTCTCATCGAAGAACTGGCCGATCAGTGCTTTCAGGTCCATGTGGGACTCCTTTGTGGGATAGACAGGTCACGTACTTTTGACACTGAAAATATCAGACACGGCGTGGCGAATGTTACATGGCGCGCCAATTTTAGTGTGCGTCGATGGTGTCCTTAGCCCACTGCGTGACCCACTGGTTGGCCGTGGTGCCCTCAATAACGTCCGGGTTTGAGGCATACATGGCATGCACACCGTTGGCTTCAATGAGGTCCATCGCGCGATCGAGACCGTTGCTGGCATCCAGCGGCGCATCACAAATAGAGTCATTAGGCGCGCAAATCTGGAAGGTGCGGTCGGCCAGTTCACCAAAGCCATTGGGGCGCGCACCGCGCATGGTCGCTCCCGGCACAATGCCCTGAATCAGGGTCGAGACCGGCTGCAGAGCAATCTCCGCGCCGACGCCGCCCACCTGGGCGCCGGGGTTGATACCGACGCCTTCTTGACGGCGCCCATCCGCAATCACCGCCACTCCAGCCACGCTGGAGGCAGGAATGGGACCATTGCCGCCACCGATACGGTCAGCGATATCTCCTACAATGACCGCGCCTTGGGAGAAGCCGGACAAGATGAACTTCGTGTCCGGGCAGGTCTCGTGCATGTAGGTCAGCTCGCCCTCCAGACGGGAGGTTCCTTCATCACGCGATTCGTCGTAGCTCATCTCGTGCTGGGCGTTGATGTTCTTGAACTGCGCGGTATACGGCAGCGTCCACACCTTGACGTCCTCGGGAACGTACGCCTCCTTAAGAGGATTGGTGATGGAGAGCATGAAGGAGTTCGGGTTGGCACCGGGGTTGATGGGATCATCATCCGCGGCGGATTCCCACGTGCCCGGCGCGGAGACAAACTCGAAGCGCGGGCACCAGTCCGGCTGTGTGGGAGGCTCCTCCGCGGGCTGTGCCGGAGTGTCGGAGGGTTCGCTGAGAATCCCTGGTTCGCCTTGGTCGTGGGTGTTGAGGAAGTGGACCACTCCGCCGCCGATGACTACGAGGAGGACAACGACGGCGAGGACGGTGATTGTTTTACGCATGAGGAAATTTCTACCTTGGGAAGGTGCGGGATTCCCTGGGGAATCCCTGCCATGGGGCTGGGTGCGCTTGACGACGTCTCCCCCACCGCCCCGCCGCACCTACTCGGCGCAGAGCGCGCTGCCTTTCTCGCTGATGAGCTGGGTCAGCTGCTCGTGGCTGAGCTCGCTGCGGCCTTGCTCGATAAGCTGACCGGCGACGGCGGGCACGGTGACAGTATCGCCTTGGCAGGCGGCCTGGGCGGCACCGACGAGCTGATCTTCTACACCTTCGGTGTTGACGCCGCCGTCGGAAAGCGCGGCCAGGAACTCCTGGTGCGGGCCTTCGGCGGGTGCGGGGGCGGGGATTTCGGAGATCTCGCGTGCGCCGCGGTCCTCCGGTTCTTCGCCGGAACCGCGGGAGGAGCCGCTGCCGGACGAGGCCTTGTCGCTCGAGCTCGCTGCCGATGAATTCGACGTCGAGGAGGATTCCGCCCCTTCAGACGAGCCGGAGGAACGCTCGAGCGGTGCCACGGAGGTTTCGGTGGCCTCGCTTTCGTCGACAGTGGCAGAGCCACAGCCGGCCAACAGGGCGCCGGCAGCCAGCAACGCTGCGGTTGTCACCCGGGCCGAGGAGCTTAGTCGTCGCGTGCGCATGGCTTAGTTCTTGTCTGCCTGGATGTTGCCCATGACCTTGCGGATGACTCCATGCTGGAAGGTCTGGGTCAGACCGCCAGCCGGGATCTCCTTGTAGTCTTCGGTAGGCCAGCCGAACTCGCCCTGCTCGAAGCCGTGCTTGCCCCACTCGTCAAAGATGTCGCCCTTGAGGATGTAGTGCGCGCCGGAGTCCATGGACCAGTAGATGTTGCCGTGCTCGAATTCCTGGAAGAAGCCGCCGTTGACTGCCTTCTCCTCGCCGACGGGGTAGCCCAGGTCGGATTCAGCGGCCTTGAGCTCCTTGTACTTGGCGCCAATGGCGCCATGCACGATGTGGAAGGAACCGTCTGGGTTGTGGGTCAGCACGCCGTTCTCGAATTCCTGCACCACGCCGTCGCCCACCTTGCGCACGTCGGAGGTCGGGTACTTGAGGTCGCCCATCTCGAAGCCGTTCTTGCCCCACTCATCGTAGAGATCCTTCGGAATCGGCCACGCGCCGTTCTCCGGGGTCCAGTAGATGGAGCCGTGCTCGAAGTGGACGAAGCGGCCGCGTCCGTCGAGGGTCTTGCCTTCGCCGGTCGTCGGGAAGCCCAGCCAGGAGGTGGGGCCGCCCAGCTCAGAGTAGCGGGCGCCGATGCGGCCGATGATGGCGTGGGCGCCTGTCCCCGGGGACCAGTAGGCGGTACCAGCCTGGAAATCCTGGGCCTTGCCGCGCTCGGCGACGTCGTACTCGTTGTTCACGCAGGAACCAATGATGCCGGACTTGGTGGCCTCAGCAATAGCGCCCACCGGGGTGCAGTCAGCGCCGCGGTCAGACTTGTCGAGTCCGAGGGAATCAGCAATGAATGGCCATGCCTCGGTCATTTCGAACTGCCAGTATTCCCAGCTGTGCACGCCGGTTGGGCGGAACTTGACCACCGGCTCGACCTTGGCACGCTTGGCGTAATCGACGAAGGTCTGGGTGGACATGCGGGAAATCGCCTCGAGGCCCACGCCTGCCATGTTGGCCTGGCCCTTAGCCACGGAACCGATCTGGCCGTAGTCATCCTTGCCGTTGCCGGCGGAGACGTAGACCTTCATGTCCTTGAGGTTCTCAATGCCCAGCTTCGGGTCGTGGTCAATCCAGTCCTGGGAGTAGAGGTCGCCCCACATGTTGGTGGAGGTGTAGCCGCCGGCATCTGCCTGCGCAGCGGTAATGGCCTCCGGCATGCCGGTGGTCGTGGTGTCGAGGTAGCCCGAGAAGGAACCAACAAACTTGAAGGCCCACGGATTGCGCTCCGCCAGGTTCATCGCGGCAGTACCACCCATGGAGATTCCGGTAACAGCACGCTGGCCGTTGGAGCGGTAAGCCTTTTCCAAGACTGGGATGAGCTCCTGCATGAGGAAGGTTTCCCACTTGTAGTGCTTCCCATTGTCGGGCTTCTGCCAGTCGGCGTAGAAGGAGGACTCGCCACCGACCGGCATGATGAGGGTGACGTTACGGTCAGCAAACTGGGACAAAATGTTGGTCTCGATGGTCCAGCCGGACTCGTCATCGCGGGCACGCAGGCCGTCGAGAGCCCAGACCTCTGGGAACTTCTTGTCCGGGTTGGAGTACCAGTCGCGGGCCAGCTGAATTTGGACGACCTGCTCCTTGTCCGGCATAGCGGCGGACTTGATGTAGACCTTGAGGTGGCGGTTGGTCAGGTACTCAACACGGGAGACGGACACGCCGTCCGGCAGGCCCTCAATGTCCGGGTACTCGGTCTCAATCGGGGTGCGCTGCGGCGGGTTCGAAGGCGCAAAGGAATCGGAGAAGTTGGAGCTTCCCAGAATGTCAGTAATACCCTCCCCGGAGCTGGAGCCGGAGGATTGGGCGTTGGCCATAGGCAGCAGCGCGAAGCCGACGGCCACGGCGGTGGGCAGTGCAGCGATGGTCAGGCCCTTGCGAGCGGCGGACGGGGAACGCAGGCCTGCTGCCTTAGAGGGCTGAGCAGACTTCTGAGAAGGCGCAGTGTTCGGCATTGGTGAATCCTTGCGATGTGTCGAGTGAAGGCACGTTGCATCGAGCGGGCTCCGCAGGTTCCCCTCCTGCGGAACACGCCACTGCAGACGCGGTGAGCGGTCTAACGTGAGCTCAAGTTTAAGTTGAACTTGAGACTTTTGGAAGAGAGACACGCCCACGAAGTCCCTGCCGAACACGACAAAGCCGGCTCGCCCAGCGCCTCTAGCGAAGAATTCCGCGAGAAGGCGACGGACGAGCCGGCGAAAAAGTAAGGTGCCTACCTGTTTACCAAGCGTTCATCACGTTGAGCACCTGCGGCTTGGAGTGCTCCAACTCGTAGCCGAACTGTTCCCAGTTGTGCAGCCCCTGAGCCGGGTAATTCGTCTGGAGACGGACCCCCATGGCGCGGGCCTTGAGCTCCCACATGCGGGTCGTGGCATGCGCAAAACCTTCCAGCGCAATACCGGAGGCAATGTGCTCCGGCTTATAGCGCTGTTGATCCAGCGGACCCGGAATGCCGGAAGCGGCGGACACAAACACGTCGGTACCGTGAGCGGCCAGCTCCGGAATCAGGTTGAACGGGTCGTTGCTAAAGCGCTTCGGGTTGATGACGGAGCCGTACATGGCGTTGATGTTGAAGCCGCCGGCGTCGAGAAGCGCGAGGCGCATAAAGGTCTGCGCACCCGGCAGAGTCGTGGTGAGGTAACCGGAGTAGGACAGAGCCTGGCGGAACTGCTCTGGGTGCTTACCGGCCAGAGTAATGGCCGCGGTAGCACCCATGGACAGGCCGGCAACGGAGTTATTGTTACGCGCCACACCGAAGTTGCCTTCGAGGTAGGCCGGTAGCTCCGTGGTGAGGAAGGTTTCCCACATGTAGTTCACCGGTTTCACCAGGTCATAGGTGGCAGGGCCGCGCCAGTCCGCGTAAAAGGACGCAGCGCCACCCACCGGCATTACGAGGGTGATGTTGTGGTCGACGTAGGTACGCGCGGCGTTAACGTCATTGATCCAGGCGTTGGTGCGGTCGGTAGCGCGAAGACCATCGAGGAGGTACAGGCCTGCGTTGCCCCCGTTCTTGGCCGGTTGAATCTGTACCGGGATGGTGCGGCCCATAGCATTGGACCAGACATCACAACGCTGAACCCAAAACCCAACGCGGTCCCACTCGCAGGCGCCGGTGGCATCGCCACGCAGCCAGTCACGGTTAGCTGCTGAGGCCTCCTGGGTGCCGGCGGTGACGACGAGGCCCAGCGCAAGAGCAATGGCGGCCACTACCGCCACGACACGCTTCCGCAGTGCGGAACTTAGTGCACTCATGTTTCTCCTTAACATTCTTACTGCCACTAGTACATCGCCAACACGCCAGCGATGGTTACGGATCAATAACGAGAATCTTTTGTAGCGTAACCTACCCGCCCGCGTTTTGTCTTCCTACGGGGGTGCCTACCCGGCAGGGAGGTAGTCCGCTGGATCCTCTGACAGCTGCAGCGAGCGGCCCGTCGTCAGGGAAAAGACCAGGTTGGCACGGAAGCGCCCCCAGGACATGGGCTCGCTGTACGAGGCCACCAGCTCCTTGAGTTCCGGGGTCTCCAGCGCAGCGCGGGCCTGGCGGGTGATGTCCTTGTCGTACCACGGCGGTAGGTAGGCGATGCCTGCGCCCGACTGCGCTGCCTGCCATTCCAAGGCAAGGGATTTATCGTGGCCGATGCGCCCGCCTTCCTCGCGCGGCATCCGCGCCGCCAGCGGGGTGGCCAAACCGACGGTGTCCTGGATACGAACATCAAGCGGCGCGTTCATCGACGTCATGCCAAGGTTCACTAGGAACAGCGACGGCGCCTGCTCGCGTCCTTCTTCACGCGGCACGGTGAGCCAGTTGAGGCGGTCGGTATCTTTATCTTCGACATAAATAACGGCGAGGGCATCACCGTCTGCGAGCTTTGTCATCGCCTCTGGGTAGCCATTCATGAACTTCATCGTGAGATAGTCACGCGCTGAGCGCGGCGGATGGCCGGCCTCACGGTTGGTGGCGTAGGTCCAGAAATCGCGCTCATCCACGATGGACAGCGTCTGTTCATAGGAATCCCAGTCCGTATCATGCCCCCTGAGCACGATGACGAGTGCCCACACCGCGCACGCGCCCGCCGCCAACCAGGTGACGAGTCCCTTGAGCGGCAGCACGAAGACCGGTAGCAGCGCTGCAAAAAGCGGCAGCAAAAGCATGCGGCCGTGCATGAAGTCACCGCCAACGCGCAGGACATAGAGCACATGGATGAACACCGCGCCAAGGAGCAGGTAGGACACCGTCGTAGAACTGCGCAGTTCAGTCGGGCGCAGCTGTGCACGGAAGGCCCAGATGCCGGCGGCCGCCAGCACAATGACGGGCAGGTACAGGGCATAGGGTCCCACGAAATCCTGCAGATAGTTCAGGCCGCTGGCCCATGCGCTTTCCGACGCCGACTTCGCCACCGCCGTATGCGGCGTCACCAACCCGTAGTACCCCATGCGGAAAATCTGGTACGCGCCCGGGATGGGAAGGGCCGCACCAAGGATGCCGAGCCACACCTTCCAGTTGCGGTGCGTAGCCAAGAGCAACAGGCCGGTCAGCCCGCCATACAGTGCCAGCTCTGGGCGCACGAGCCACGAGAGGCCCGCCCAAAAGGCAAGCCAATAGGCGCTCATAACGCTGGTGCCCTCGGCCCATCGCTGCAGCAAAGCCCACAAGGCCGCGAGGTAGAAGATGGACAGCCCCCACTCCAAGCCAGAGGTGAAGAAGTCCCGGGCAGGCGGGAGCGCCAGGTAGACCAGCGCGCCGGCAGGTGCGACGAGCGGCACGGCGTTGCGGTCCGCCTCAGCGGCTTCGGAGCGGGAACGGTAGAGCCCGCGGGCCGTGGCCCACGTGCCCACCACCATGGCTGCCACCGAAAACAGCAGACCCAGATTCACCGCAATGGATTCCAACGGGGCGTCGGAAAGCCAGCTCACCAAGAGAATGAGGTACTGCCACAGCGTGGACGTATTGGCCTCCACGCGTTCGCCCACGTTAAAGACCGGCCCATTGCCGGCCTCGAGATTGCGGACGGTGCGCAGGACAATGAGGCCGTCATCAGAAATCCAGCGGCGCGCGAATCCTCCCCAGAACGAGAAAACCCCGATCACCAGGACCGAGGCCAGCGCGCTCAACGCCGCCAAAGTACGTGAATCGGGTTTTCGCATGAGGAGAGAGTCTAGCACCGAGACAGCTGAGAGTACTTATCCGCCCATAACCGGCATGACATAGACCGCCATGGCGATGCAGGCCAGCCACGCCAGCGCAAGGATCTGCAGGACGCGATCCTCCAACGCAATCTCGTCCGGGGCGCCGCCATTGCCGCGGTCGACGTCCGCAGCGTAGCGCAGGATGGCAATAGTAAACGGAACCATGGACACCTGGTACCACACGCCCGCCGGACCATCAGACTCGTTGGAAAGCTGGAAGCCCCACAGCGAGTAGGACATAACCACCGCGGTGGCCGCCAGGGTCCACACAAAGCGCAGGTAGGTTGGCGTATAACCCTCCAGGGACTTGCGAATCTTCGCGCCCGTGCGCTCCGCTAGAAGAATCTCCGAGTAGCGTTTACCGGAGGCCATAAACAGGGAGCCGAAGGCCGCTACCAGCAGGAACCACTGGGACAGCTCAATGCCTGCAGCCACACCGCCGGCCATGGTGCGCAGCATGAAGCCGGAGGATACCAAGCCGATATCAATCACCGGCAGGTGCTTCCAGCCAAAGCAATAGCCCAGCTGCAAGCCGATGTAGATCGCCATAACGATGGCTAGGTGCGGCCCCGCAGTAGCCAAGAAGGACAGGCCAATCGAGCCGACGATGAGCACACCGGCCATCGCGTAGGCCAGGCCGATCGGCAGCACGCCCGCCGCAATGGGGCGGAAGCGCTTCGTTGGATGCTCGCGATCCGCCTCCACGTCGCGGGCATCGTTGATCAGATAGATAGAGGACGCGCCCATGCAGAAGACGATGAAGGCGAGGAGGACGTCGAGAAGCACGCGCGTATGGAACAGCGCTTCTGCACCAGCCGCGGCGGGTGCAGCGAGGACGAGGACGTTCTTGACCCATTGCTTGGGGCGCAGGGCCTTGACCATGCCATCGGCAAGGTTCTTCGGCGGCTTGCGCTTGCGACCGGTATCGATGCCAGACGTGTGCGGCTCCGAGTGGAAGACTTTCTGGTCGCCGTCATCAACGCGTCGGGTGCTCATCGGGTCTTCCTTTCATAGCGGTGACAGGCCTCTGCGGTGGCGGCGCCGAGGAGGGCGCCGAGCGCGGTATCGGACGGATAATGTACTCCGAGCACCATACGCGAGGCCATCATGACCGGCACGCCCACGAGCGGCGCTGGGGTTCCCATAACGTGGGCAGCGCCGACGAGGAACGCGCTTGTCGACGTCGCGTGGGACGACGGAAACGACAGCTTAGACGGCGTTTTCACGCCGACCTTCACGTAGTCATAGTCTGGGCGCTTGCGGCGCACAATGCGCTTGATCACAACGCTGGCCGCGTGGGCGGCAAATGCGCCCACACCGACATAAGCCCACTGGCGGCGTACCGCCGGTTTCTTGTAGTTCATGCCCGCGCCCACCGCGGACAGGGCCATCCAGCCCAGGGCGTGCTCGCCGAAGTGGCTAAGCGCTCGGGCAGTGGGCAGGACGCCGGGGGCGTCGAAGGCCACATCCTGGATCTTTTCCAGGACGTGGGATTCGGCGACGGAAAGCTTACTGGGCATCGAACACCTTTCGCCAGGATTCACGGGAGGTCAGCTCCGGTAGGGCTGCGCGGTACTCAGCCCGCAGGTCATCGAAGTTCTCCTCGATTTCCTTGAGCAGCTCGCGGGTGGACTGCACCAGCTCCTTGGCCAGGTCGCGGTCGCGCTTGCGGAAGGCCACGCCGGTGCCACCTGCGGTGGAGACCGTGGCGGAGTCGACGCGGGAAAGCGTAAACCACCGCGCCTCCTCCGGCGTGAGGTTGAGCTGCGGGGCCTCGTGGTGCGCGCGGTCTTCCTTGCTCACCAGGTGCTTGGCGGACTGAAGGAGCCACGGGATCTTCTTGAGCTTGCCCAAGCGGCCGCCCACATTTTTGGTGGGTACGCCCGGCGCGCCGGTAGCTGGGGGAAGCTGGTCGGCGGATTCGATGATGACCGCATCGGAATAGCCCTTGCGGATGTCCGCGATACGCGGCAGGGAAGACTCCAGGATGTCGAAGAGACGATCCGGTCCGGCCAGGAAGTCCTTCATGGCTTCCAGCTGGATGGCCATTGTGGAGTATTCCATGCACATGGTGTGCTTGAGGGTGGACTTGAAGATGGACTTGGTAATCCCGCGTGCATCGCCCTCGTGGTAGAGCGCTGCCACGATAAGACGGTTGCGCAGGTGGAAGTAGGCCTGCCAGTCGATGGCATCGTCCTTATCTGCCCAGGCCATGTGCCAGATGGCTGCACCCGGCCACGTCACCGTGGGGAAACCCTTGGATGCTGCACGTAGGGAGTATTCGGTGTCATCCCACTTGATGAACAGCGGCAGTGGCTGACCGGTGGTCTCCGCCACGATGCGCGGGAAGAGGCACATCCACCAGCCGTTGTATTCCACATCAATGCGGCGGTGCAGCGCGCGGGAGTCGTACTTCTTCGGGTCCAAGCGGGATTCCTTGGTGCCGATGGCGCGCAGCGGGTACTTGGCAAAGTCGTGGTCGTACACAGCATGCTCGGCCGCGCCCCACATAAAGTCAGCGCGGTTGACGCGCTCACCGGTGGTGCGCAGCTGGGAGCGCTCCTGCAGGTTGAGCATCTCACCGCCCACGATGAAAGGCTTGGCCGCATAACGCGCCGCCTGAACCGCACGGAGGATGGAATCCGGCTCAATCGCGATGTCATCATCCATATAGAGGATGTACGGCGAATCGGTATTCTCCAGTGCTTCAAACATGATGCGGGAGTAGCCACCCGAGCCGCCCAGGTTCCCCTGGCGGAACTCGCGGAAGCGCTCACCAAAGTGCGCGACGGCCTCGTCGTAGCCCGGCTCGTCCGCTGGGTGCTGGTTGCCCTGGTCCGGCATAAGGACATAGTCGATGATGCCGTCCACCACCGGGTCCTCCGCCAGGGCCTGCAGCGCCGCGACGGCGTCCGTCGGGCGGTTAAAGGTCGGAATACCCACGGCCACGCGCTTCTCCTGCGCCGGGTACTCGCTGCCGTCCGGGAGGAGCTGCGGGTTCGGGGCGTGGGGGGCGGCCCAGGAGGCGTCGGCAAGCACGGTGTCTTCCACCGCCGCGACGTCGAACCACAGCAGGCCGCCGTCCTCGAAGTTCTTCAGGGGCAGCTCGAACTCGTGGTGGCCAGTGGTCACCACGTGGTTGGCCACGGAAATGCGCTGGCCGTCCTGCTTGGAGCGGTAGAGGGAAATGTTGGCCTCGCCCTCGACGTCCATCACCAGCACGATGGACTTCAGCTGGGACCAGCGGCGCCAATAAGCGGCCGGGAACGCATTGAAGTAGGTCTCAAAGGAGGCTTCTTCGCCGGCCGGGATGGTCACGGAGGTGCGGCCGCTCCAGCTGAGGCGCTCGCGGTTGCGCTCCGATTCGATGAGGTAGAGCATGCGGACGTCGCTCGGCTCGCCGCGCTTCGGCAGCAGGATGCGCTGTACGGGTTCGTACGCAGCAGAATTGTTGGCAGTCACGATATCTTCGGTTCTCCACACAGTTTTCGACAGTTATCAGAAACCAAGATTAGTGGTTTCGCACTCTTCCGCTGAGTTCCCACGCGGCGCTGAGCAAGGTCTGGGAAATGCAGAGGCTACCGATCGCGAAAGCCTCCAGGATCTACGAGAGATCACTGGAGGCTGTACTACTTCGCCCTCAACTAGCGTCAGGGCTCCAGAGGTTTAGGCCGTCACCGGCGCATCCTCCGAAATGGGCTCGATACCCAGGCGGTTGAGCATGTAGAGCACGCGGGCGCCGAGGTCATCGGCCAACTCGCGGGTCTCTTCCACCGTTTCAGCGGTAGCGATATCCCAAATCTTGATGTCCTTGCCTGCCTCATCGCGTGGGAGGTCGCGGCCAAGGTACACAATGTAATCCGGGATGGTCAGCAGACGCAGGTCCTCAAGGTAACGGTCCGGATGCTCAGCCATACCGCGCTCCTGAAGCACGTGGGCCATGTGGGAATCGGACTCGTTCTCCGGGTGAGCCACGGCAGCGTCCACTAGCAGGGCGTCGCCGGCGTGCTTCTTCGTCAACGCCACGGCTGCCTGGGCCAGAGCATGGTCGGCGCCGGCAGCAAAACGCACGTGGATACGGTGGCCACCAAAGTGCTCACGCACCTCGCGCTCCACCATGACGGGCACAAAGTCCTCGAGAGTAGCGCCTTCCTCGTGGCGCTTAATGGCAGCGTCCAGGACGGAGTTAATCTCGTCGGTGCTGTATTCGTGACCGTAGTCGGCCTGAAGATCCTGGCGCAGAGTATCGAAACGACGGGAATTCGGGGAGGTCATTTTAAACTCACTTTCTGTTCGCCTATTGTTAACCTGGAGTTTACTTTAGCGAGTTGTTGTCCCGACCTCAAGTTTTACTTTCACACCGCTCATGATTGGCGCCGGCGATGGTCTTCGGGGCCCACAAAGGCCAAAGGCCTGCCGGGTGTTCCGGCAGGCCTTCTTTGCTTGCTGCTTTTTCTTATCGGGAATGCGGGTCGCGCGACTACGTAGCTTGAGATGTTCCTCAAGCCGCTCCGGGGACATCTTCCACATGCTGCGGTCCGCAGCCCCGGGCGCGTGCTTCCTCTTCTTGCGCTGGGCCATGCCGTCACCTCCTTCCATCGAGGTGTTTCAGCATAGCGCGCCGTGCCGCACTATAGGGAGCGGCCGGGGGCAGCACTGCGGCCTAGTGGCCGCGCTCCTGCTCTAGGGCCTTGCCCTCGTTCCAGAACGGAGCCAGCTTGTTGTCGAACATGCTCAGCGCGGAGGCGATGGCCATGTGCATGTCCAGGTACTGGTAAGTGCCCAGGCGGCCACCGAAGAGGACGTGGTTCTCACGGGCCTCCGCAGCGGCGAGCTTGCGGTAAGCCTCCAGCTTGGAGCGGTCCTCCGGGGTGTTAATCGGGTAGTACGGCTCATCGCCCTTCTCGGCAAAGCGCGAGTACTCCTTCATGATGACCGTCTTATCGGCAGGATATTTATCCTGCCGTTCCGGGTGGAAGTGGCGGAACTCATGGATGCGGGTGTAGTCCACGTCAGCATCGTTGTAGTTCATCACCGGGGTGCCCTGGAAGTCACCGGTTTCCAGCACCTCCAGGTCGAAGTCCAGCGTGCGCCAGCCCAGCTCACCCTCGGCAAAATCGAAGTAGCGGTCTAGCGGGCCGGTGTAGACCACCGGGGCAACAGGCGACGCCTCTCGCAGCTCCTCGCGGACGTCGAACCAGTCGGTGTTGAGGTGGACGTCGATAAGCTCGTGCTCCGCCATATTCTCCAGCCATGCCGCGTAGCCGTCGACGGGCAGGCCCTCATAGGTGTCGTTGAAGTAGCGGTTGTTGAAGGTGTAGCGCACCGGCAGGCGAGTGATGTTGCCGGCTGGCAGCTCCTTCGGGTCCGTCTGCCACTGCTTGGCGGTGTAATCGCGGATGAAGGCCTCATAGAGCGGGCGGCCAATCAGCGCGATGGCCTTCTCTTCCAGGTTCTGCGCCTCATCCACCGCGAACTCACCGGCCTGCTCCTTAATGAGCTCACGCGCCTCATCCGGCGAGTAGTAGCGACCAAAGAACTGGTTAATCAGGCCCAGGCCCATCGGGAACTGGTAGGCCGTGCCGTCATGCATGGCAAAGACGCGGTGCTGGTAGTCCGTAAAATCCGTGAACTGGTTGCAGTAATCCCACACGCGCTTGTTCGACGTGTGGAAGAGGTGCGCACCGTACTTGTGGACCTCGATGCCGGTCTCCGGCTCGGCCTCCGAGTAGGCGTTGCCGCCCAGGTGCTCGCGGCGCTCGACGATGAGCACCTTCTTGCCCAGCTGGGAGGCTGCGCGCTCGGCCACGGTTAGGCCAAAGAATCCAGATCCAACAACGATGAGGTCATATGCAGTCATGGACTCCAGCTTAAAACAGCGCCACCCCTGGTGCCGCGGATGACGAACACGCGCGTGTCACACCTCCGACCCCACACGCAACTGTCGTAACATGTGTCCCGTTAGTTAACTTTTTGCGCTCTTTTTAACCTGCAGATAGCCCCTAGGGAGTAACAGTGCAACAGAAACGTCGTCTCGTCCCCGCGAAATCTCGGTGGTCCACGCCGATTATCGCCGCGGTCACCTCCATCGCCGTGGTCACCACCGCCGCCTTCGGAGGGCATACCATTCTCCAGACCCAGGAGGCTGGCAACGGGCCGATTGAAGTTTCGTCCCACAGCGAGTCCTTCGGTTCGGGCGAAACGGTCGTCGTCGATGACCCTGCCATCGCCTCCCAAGGTGACGGCTCCGGGCCGCGCGCGGTGAAGCAGTTCCACCGTGACGGAACCTTTTCCTCCTTCGCCGTGACGTGGAAGGGCCCGCGCGATGTCGCCGCCTTCGTGCGCGCGAAGCAGCCGGACGGGTCCTGGTCCGAGTGGTACGACATGGACGCGATGTCCTACTCCGGCGATGACCCCTCTGCCACGAACGGTACTGAGCTCATCTTCGTGGGCGACACTAACGATGTGCAGGTTTCCATCAACAACGTCGATCTCGTGACGGGGTCCAACCTCGATGAATCCTTCGAGGAGACGGAGGTTGAGGAGGACGCCGCGCTTGACGACGTCTCCCCCTCCCTCGCCGCCGCCAATGCTGCCGCGGAGCGCTCCGCGAACCCGCTGCCGGCGCCTATTGCGTCCAATGTCGGTGACATTGCGCCAGTCGCGGACGTCGAGAACACCGCCAGCGTGGAGGGCCTTGAGGCCGTGTTTATGGACGGCAATGCTCAGGAGGGCGAGGTTATCGAACCCACTGCCGATACTGACGGTATGCCGCGCGTGGTATCTCGTGCTCGTTGGGGCGCGGATGAGAGCCTGCGTTGTAAGGACGCTGATTACGATGATGGCGTGAAGGCTATTGCGCTGCACCACACTGCAGGTTCCAATGATTACACCCGCGCGCAGGCAGCTGCACAGGTCCGCGCGGCATACCAATACCACGCGCAAAACCTGGGCTGGTGCGATATCGGCTACAACGCCTTGGTGGACAAGTACGGCACGATTTACGAAGGCCGCTATGGTGGCCTCGACGAGGCCGTGCAGGGCGCCCACATCGGTGGCTTCAACGAAAACACGTGGGGCATCTCGATGATTGGTAATTACGAGAAGACTCAGCCGACCGCTGCCCTGCTGAAGTCAGTCACGGACCTGGCGGGCTGGAAGGCCGCTATCTCTGGTGTCGATCCGGAATCCCGCGTGAACCTTCGCTCTCAGGGCTTCTCCGGTTCGAGGTACCCGGCCGGTGCTTATGCCCCGGTTTATGGATTCTTCGGCCACAGTGACGCTCACTTCACTGCATGCCCGGGCCGCTACACCATTGCGCTCTGGCCGCAGATTCGTGCAGCAGCGCATAAGAAATACAAGGCCATCAGGTCTGGGGCATCTGGCTCAATCGATTGGTCTGATGACTTCGAAGGGTCCACTGCAACCGACACAGCGACAGTCACCGATGAACCAGCACCGCGCCCGAACAATCCGGCAGCGCAAGAGCCGATGTCCTCGATTGGTGATTCCGAGATTCCGCTCAGCACCATCACGGCACTCCTCGGCCTAGCTGCCACGGTCTTCGGCATCATGTACAGCCGCTCCGATAAGCAGATTGACAAGGACAAAAAGGTCGGCGGACTGCCGGTCGAGCAGATTCCGGGCATTGTGACCAAGGTGGTGTCCTTGAGCAAGAATGAGGGCCTCAGGGAGACGTGGACCGCAGTGCTCAACAACTTCGGACCGGTCCTGGGGCTAGCCGTGGGCGGCCCGGATGAGACATCGGGTATCATCTCGCAGCTCTTCCAGAACGGCGTGGTCCTCTACTCCGAGGAGACTGGCGCCCACGCACTGGTGGGCCAGATTGCCAAGGAGTGGGCAACCGGCGCTAACGCCGCCAAGCTTGGTTTGCCGACGTCCGACGAAATCCTCACCGGCAATGGCAAGGAAGTCCGCGTTCACTTCCAGGGCGGTTCCATCGTCTACAACCCAGATACCGAGCAGATTCAGGTCTTTACAAACTAATCCTCGGCACCAGCGGGGCTCTGCACAGCGCAGGGCCCCGCTTTGAGGATCGCCGATTTCGCGGATGCCCTGTGGGGGCGTCCGCGTGGGCGGTGTGGTGCTTGGGGGGGTTAGCCTGGCCTGGGGAGGTTGTTCTGGGCTTGTTGGTAAGCCGCCTGGGCAGTGATCGGTTCTGCCCACGGTGGGACGTAGGCCACCTCTCCGCGAATCCTAAACACGTAGCCGGCACCTGTTGGTTTCTCCGGGTCGTCATCATTAATGCCGTTGTGGTAAGCACACAACATGGTCAGATTCGGCGGGTTGGTAGCCCCACCGGCTTTCCACGGCACTAGGTGATGCACGTGTGCATAATCAGCCGGTTTGTTACAACCTTTCCTGGCGCAGGTGGGGTGCTCGGCACTGGCCATGATGCGCTGCTCGAACCCGGCAAGGCGTTTCATGCGATGCAGCCAGACCGGCCCGATGGTGGGGTGGATGAGGGTGACGTAGCCGATCTCAGCAAACTTATAGTTCAAAAACTGCGTGCCCGTCATCCGGCCACCGTTGGTGAGCTCGAGGACGATGTCATCCCCGTCGCCGGAGATAATCTTGTCGAGCTTATCCAAGGTGACGACCACGCTGGTGAATACGGCGGGTTTGGTTCCGCCGTGGGACTTGTTGAAGAAGACGTGCTTGGCTGCCTCCAACAGATTGTCCTGGTTGAGAGATTCTAGAACGCCGCGCATCTCGGTGACGGTCATGGGGTCATCGGTAATCGTGAGTGAATGCGGGCCTTCCGAGCGGTAGGTCATGCGCACCCCAGGTTTCGGCACACGTTTAGGCTTGAGTTCTTTTAAGCGCTTGGCCGCTACGGCTGGGATGTTTGGTGCTGGGGTGCCGGCAAGCTTGAGGCGTAGGTTCCAGGCATGCAGCTGATTTTTTAGCTTCTTGGTGTAGGACTCAATGAGGCTGAGCGTGGCTAAGTCGTGGTGTTGTTCGGCAGCTCGGGCGCGGGCTTGTCGTTGTTTGCCCGTGAATTTCGTGGTGCCGAAGTAGACGTGGTTTAAGCGTGCCAGCTCGGTGGCATCGGCTAGCGAAGCGCCGAGTGCGCGTAAACGTCTCTCGCCTCCTACCGCTTGCTCCACCAGTGTGATCCCCGAGTTGCGGTAGGAGAAATAGGTCTCTAAATCCCCCATGACCCAGAACACTAAAGCACCCTGACCACCCCCGCAACCCGAAGATTAGAACCAGTGCTCAAGCACCTTGGCCACGCCGGCCTGGTGATGGGGAAGGGTGGTGGCATCGGAGACGTCGACAAGCGCGGGGTGTGCGTTTTCCATCGCAACGCCGAAGCCGACCCACTCCAGCATTTCGAGGTCATTGGGCATATCGCCAAAGGCGATAATGTCCTCGCGAGCAATAGCGTGATGTTCCGCCAACCACTGGACACCGCGGCGCTTCGTCACGTTCGGCGCAGCGACCTCGAGCACACCCTCCGACATCGAGTACGTGACGTGGGCAAGCTCCGGATCGATGTGCGGGGCGACCAACTCATAGAGCTCCGGGGCCGAATAATCAGTATTGCGAATCAGCAGCTTCACGGCTGGCTTCGACACCAACTCCCCCACGCTCACCAGGCCAAAACCTTCAAACATCGCGTTCTCTGAATAGTGCGATTCCACCACAAAGAGTTCGTCCACGGGATCCAGCAGCGAGCCGCCAGCGCGCTCCGCGCCGAAACCCGCGCCGCCCAGGGGCTGGAGGGCTCGGGTGGCAACGTCGACAGTTTCGGCCAAAGCCTCCGGGGATAACTCGTGGGCGGAGAGGACGCGGTCCTCGGCGGAATCATAAATCACCGCGCCATTCGACGTCACGCACACCGGGCGTACCGTAAGTTGCTCCAGTACCGGCATAATCCAGCGGAAAGGTCGACCCGTGGCCAAAGCGAACTCGGCTCCGGCATTGACAGCCCGGGCGATGACCTCCCGATTGCGCTTAGGCACACGGTGGTTGCGGTCCAACAGGGTGCCGTCGATATCGCTCACGATGAGTCGTGGGGCGTGCTCCGGGAAAGTCATAACCATGAGTCTACGTCAGGGGCCTAGAACGCGAATGCGGCCGCGACACACGTTGTCACGGCCGCAGGAAAGGCGCTAAAGCTTAGGCGATAACGTCATCATCGTCGGTGTCTTCCCAGTTGAGGGAACGCTTGATGGCGCGCTTCCAGTCGCGGTAGAGAGCGTCTACCTCGTCCTTGTCGCGCTGCGGCTTCCAGACCTTGAAGTCGCCCTGCTGGGAGCCCAGTACGCTGAGGTCATCCCAGAAGCCGGAGTCCAGGCCGGCGGCGAAGGCCGCACCGGTGGCGGTGGTCTCCACGTTCTTCGGGCGGTGAACCTCCACGCCGAGCATGTCAGCCTGGAACTGCATGAGTAGTTCGTTCATGGTCATGCCGCCGTCGACACGCAGCTCGGTGATCTCCACGCCGGAATCAGCAACCATGGCGTCCGCGACGTCACGGGTCTGGTATGCGGTGGACTCGAGAACCGCGCGGGCCAGGTGCTTGCGGTTGGCATAGCGGGTCAGGCCCACGATGACACCGCGAGCATCCGGGCGCCAGTACGGAGCGAAGAGGCCGGAGAAGGCCGGCACGATGTAGACGCCGCCGTTGTCCTTGACCTCGCGGGCCAGGTTCTCGATGGACGCGGAGTTCGGGATGAGTTGCAGGTTATCGCGCAGCCACTGCACCAGGGAACCACCCATGGACACGGAGCCCTCGAGCGCGTAGACCGGACGCTCGCCCTCGCGCTGGAAGCACACGGTGGTGAGCAAGCCGTTGTCGGAGAACTTCGGGGTGGTACCGGTATTGAGGAGGAGGAACAAGCCGGTGCCGTAGGTGTTCTTCGCAGAACCCGGGCGGAAGCAGCCCTGACCGAACATGGCGGCCTGCTGGTCACCAAGGATGGCGCGAATCGGCACGCCAGACAGGGAGCCGCGCTCACGGACGGTGCGGAAGTCACCGAGGGAGGGACGAATCTCCGGAAGCATGGAGGTAGGAATACCCATCTCCTTGCACAGATCCTCATCCCACTCGAGCTTCTCAATGTCCATGAGCAGCGTACGGGAAGCGTTGGTGACGTCGGTGGCGTGGAGGGCTTCTTGGCCGTTGTCGCCGTCGGCACCGCCGGTGAGGTTCCACAGCAGCCAGGTATCGATGGTGCCGAAGAGAAGCTCGCCGGCCTCAGCGCGCTCGCGAGCGCCCTCGACGTTATCGAGGATCCACTTCACCTTCGGGCCAGCCGGGTAGGAGTTGATGATCAGACCGGTGCGACGACGCCACTTGTCGGCACCCTCATCACCAGCCAGTTCCTTACAGATTTCGGTGGTGCGGGTGTCCTGCCACACGATGGCGTTGTAGACCGGCTTGCCAGTCTTCTTGTCCCACACAACGGTGGTCTCACGCTGGTTGGTGATACCCAAAGCGGCGATGTCTTCGACGTTGATGTCGGCATTAGCCAGGGCTTCACCGACGGCACGACGGGTATTGCTCCAGATCTCCTCCGGGTCGTGCTCAACCCAGCCCTTCTCCGGGAAGATCTGCTCGTGCTCGAACTGTCCGACGGACACCTGCTCGCCGTCGTGGTCAAAGATGATGCAGCGCGTGGACGTGGTGCCCTGGTCAATCGCTGCAACGTAGCTCTTGGTGGACATAACTTTCTCCTTGTCGGGGTGTTTTAAAGGGCTATGGACAGCAGGCCAACGGCGACGGCCGACAGCATCGGCGCGACGACCGGAACCCAGGCATAGCCCCAGTTTCCAGTGCCCTTGTCCTTGATGGGCAGGACGAAGGCGTACATGATGCGGGGACCAAGGTCACGGACCGGGTTGATGGCGTATCCGGTGGGGGTACCGAGGGACAGACCGATAGACACGATGACGAAGGCAACGCCGAAGTAGCTCAGCGGGCCGAGCTCGCCGCCGGTAGGACCGAAGGCAATGAACATGAGCAGCACAGTGGTAGCGATGAACTCCGTCACTGCGTTCCAGCCGTTGTTCGGGTGCGCCGGGTTCGTGAAGAAAATACCGCCGGTGTTCTTGTTGGCTCCGGTGACGTTGCCGGCTTCGTCGACATTGTTGGCGTCGAAAAGCTGCTTAAACGTTGCCCACGCCAGGAAGGCACCGACCATGGCGCCCAGGATCTGACCCAGGAAGTAATAAGGCACGAGGCTCCACTCAAGAGAGCCATTGACAGCGAGCATGATGGTCACCGCCGGGTTGAGGTGACCGCCAGAGGGGTCCGCGATGCTAGCGCCCAAGTAGACGCCGAGGCCCCAGCCCATTGCGATAACGATCCAGTCTGCACCGCGCGCCGCGGAGGTGCGGAGGTTTACAGTGGCGCAGACGCCGTTACCCAACAGGAGCAGCACTGCCGTGCCAAGGAACTCCCACAGGAATGCATCAGTTCCGGTCATAACTTGTCCTTTCTCTTTTACCTAGGCCAAAGGCCCAGCGAGAGACAGCAAACGTCCTCGCTGGGCCTCGTGACGCTTAGGCTTCTTCCTTAGTGGCTCGTGCGCTGCCGGCGCGCTCGAGAATGTCATTTGCCTCACGGTCGGTGAGGGCAGCCTCGGCGGCAAGCTCCGCCTCGGTGTGCTGCTTGAACTGGCTAACCTCGCGCTCAATGTCGTTCTGGTCCCAGCCCAGCAGCGGCGCGACGAACTCAGCAATAGGCTGAGCAGCGGCAACGCCTCGGTCGGCGAACTCGATGGCCACGCGCAGGCGGCGAGACACGATGTCGTCGATGTGCAGTGCACCTTCGTGGGTGACGGCGTAGCGAACCTCAGCCCAGATGTAGCTTTCAGCGCCCGGAACCGCCTCAAGGAGGGAGGCGTCCTCGGCGGCGGGAGCCAGAACCTCGCTGATGAGCGAACCGTAGCGGCCAAGCAGGTGCTCGATGCGATTCTCATCGAGGTTGTAGCGGCGAGCGAGCGCCGGAACCTGGTTGGCCAGCGCGTGGTAGCCGTCCGCGCCCAAGATCGGGGTGCGCTCGGTGACGGATTCCGCCACCTTAAAGCCCAGTTCCTTAGCGGCCAGGTCCACTGCGTCCTTACCGATAACGCGGTAGGTCGTGTACTTACCACCAGCAACGGAGACGAGACCCGGGGCTACGCGGGCAACGGCGTGGTTGCGGGAGAGGTTGGTGGTGGAGTCGGACTTACCGGACAGCAGCGGGCGCAGACCGGAGTAGACACCGACGATGTCCTCGCGGGTAATCTTGTTGCGCACGCGCTGGTTGACCTGGTCCAGGATGTAGTCGATATCTGCTTTGGTCGGGGCCGGATCCGGCAGGGACAGGCCCTTTTCCCAGTCAGTATCGGTGGTACCGATGATCCAGTACTCGCCCCACGGGATGACGAAGAGCACGGACTTTTCGGTGACGAAGCACAGAGCGGCGTCGGCATCGAGGGCGTCCTTCGGGACAACGATGTGCACGCCCTTGGAGGCATGAACGGTGAACTTGCCCTCCGCGCCAGCCATCTCCTGAATCTTGTCGTTCCAGACACCCGTGGCGTTGATGAAGACCTTGCCCTTGACGGTGGTCTCGCGGCCGGTCTCGAGGTCACGGACCTGCGCGGCGGTGATGCGGCCGCGGTTATCCTTCTCGAAACCAATAACCTCGGTACCGGTGCGCACGCTTGCGCCATATTCAGCAGCGGTGCGCAGGACGGTCATGGTGTGGCGGGCGTCGTCGACAAGCGTGTCGTAGTAGCGCACGCCACCGACGACGGCGTCCTCCTTAAGGCCCGGGGTGACCTTGAGCACGCCCTTGCGGGTGAGGTGCTTCTGCATCGGGACGCTCTTGGCACCACCCATGAGGTCATAGAGGGTAAAGCCGCCGAACATCATGACGCGCTCCCAACCGCGGTGGGTAAGGGGGAAGATGAACTTCAGCGGCTTGACCAGGTGCGGGGCCAGGGTCGACATGTTTAGCTCGCGCTCCTTGAGGGACTCCGCAACGAGGCGGAAGTCAAACATGGCGAGGTAGCGCAGGCCACCGTGGAACATCTTGGAGGAACGCGAGGACGTTCCTGCCGCAAAGTCTTGGGATTCCAGCACGGCCGTCTTCAAACCGCGGGTGGCTGCATCCACCGCAGCACCAGCGCCTACGGAGCCACCGCCGATAATGACGACGTCGTAGTCCTCAGTGGAGTAGTCGTTCCATGTCTGTTCAAAATACTCGGGGTTAAAGCTGTGGTTACTCGTCGTGGTCATGGTTGACCGAATCTCCTCTCTCGCTGCTTACCACTGCGCGGAAAAGATTTGTTCACATGACAAAGGCGCAGCTCAAGCAAATGTGCTCACCCACCGCGCGAGCAACGATGCCTCGGCATTGTCCACCACGGTCATTGCTGTGCGGCTGAGATGAAGAAGAAGTTATCTCCCAAGCTCCATGCTATAGATCACGCCTTTTTCATTCCGGAGACGCTACTCACACGTAACCTCCGGAGGGGTAAGCAGGACTTTTTCACACCACTCAGTAGGTGCACAAAAAGAAAACTACCCCTATCAGGGGGGCAGTAAGGGGCAAAGAGAATCTCCCAAAAGTGGGAGATGTGCAGACTTATTTCTTCTTCGATTTCTGTAGGCGGGCCATCGCCTCCAGCACCTCTGCCATTCCGAAGCGCTCGGCGGAATACGTCACGGCCCGAGCCGCCTTGACCACCTCAATGGGAGCGGTCTCAAGGGCCACCATATGCACGGCAACGTCCTCGTCGCCTTCGGCAAACGTCTCGTCACCGGGTTCATTCGCAAAGAAGAGGAGGTCCCTCGGTTCGGCTCCAATCTTCTTCACCACCGCGGCCAGCCCCTCAGCCGGGGAGGAGGCGGTCGCGACGGGACCACCGGGAGCGTCGTTAAACTGCACGCCTTCAGCACCTTCGGCACAGGCAATGCGCCAGACGTCCTGCGGGATGTCCTCCACGGCAGCGGCATCAAGTACTGTGCCCTGCTGCGAAATAATCACCAGATGCTCAACCTGGGGATGCAACTGCGCCAATGCTCCCTGGAGGCGCTTCGACACTTCGCCGCCCTCCATGCTCATCGCGCTCTGATCCGCCACAACAATGCGCGGCACAGCGGAGTACTCCGCCTTGATGCGGTGCGGCAGACGGGAAACGATGAGGCGAGACTGCGTGGCGGCCGAGAGCAGGCCCTGCTCCACGACGGACCCCGCGAAGATCTCCTTGCCGCTCGCCGTCATCGACGCCTGCGCCTCGGCAACGTCGGACTTGAGCTGCGCCATAACCTCCGTCACCTTGTCGCGACCCTCCTCCAGACCACGAGTTGCCTCCTCCACCACGGAGTTGAGGTTCTCCTTGATCCATTCCAGGGTTTCCGGCGCGGTACGCGGCCGCTCCTTGAGCTGGTCGGCGTCGGTGGTGCTGTCGGCGCTGTCGGTACTGGGGACGTCGGCAAGCACTGCGTCATCCTCCGGCGTGGCAGACTTTTTGAGCGTCATGCGGTCGCGCACCAACTCAATGGTGGCGGCAGAGACATAGCCTTTGAGGTGGGCCAAGTCATCGCGCAAACGACGCACGCGGTAGCGCTCATCCTCCACCACGGCGTCCTGAGCCTCAGCCTCCTCCAAGGTCGGCGCACCGCCCCCCTTGCGGGCAGGTACCCAATACTCGCCCGCGGGCATCGGCCCGAACTCGGACTCATACTGCTTCCACAGCTCCTCGAGCGCTTCCTGCATGCGGCGACGCACTTCCGCGATATCGGCATCGGGGTCACCCGTGGTGTAGTAGGGCTCCAGCGCCGTGATGAGGATCGGAGTATTCGTGCGGCCCAAGTGCTTCTTCTGCCCCTTGGTCCAGAGGCGCTGGGAGCCAAAAATAATCTGCGGGATAATCGGCACACCCGCCGCGTGGGCAATGCGCGCAGCACCATTGCGCATGGACCTGATTTCGAAACTGCGGGAAATGGTGCCCTCCGCAAAGACGCCGACCAGCTCGCCACTCTTGGCCAACTCGGTGCCCTTCACAATCGACGCCCCACCATCAATGCGATCCACCGGAACGTGCCCCATCACTTCGAAGAGGCGGCCCACCACCGGAGCCTTGAACACCGAGGCCTTGGCCAGGTAACGCACGAGGCGCTTCTTCTGGTACGCCAAGTAGGCTCCGAAAAGGAAGTCCATATAGCCCGTGTGGTTGCACACGATGACCGCGCCGCCCTCATCCGGAATGTTCTCCACGCCCGACAGGCGCATCTTCAAACCTTGGGCCACGGTGACCGCACGGCCCACGTGTGTGATCTGCCGGTAGACAAAATTGGTCACAGCGCTCATGGTGCTCCAAACAGGTAAGAAACCTCGCCGCCTGAAGGAGGCGGCGAGGAGGGACAAGTCAGGGCGATGCGCGCGAAACCCCGCGCGCAGCGATCTACTGGGAGTTTACGGGGTAAAGCACATCCTTGCCCACGAAAGGACGAAGAGCTTCTGGAACCACGACAGAACCGTCCGCCTGCTGGTGGTTTTCCAGGATGGCCACGAGCCAGCGGGTGGTGGCGAGGGTGCCGTTGAGGGTAGCGGCGTACTGCGTCTTGCCGTTCTCATCACGGTAGCGAGTGGAGAGGCGGCGAGCCTGGAAGGTCGTGCAGTTCGAGGTCGAGGTCAGCTCGCGGTAGGTGCCCTGGGTGGGAACCCATGCCTCGTTGTCGAACTTGCGGGCAGCGGAGGATCCCAGGTCACCACCGGCGATATCGATGGTGCGGTACGGCAGCTCCATAGCGGCCAGCATGTCCTTCTCCATCGCGAGCAGCTTCTGGTGCATCTCTTCGGCGTCTTCCGGCTTGCAGTAGATGAACATCTCCAGCTTGTCGAACTGGTGCACGCGCAGAATGCCGCGGGTGTCCTTGCCGTGCGAACCGGCCTCGCGGCGGAAGCAGGAGGACCAGCCAGCGTACTGAATCGGGCCGTTGGAGAGATCAATAATCTCGTCCTTGTGGTAGCCGGCCAGAGCCACCTCAGAGGTACCAACGAGGTAAAGGTCATCTTCCTGGAGGTAGTAAACCTCATCCGAGTGCTGGCCCAAGAAACCCGTGCCCTGCATGACGTCCGGACGCACAAGCACCGGCGGGATCATGAGGGTAAAGCCAGCCTCACGGGCCTTCTGCGCGGCCAACATGAGCATGCCCAGCTGCAGGAAGGCGCCGTCACCAGTGAGGTAGTAGAAGCGGGCACCGCCAACCTTGGCGCCCCGTTTGACGTCGATAAGCCCCAGCGACTCACCCAACTCCAAGTGATCCTTCGGCTCAAAGTCGAACTCCGGCTTGTCGCCCACTTCCTCAATCAGCACGAAGTCATCTTCGCCACCGGCCGGCGCGCCTTCGACCACGTTGGAGAGCTGGTACTGCAGCTCCTCCACCTTGGCCTCAGCGGCAGCCGCTTCCTCGCTCGCTGCCTTCACCTTCTCCTTGAGCTCATTCGAGCCCTCCAGCAGTGCCGGGCGCTCCTCCGGAGAGGCTTGGCCAATCTTCTTGCCAAAGGCGTTCTGCTCAGAACGCAGCTGGTCCGCCTTCACAATCGCCGCGCGGCGCTGCTCATCGGCGGCAAGCAGCTGGTCCACCAACTCGGGATCCTCCCCACGGTTAACCTGGGAAGCGCGGACTACATCGGGGTTTTCGCGAAGAAACTTGAGATCAATCACGCCTCCCAGTCTAGCGCATGCACTACCCTTTGCGGTGGTAATAACCAGCGGCCTATCATAGTGTTATGGCGCCTCACATCATCACCGACGGCCCCGTGCCCAAGCACGCGCAGCTGCGGGATATTCTCTCGGAGCTCTGCCGCACCACGCTCAAGCCGGGCGATATCCTGCCTGGCGAGCGCATTTTGGAAGAAACCTACGGCGTTTCCCGCATCACGGTTCGTCGCGCCATCGGGGATTTGGTGGCGGAGGGCCGCCTGCGTCGCGTGCGTGGCAAAGGCACGTTCGTGGCGCCGAACCCACTGGTGAGCCGCCTGCATCTCGCGTCATTCTCCGATGAGATGGGGATCCAGAAGGTCACGGCATCCTCCAAGATCCTGCTCGGTGAGCGCAGCACCGCGCCGGACGAGGTGTGCGAATTCTTTAATACCGCTCCCACCGTGGCCCATACCCACTTGCGCCGCCTGCGCTTGGGCGATGGCGAGCCCTATTCCATCGATGATGGCTGGTACAACTCCACCTTCGCGCCGACGCTGCTGGAAAATGACATTTACAAGTCCGTCTATGCCATTTTGGGCTCGACCTTCGACGTCCCCATTACAGAGGCCGAACAAACCGTGACGGCCGTAGCGGCAGAGGAAGAGATCGCCGCGCTTCTCGACGTCTCCCCAGGCACCCCCCTCCTCCACATCACCCGTTTCGCCCGCTCGGGGGACCGGCCGGTGGAATGGTGTTCCTCGGTCTACCGCACCGACCGCTACCGGCTGACCTCCCGCGTCGCCCGCGCTTCTCAGTAAATGTCACGGTGGGCCGTAGGAAGCGCCTAGGAGCCGCTAAGGCTAAGGGGGTACTATGAAGAGTTCTATGAGCACTACTTCTGCCTGGCGCTCCGCCTCCTCCATCCGCGTCGTCCTCGTTGCCGCCTTGGCCGCGGCCGCCTTCATGGCTGCCTACGGTGTGTTCAGCGGCGATTCTTCCAGCAGCGACACGGCCGCGGGCGAGTCCACCGCTCCCAGCGTCGACGGTAGCCAAGCCGCCGACCCCTCTGCCCCGGACGCAGCGGCAGCATCCTTCACCTCCGCCTCCGCGGGGGCATGCGTGACGTGGGATATTGCTCCGGATGGCACCGCCACCGGCTTCGAGCAGACCAGCTGCGACAAGCCGCACCGCTTTGAAATCTCCGCGCGCGAGGACTTGAGTGCCTACCCCACCAGTGAGTTCGGCCGCAATGCCGAGCGCCCGGACATTACCCGCCAGAATGCGCTGCGCGATGAGCTCTGCGAGGCACCAACGGTGAGCTACCTCGACGGCAAGTGGGATCCCCATGGTCGCTATGACATCGCCTCCATCCTGCCGCCGGCGGCCTCGTGGGAGAAGGGTGACCGCACCCTGCTGTGCGGCCTACAGACCACAGACGCTGCGGGTGTCCCGCAAGAGTCCACGGGAAAGGTCGCGGAGGTGGACCAGGCGGTCGTCGCCAAGCCAGGCGAATGCCGCAAGGTCGATGAATCACAGGTGGTCAGCACCGTGCCGTGTACCGAGCCGCACCAGATGGAGACCGTCTCCGTCATTAACCTGGCGGAGCGTTTCCCCGACGGCTACCCCAGCGATGAGGAACTGGACAAGCACTTATCGGAGACCTGTACCCAGGACGCCATGGATTACCTGGGCGGTGAAGAAAATCTTTACCAGTCCACGCTGCAGCCCTTCTGGGATGCCCTATCCCGCGAATCGTGGGAAGGCGGTTCACGTTCGGTGAACTGCTCCTTGATCCACGTCAACCGTGGTTTCTTCTCCACCGTGACGGGCTCGGCCAAGGACGGGCGTGACGGCCTGATGATTGATGGCGCCCCGCCCACCGAGCAGCCCAAGCGCAATCCCCTGCGCGATCCAAATGAGCAAGGCGGTGGCGATACCCCCGCGGCTCCTACCGAAGACCCGGCTGCCGCACCGGCCCAGTAGGCGCCCGAACCACAAAGGGGAACAGCAATGTATGAGGTCAGCGAGGAGCGCTTTGAAGAACTCGTCGGCGAGGCCCTGGACAAAATTCCGGACAGGTTCGTGGAGCAGATGCGCAACGTCGTCATCCTCGTCGAGGACGAGAACCCAGAGAATCCCCATCTGCTGGGCCTCTACGAGGGAGTCATGCTGACGGAACGCACCGCCTCACACACCGGCTACCTGCCGGATGCTATCTCCATTTACCGCAAGCCGCTGCAGTCCATCTGCAACTCAGAGGAAGAGCTAGCCCATGAGGTCATGGTGACCGTCTTCCACGAGGTGGGGCACTACTTTGGCTTCGAGGAGGACCGCCTCCACGAGCTGGGCTGGGGGTAGGCGCCCCGAGACACCTACGCTGGCTATAACGAATTAGACGTCGGTATCGGCCCAGCGTTTTAGGGTCCACTGGCCGAAGGACTGGCCGTGTGGCTCCATGAGGGTAAAGCGGCAGTTGGGCATATAGCCGGTGTAGGCAAAATCCGGGTCCACGCCGCAGGCATGGGTCGTGACCACACGGATTGCCGCGCCGTGGCTGACGACGATGACATCTTCGTCGTCGCCAAGCGTCGCGGCAATATCCTCTAGCACCGGTTGGTAGCGCTCGAGCACGTCGGTGTAACTTTCGCCGCCCGGCATGCGGGCTTCCGGATCACCATCGACCCAGCCGCGCAGGGCCACCATGTATTCGCGGTGGGTATCCTCGCTGCCGCTCATCTCGTGCTCGCCGGCGTAGACCTCGTGCAGCCCCACGCGGACCTCGACGGGGACGTTGCGTTCATCGGCAGCCTCGGCATACGCCTTGGACGCCAGCATCGCCGTCTGCTGGGCTCGCAGCGCAATGGAGCAGACGAAGCGCACGCGGCGGCCTTCACACAGCTCGGCCAACTCCCGGCCCACGTCCTCCGCTTGGCCGCGGCCGCGCTCGGTCAGCTCGGCTCCCGGCGGGCGGGTATCCATGATGCGGTCAATGTTGGAAAAGGTCTGGCCGTGGCGCAGGAGAATGATTCTTCCGGTCATGCTTCACACATTATTGCCCGGTGCGCGCCTTCGCTACCCATTCATCAGCCTGGTTCAACCGAGCCAGATCCAGCTGGGCCCTCGGTGTTGCCGCAGCGGAGGGCCACGAGCCTACGAAGACCACCTCTTCTGCGCGCAGCCACAGCGCCCGCAGGGCCTCGGCCACGGGTTGATCATCGATGTGCCCGATGAGATCCGCGTGGAAACGGTAGTTGCCAAAGACAGTACGCAGCGGACGGGACTCGATGCGGGTGAGGTCCACGCCGCGGTGCGCAAACTCCTGCAGGGCGCCCACGAGTGAGCCGGGTTCGTTGGGCAGGGTAAAGATGACGGACGTGCGGTCGTGGCCAGTGCGCGCGGTGGGTTGGCCGGCGGGGCCTACTAGGACGAAACGAGTGGTGGCGCCCTCAACGTCGGCGATGTTGTCCGCTAGTGCGCCCAGCTCAAAGATCTCCCCGGCGCGGGCAGGGGCGGCTGCTGCATCCACCTCGCCGCGCGCCACAGCCTGGGCGGCTGCGCCATTCGACGCCGCCGGGACGTACTCCACGCCCGGCAAGTTCTCCTCCAGCCAGCCGCGAACTTGCTGGTAGGCCACCGGATGAGTCGAGAAGGTGGTAATCTGCTGCGCGCTCTTGCCCTGGGTCAAGATGGAGAAGGACACCGGGAGATCCACTTCGCGATAAATCTGGACCGGGGAACCATCAGCCAGCGCATCGAACGTGGCCGTGACTGGTCCGTCCACGGAGTTTTCAATGGCCACGCAGGCATAATCGGCGTCGCCTGAACGCACCGCGGCCAGCGCTTCCTTCGGGGAACTAACAGGAAGAGGCGTAATCTCGCCCAGATCTGCGGCGAAACGTTGCATTGCCGCCTCTGTAAACGTTCCGGCGGGCCCCAAGAATGCGATGGTGGTGCTCATGCAGGCAACCTTAGCCCACTAGACTGGGCCGCCATGGACGTTAGCGAGTTCACCCTGGAGAAGCTGCGCGAGGATCTTGCGGGGCTAAGCCCCGAGGAGCACGGTTTCACTCACATCGATCTGGACCGCCGGCCGCAGCGCCATGGGCGCTTGAGCGGGTGGATTCTCTCTGCCAAGGATCTCAATGATGTCGCTGGAATGCCCACTACCCACGGCCACGCTGAGCGCACCTACCTCGCCGAGGAGACAGATCCCTTCCTGCAGGAGCTCATCGACGCCGGCGCAGTCATCATTGGCAAATCCGCCGCCCCCGAGCTGGGCCTGCGCGTCGATACGGAACCCGTGGGCCTTCCTCATCCGGATAATCCGCTCTACCCCGGACATACGCCCGGCGGTTCCTCCGGTGGTGCAGCCGTGCAGGTGGCGCGGGGTTTGCTGCGCGCGGCTCTTGCCTCCGATGGCGGTGGTTCTATCCGCGTTCCGGCTGCCGCCTGCGGCGTCGTGGGCTTCAAACCTGCGGGCGAGGACCTCTCCGTGCCTGGTTTTATTACCCGCTCCGTGGCTGATAGCGCTACCCTCCATGGGCTAACTCCGCGCACACCGCGCGCCCGCGTCGGAGTGCTCACTGATCCTCTTTTCGCTGAGGTAGAGGTGGCTCCGCACATGCTCCGCGCCGTTAGCGAAGCCACTGCCCGGTTGGAGGGCGCCGGTTTCGAGACCGTCGCCATCTCGCCTTACCCGCAGGCGGCTGCAACGTTTGAGGCCTTCCATCACATCTTTACCCACCGTCTGGCGGATCTGGAGTTCGCTGAAGGCTACGCCGAGTGGATTCGCACCCAGGGCCGCCGTGTCACGGAGATGGAACTCTTGCTCGCGCGTGGTCACGCCATCGTTCTGCCTGGCGTTCTCCGGAAGTTCTGGCAGGTAGATGCCGTCCTCTCCCCCACGTTGGCCTTCGATCCGCCGCGTCGTGGGCACTTCCTTGACCGCGACCATCAGGAGAATTTCGACGAGCAAACCCGCTGGTCGCCCTGGGGATCACTGTTTAATGTGGCCAAGCTTCCGGCGATCTCCGTGCCGTGGCCGGTGCCCAACCACCCGCCAGTCGGCGTTCACCTAGGCGGCATCACGCTGGACGACGCCTCCCTTCTCGGCCTGGCCCAGGTGCTCCACTCATGACCATGACGCGCTCTCGCCTCCGGGCGGAAATTCTCATCGTTCTCACCATCACGTTTGGTATCTCCGGGGTACGCGCCGTCCTTCGGCTCACGGATTCCCTCCTCAACCCTGCCCCGCTCAACGAGCAATCCGTCACCATCAACTCCTCGCAGTCCACAACGACTCTGCTTGACCTCGCCTTCCAGCTATGCAGCACCGCCATCTTGGTGGCGTGGGGCGCGCTCGTGCTCTACCTCCTTGCCTGGCCGCCGCGGCCCCGTTGGCGCGATGGCCTCCATGGCGCGGCATTAGCCGCTGTCATTGGCCTGCCGGGGCTGCTGCTTTACTACGCGGCATTGCACTGGGGCTGGACCAAAGAGGTCATTCCGGGGGCTTTTGATACCTGGATTGAAATCCCCGTCTTGCTGCTCAAGTCCTTCGCCAACGCCTGGGCGGAGGAGCTCGTCGTGGTCTATTGGCTTATGAGCAGGCTCAAGCAGTGCGGCTGGGCTCTTCCTGCCTCGTTGGCGGCGACGTCCCTCCTGCGCGGCTCCTATCACCTCTATCAAGGAGTCTCGGCGGGGTTTGGCAATATCATCATGGGGCTACTCTATGGCTGGTATTTTCACCGCACTGGACGGGTATGGCCGCTGGTCATCGCGCACTTTCTTATCGACGCCGTCGCGTTCGTCGGTTACGCCGCCCTCTTTGGCGCTTAAAAAGTAGCTGGAAAAGGCTCCGCGCACGCCCTGTGAACTCTGGGGCAGGAGTGATTAGGCGGTACAGTGTTCCCCATGACCTATCAAGGACGCGATCCAGAGCGCGAGGCGCGCCGCGCGGGCGAATCCCCCGGCGATTACCGCCGCGCGGGTTCCGGCAGCTCGGCTCAGTCTGCTGGCGCTCATGCCAGCGATGCTGAGCTGGGCGATTACGTCCTCGGCGCTGATGGCCAGCCCCTGCGTGACCGCTATGGCCGCCCAGTGCGCCGCCGCCCCCAGTCCTCCCAAGCACGCCGTCCCGGCGCGCGGTCCGCAGAGCCCTACCGCGGCCGCCCTGCAGCATCGCGCCGCGAGGAAACTCGTTTCGACGTCGATGCCTATATGGCCCAGAACCCGCCGCGCCAACAGTCTCGCCCCTACGCGGACCGCGCTGCTCAGCAGCGGTACGAACCCCGCACTGACCAGCCGCCACGCAGCTATAACCCAGATGCTCCGAGGCGCGCCTCTCGTCTTCGCGCTGCGGGCCGCCCGCACAGCCGCCGCAAGAAGGTCAACCCCCTCAAGCAGGTTTTCGGCTGCGCAGGCTGGCTCGTTGCCATCGCACTAGTCTTCACCGTGGTGTTCACCTTGTGGACGGATAGTCGCTTGACCCGCATCGATGCGCTGCCTGAGGAGCAGGTGGCATCGACCTCCGGCACTAACTGGCTACTCGTGGGCTCCGACTCCCGCCAAGGTCTCACCGAGGAACAGCAGGCAGAGCTAGGCACCGGTGGAGACGTGGGCGTGGGCCGCACGGACACCATCATGCTCCTGCACATCCCAAAGTCTGGCAAGGCCAAACTAGTCTCCATCCCGCGCGATAGCTACGTTGACGTCCCCGGCTTCGGCATGGACAAGATCAACTCCGCGTTTACCTACGGCGGCCCTCAGCTGCTTGCCCAAACCGTGGAACAGTCCACGGGTCTACACATCGACCACTATGCAGAGATCGGCATGGGCGGCCTTGCCAACGTGGTGGATGCCGTCGGCGGCGTCGAGATCTGTGTGCAGGAACCCATTAACGATCCGCTCGCCGGTATTGACTTGCAGGCAGGCTGCCAAAAACTCCGCGGACCAGATGCTTTGGGCTATGTGCGCACCCGCGCTACCGCAATGGGTGACCTCGACCGCGTACAGCGCCAACGCGAATTCTTCGCCGCCCTGTTGGAAAAGACAACCTCCCCAGCGACCATCGCGAACCCCTTCAAGGCCATCTCCTTGGTCAACCACACCGCGGACTCCTTCATCGTCGGCCGCTCGGACCACGTCTGGCACTTGGCACGCGTGGCGCTGTCGATGTCCTCTGGTGTGGAGACGGAGACTGTACCGATTGGCGGCTTCCAGGACACCGTGGTGGGCAATGTCGTCCTGTGGGTCGACGCCGGCGCACAGGCTCTCTGGGATTCGATGCGTTAAGCTTCCTGCCGGTCACTTCGATCAAATAAGGCTCCAAAATCATTGGGCGGTTTCAAGTGGTGGATGCATCACTTGAATAGTTCTTGTATCTTCTCTTCGGGTTTATACCAGTCGAGGACTTTTCTAGGGCGCCCGTTGAGAAGGTCTTGAATGTGTTGGACATCCTTGTCGGTCAGAGTACTAAAGTCGCTTCCTTTAGGTAGGAAGTCTCTGACTAGCCCGTTGGTGTTTTCGTTGGTAGGGCGCTGCCAAGGCGAGTGCGGATCGCAGAAGTAAACTGCTAGTCCACGTGCGATGCTCAGCTTGTCGACTTGGGCTAATTCAACGCCTTGGTCCCAGGTCAGCGTTTTGGTGATGTTGCGTATTTTGCCGGTAAACATCTCGATTAACTTATCGACAGTCGTGGCGGAATCATGAACATCCAGTTTGCGGATCATGGTGTAGCGAGTACTGCGTTCTACACAGGTTACGAGTGCAGTGGTTCCTCCTTGGCCGATGATGAGATCGCCTTCCCAGTGTCCTGGAACAGCGCGGTCTTCAACGCTGGCAGGGCGCTTGCTGATGCGGTAGTCTTCACCAATCCAGCTTCGATTACCGCGGGCTGGCAGGCGTGATTGTGGTTTTCGGCCGGTACGCCCAGAACGCAGGGCTTTTTCTACCTTCAATTCCTGGCGCAAAGCGCCTTTGGCTTGGATGTAGAGAGCTTGGTAGATGGTTTCATGGCTAATTGACATATCCCCACCTTTACCGAAGCAGCGGGCAAGATAGTTCGAAATCTGCTCAGGCGACCACTTCGTGTTCAACCCCTCGATGACCAAGGCACGCAACTGCGGGTTGGTATCGAGTTTGCGGGGTTTAGGCCTGGCTAGGCGGTCTACAGCCCGCTTTTGTGCCACGAGGGCATCGTAGCCATGCTCAGTCATCCCACGGGCGATTTCCCTGCTAATCGTCGACTGATTACGTCCCAGCTGGGCTGCAATCTCGCGGTGAGTATGGCCCTGTTTCAGCAGGTAGGCTATCTCTATTCGGTCATGTCGGATAAGACGCTTTCCGCGTCCTACCTTCGATTCAGATTCAGTGGGATGATCATTGAGTATCAAACGCCCAGACATGTGATCATGGTGCCACGCTTTGACCGTGTCAGCGCTGCGATCAACCACCTGGCCGGCCTGCTTATAGCTTTTGCCAGCATCAACCAGCTTTAGAGCTTGGGCAATGCGATCCCGGTCATGTTGTGCCGTTCCACCGCGATTGCCTCGGACGAGCTCCAACCCGTCCTGAGCAAGGTAGCGATAAGCCAGACTTTGAGGAAACCCGACCTCTTCAATTGCGCTGAGCACAGATCGGCCACTCTCAACCAGAGCGACAACTTGTTGATACTGCTTGTCAACCAAACTCCGCTGACGCCGAGCACGGTTAAGCCCCTCGCTTTGGCGCCATGCCCTCGCCTGAACCTTCGAGACGCCCAACTCCTTCAGGATCACTGGCACCGGACGCGCATCATGCAGATACGCCTCCACAAACCGCTCACGTAGCTTCTCATCACCTGACATCTACACAACCTCCTAGCTGTATAGATGCATTCACCACCTGAGCCCGCCTTGGGTTTTGGAGCCTTATTTGATCGATCGGTACCTATGCCTCGGAGCGAAGGCACCGAGGTACTAGCGCAGGGTCACCTGACGGGACTTGATGTTCTGCAGCTGCTTGCGCTCGTCAGCGTTGAGGTTGGCGTCGTTGGACATCTCTTCCTCCAAAGCCTTGTTCACGCGGGAGAGCTCGGCCTCGTAGGAGTCGTGCGCCACGTCCGGGTCAAGGTCGAAGACCGGGGCGATGAGACCATGGGTGCGGAAGACACCGGCGAACTTGGTACCTTCACCCAGGTTGAGCTCACCGCGTGCGGCGACGCGAGACAGGGCGTTAAGGAAGGCATTTTCGTCATCGCACGGGCGGACCCAGCGGATGTGCGCCTTGCCGCCACCAGCATTAGCCCAGAAAGCGGTGCCAATGAAGCCCTCAGCATCCTGGCCTACCTGGTAGGACTCGATGACGGAATCGTTGGCGCGCTGCAGAGCCTGTGCCATGTGTGGCGGGACCTGTGCGCCCTCCGGCATCCACCAGGAGAAGTCCTGGTAGACGGTGATGTCGAGCTCAGCAGATTCGTCGAGAAGCTCAGAGAGCTCCGGCTGGGAGCCGTCGGCAGCGGTGGACTCCAGGGTGGAGCCCGGGGCGTTGTTCTTTACCCAGTTGAGAGCAAAGGCCAGGTCGCGGCCCGGGTTGTGGGTATGAGACTGGACCTGCAGGCCCACGAAGGCATCTCCGCCAGACTCCTCATCGCGGATGAGCGCCGCGGATGCACCCGGCAGCACGGTTACAACGTAGACGTCCTTGTCAAAGCCCTTAACGGAGAGCTTCGCCGTTGCGGAAGGAACGAATTCCTGCAGGGCAACGAGGCTAGACTCAGCGGCGAGTCCACCAAACGGGCGGGGATCCTTTTCCAGGGCGGCGCGCTCGGCGGCGCGGGCAGCAAGCTTAGCTTGGCGGCGGGACATGCCCTCCGGCAGCTGTTCGTTCTTCTTTTTCTTCTTGGCCATACCCAACAACTTACCTGTTGCTTACAGCTCAATGGCGTGCAGGGCCACTTCAGGTTCATTCGTCGCGAGAATATCCACCCCGTTGGCCCACGCCCACTTCATGTCTTCCGGCTTATCGATGGTCCACATGTACGTCGGCAAGCTATGCGCACCGATGGCATCAGGCTGGATTTTGCCGCGGAGAATCGACATGCCCAAGCCCGTGGGCTGGGATAACAGGAAATCAGGCCGGTTGACGTGACGCTCCCAATCGCGGCGCAAATAAATGCGATCAATCTGGGGAGCAAGAGCTGTCATGCGGCGGATGGCGCGGTGGGAAAAGGAAATCATGTGGATACGGGGGTCGTCGATAAGCCCCGCGTAGCGCAGGCGCAGCACCATCTGCTCCTCAAGGATGTCGCCCTGCCCCGACGGGTGTTTGGTTTCGACGTAGAGGTGGTGGTTCGTGCCGTCGAGCATTTCCAGGAGTTCGTCGAAAAGCAGCATGCGTTGGCCGCCCCCAATGTTGAGGCGGCGCAGGTCCTCCCACGTCTGGCGGGACACCCGGCCCGAACCGTTCGTGGTGCGGTCCAGGGTGGGATCGTGGTGGACCACCACCTTGCCATCGCTGCTCAGGCGAATATCGCACTCGATGCCATGGATAGGCAGCTCGAGCGCTTTCTCAAAGGCAAGAGGGGATAGCTCCGGATATTTCCCGGAGTATCCCCTATGGGCGACAATCTTCACTAGCCGAAGATTTCTTCCTTAATCGTGTTCAGCGTGTTGAAGGAGTGGTCGAAGCGCTCCTGCTCGTGCTCATCCAGCTGCAGCTCGATGACACGGTTGACACCGTTGCGGTCAACGATGGCCGGGGTACCGATGAAGACATCTTCCTTACCACCGTATTCGCCTTGTAGGTAAGCAGAGACCGGAAGTGCCACGGCCTGATTCTGAATGACTGCGCGGGTAATGCGTGCCAACGCCATACCGATGCCATAAGAGGTAGAGCCCTTGGCGTCGATGATGTGGTAGGCGGCGTCGCGAGTGTCTTCGAAGATCTTCTCAATGCGCTCGTTGTAGCCCGGGTCCTTCTCAGAACGGTGGGACAGGGAGACACCTGCGATGTTGGCGGAGGAGACGACCGGCAGTTCGGAATCGCCATGCTCACCGATGATGTAGGCGTGGACGGAGGTGGGCGCGACGTCATCCATCTCAGAGAGCATGTAACGGTAGCGGGCCGAGTCCAAGACGGTACCGGAGCCGATGACTCGGTGGTGCGGGAAGCCGGAGGCCTTCCACACGGCGTAGGTGAGAATATCCACCGGGTTGGAGGCAACGAGGAAAATGCCGTCGAAGCCGTTCTTCATAACGTCGCCCACAATGGAGTTCATGATCTTGACGTTCTTGTCCACGAGCTGCAGACGGGTCTCACCCGGCTTCTGCGCAGCGCCGGCGCAGATGACGACCATGGCGGCGTCCTTGCAGTCCTCATAGGTGCCCTTGGTCACGCGGGTGCGGGACGGGGCCCAGACGACACCATGGTTGAGGTCCATGACGTTGCCTTCGAGCTTCTTCTCGTCGATGTCGATGATGGCCAGGTGATCAACAGTGCCCTGGTTCACCAGAGCGTAAGCGTAAGCGACTCCAACATCGCCTGCGCCGATGAGTACTACTTTGTTTCCAACATGATTTCCCATGACTCCTATTCTGCCCCCAATGTCCGAATTTTGCTCGCTATGCGCCCGACTTCACAGGTTCAATAGTCCGATCTCACATTTCCCTGCCCGATCGGGCATCCTTTGACGGCCATCTGCACGGCAGCGTTAAAGCTGGTTCAATGGCGACCATGCGCACAGTCCTTCGCCGCATCGCTCTCAAGACCACCCAAAATGTTCTTCACGCTGCAATTTTTGGCTTGGAGTTGGTCAGCGATCTTACCCCGGGCGTGCGCATGACAGGAAGAAAACGTCTTCCCCAAAACATGTGGCCCGGCCTCTTTGGCGCCGAGGTTGCCACCTGGGCGGCCGTCTCCCCGTCGCTTCTTCCGCGCCCGTGGTGGGTCACGGCGGCCAACGTGGCCATGGGCCAAGGCGCAGGCCACCTCGCCGCAACGACCGCAGCCTTCGCTACGAAACAAGCACTGCGCCTAGTAGGACGCCGACCCCAAGACCATGTCGGCCCTACTACTCGCCGCTATTCCTACTACCTCCTCGGGCTGGGCACCTTCGTGGCAGGACTCCGGTCACTCCGCAACCAGACGGAGCAGGCCCGGTTGGTCAGTAAGCTCAATGACCGCGGGCCCCAAACTGCGGCACTTGGCATGCTTGTAGGTACCGCCGGGTATGGTGCGCTCTTGATTCTTGGCGAAGCTACCCAGCTCACCGTCACGCAGCTTTCCCGTCAAGTTCAACGTTGGCTTCCCCGGTGGATTGCCTGGCCACTGGCGGGCGGCGCGGTGGGCTTTGCCGCTGCCGTCCTCAGTGACCGCATGGTGTGGCGCCGGATGCTGAGCTCAGCCTCTATCAACGCGTTGGAGCTCAACAGGCTGGTCTACCCGGGCTCCTCCATGCCGTGGGAGCCGGAGCGTTCCGGAAGCCCGTGGTCCCATGAACCGTGGACAGCAGTTGGCTCACAGGGCAGGGCTTTTCTTGACCGCGGCCCGCGCGCCAACGACATCCGGGAGGTCATGCACTTCGAGCGAGCCCGCGAGCCAATCCGCATCTACATTGGCCTGATTCGCGGCCGCGGCCCACAAGCAGCTGCGCGCCAAGCCGTGGCGGAGATGGATCGCACGGGCGCTTTCCACCGCAACACCATCGTGGTGCAGCTCCCCTCTGGTTCGGGCTGGATCAACAACTACTCCGTGAGCAGCTATGAGTTCCTCACGCGCGGAAATTGCGCCACGGTGGCGCTGCAGTTCGACTATTTGCCCTCGATGTTTTCCTATCTCGTGGACAAGGACCTTTCAACCACCTTTGCCCGCGAGCTCATTACTGCTGTGCGGGAGCGCCTTGAGCTCCTCCCAGAGGACAATCGCCCCAAGTTCTACCTCAGCGGCGAATCCCTGGGGTGCTATGCCATTGTTGAAAACTACGAGAATCTCGAGGACCTCCTCGCCGATTGTGACGGCGCAGTCTTCACCGGACCTCCCCGCATGACCAGCTTCATGCGCCGCCTGCACCGTGAGCGCGGCTCCCTAGAGCGCCTGCCGCTTATCGACGGCGGCCGCCACCTCCGCTTCGCTGCCGTCCCCGAACACATGGAGCACGACGCGTTCGGCGAGCCCTACGGCCCCTGGGAGCGCCCGCGCGTAGCGGTGGGCCAGCATGCCTCCGATCCCATCGTCTGGTGGGATAAAACACTCATCTATGCCCGCCCCAATTGGATTCACGAACCTACCCCGAAGACGCTGTATGCCGATACTTTCGAAAACCTCCACTGGCACCCCTTTATTACCTTCTGGCAGGTAGCCCTTGACCAGATCAATTCACTCAACGTGCCCGGCGGTCACGGCCACAACTATTTCGAGGAAACCTTCTGGTACTGGGATGCCGTCCTCGGCTCACAAACGCGCGCCCAGCTCACGCCTGAGCTAGCCGAGCGGATGCGCGCTTTTGTCGAGCGCGACCAGCTCAACAAACCGACTGACTTCCGGACGCAGGTACGCGCGCAGCTCTAGTCGCACTTCACGCCAGTGCTGTGGTGCGGACAATAACCGTTGGGTACCTTGTGCAGGTACTGCTGGTGTTCATCTTCCGCCAAGTAGTACTCGCCTGCGTCCGTCTCACGGAGAAGGGTGATTTCAGTCGTGGTGTCACCAAAGTTGGCTGCGGCAAGCTTGGCGGCATAGGAATCCACCAGCTGTTGAATCTCCTCGCGCTCCTCTTCCGTCTCTGGATAGAAAGCGGAGCGGTACTGGGTGCCCACGTCGTTGCCTTGGCGGAATCCCTGGGTCGGGTCGTGGGCCTCAAGCGCCTTGACCACGAGGTCACGCAGGCTAATGCGCTCCGGGTCATAGGTGATCTGGACAACCTCTGCATGGTTGGTCAGGCCGCGGCAGACTTCGTAATAGGTGGGGTTCGGGGTCGCGCCGCCGGCGTAGCCCACGGAGGTGGACTCCACGCCCTCGGTTTCCCAGTACATTTTCTCAGCACCCCAAAAGCATCCGATAGCAATGAGGAGGGACTTCTGACCTTCCTTCCACGGGCCGGTAATCGGCGTGCCAAGCACGGCATGGGGCTGCGGATTGGTCAGGACAGGCTCTGCTCGCCCGGGGAGTGCGTCGCCCTTCGAAACGAGCGCGGGCTCTGGTTTGTAGAGGAACATGCAGGATTCTCCTTTACGTGTCGATGCATCCTCTTATACCCCTCGGCCCTGTGGAGGAGCCACTTTTTGTTCAGGGTGGTCCGCGCCCGGACAACGCTGCAGGGTGTCCACCCTGCAGAAAATATTGTGGCCAAATTCTCAATCTGCCCCTACCATGGGCCGCGAACCCAATAGAAAGGATTGTAACAATGGCTGTTTACGAACTTCCGGAACTCGACTACGCATACGACGCACTGGAGCCGCACATCTCCGCTGAGATCATGGAGCTGCACCACTCCAAGCACCACGCCGGCTACGTTGCTGGCGCTAACGCAGCGCTCGAGGCTCTGGAGGAGCAGCGCAACGGCGAGGCTAACGCTGACGCTATCCGCGCGCTGTCCAAGAACCTGGCCTTCAACCTGGGTGGCCACACCAACCACTCCATCTTCTGGAAGAACCTTTCCCCGAACGGTGGCGGCGAGCCGACTGGCGAGCTGGCTGAGGCTATTAACCGCGACTTCGGTTCCTTCGAGAAGTTCAAGGCTCACTTCTCCGCTGTTGCTACCGGCCTGCAGGGCTCCGGTTGGGCAGTTCTGGGCTACGACCACATTGCTGGCCGCCTGGTTATTGAGCAGCTCTCTGATCAGCAGGGCAACATCTCCGTGAACTTCACCCCGCTACTCATGCTGGATATGTGGGAGCACGCTTTCTACCTCCAGTACAAGAACGTGAAGGCTGACTACGTTAAGGCTGTGTGGAACGTCTTCAACTGGGAGGACGTTGCTGAGCGTTACGCTGCCGCTACCAAGTAAGCAGCTCACCGGCTTTAACTAAGGCCAACTAGCACGTCACCGCGCCGACACCCTCGGACTTTCTGAGGCTCTCGGCGCGGTGTCGTCGTTTTTCTTCGACCACACGGCGCACCCCCTCCTGCCCCACCCATCACATCTTTCCCTATAGAGGTTTAGAAATTAATGCCACCTTCGCAATTAGGCTATGGCATAATTCACACCATCTGCACATGTGGTGACGCATCACTGGCGTGATTTCTAGGAATGTTAGCTCCGATTCGTCGTTGCCCGAAACTCTCTACAGGTGGTTGTTGTGAACTCACTTATCCTCGTCTTCCTTGGACTCGCCATGATGCTGGCGGGTTATCTTTTATACTCCCGTTTCTTGGCGTCGAAGGTCTACCAGCTCTCAGATAGCTTTTCCACGCCCGCTCACACGATGGAGGACGGCGTCGACTACGTCCCCACCAACAAGTACGTCCTCTGGGGCCACCACTTCACCTCGGTCGCCGGCGCGGCACCCATTATTGGCCCGGCTGTCGCCGTTATCTGGGGCTGGCTCCCAGCCTTCCTGTGGGTCACGCTCGGCACGGTCTTCTTCGCTGGCATGCATGACCTCGGTGCCCTGTGGGCCTCCCAGCGCCACCGAGGCCAGTCCATCGGAACGCTTTCCGGCCGCTACATCGGCGCTCGTGGCCGCGCGCTCTTCCTCGTGGTCATCTTCCTGCTGCTCCTCATGGTCAACGCTGCCTTCGCCGTGGTGATTTCCAACCTGCTCATTTCCACCCCGACGGCCGTCATCCCCACCTGGGGCGCCATCCTTGTCGCCTTGCTCATCGGCCAAGCCATCTACCGCTTGAAGTGGAACCTACCGATTGTGTCCGTCGTCGGTGTGGCCGCGCTCTATGCGCTCATGGTTATTGGTGACCGCTTCCCGCTGGCCCTTCCGGAGACTGTCATGGGCATCCCTGACCGCGGCGTGTGGATTATTCTGCTCTTCGCCTACGCCTTCATTGCCTCCCTGCTGCCGGTGTGGGTTCTGCTCCAGCCGCGCGATTACATCAATGGCCTGCAGCTTTTCGTGGGCCTGGGCATCCTCTACGGTTCCTTCCTCATTACCCGCCCAGACATCGTTGCCCCGACCGTCTCGGACCACGTTCCGGACGATGCCCCAAACCTCATCCCGCTCCTCTTCGTCACCATTGCCTGTGGTGCTATCTCTGGCTTCCACGGTGTGGTGAGCTCTGGTACCTCATCGAAGCAGCTGGACAAGGAAACAGATGCCCGCTTCGTCGGCTACTTTGGTTCCGTTGGTGAGGGCCTCCTGGCACTTGGCACCATCGTGGCTACCACGTCCGGTTTCAAGACGGCGGCCGATTGGGAGAACATTTACAACGAGTGGAACGCTGGCGGTGTGGGCGCCTTCGTCCAGGGCGGCGGCTCGCTGATGAATGAGGGCCTGGGTATCCCTACCTCGCTCTCCGCCACCATCCTGGCCACCATGGCGGTTCTCTTCGCCGCCACCACGATGGACTCCGGAGTGCGCCTGCAGCGCATGGTCGTCTCCGAAGCCGCCGAGCTCATGGGCCTGAAGCTCAGCGGCCTCGTTGCCACGATCATCGCCGTGGGCTGCGCGTTGGGCCTGACCTTCTCCACGGGTGTCGATGGTTCCGGCGGCATGCTCATCTGGCCGCTGTTCGGTACCACGAACCAGCTCATGGCTGGCCTGACCTTGTCCATCATCGTGGTTATCCTCACGCAGCTGCGCCGCCCGACGTGGCCGGTCATCATTCCTCTCGTCTTCGTCACCGTCATGTCCTTGTGGGCCGCAGTGCTGCAGCTCACGACGCTCTTCCAGGCGGAGAACTGGCTGCTGCTGGCCATCGATGTCGTCATCATCATTGCCGCTGTGTGGGTTATCGGCGAAGCCATCGCCGCCATCTCCCGCGCGCGCAAGGCACCGCAGGTCACGTGGGACGACGAGGACGTCGAGCCTCCGGTACCGTCTCATGCTCGATAAGCTCAAGGCCTTTGGGCGCGGGCTTACCGAGTTCTACTCCGCGCCCTACCGTCGGTCCTTCGCCAAGGCGCAGCAGGAAGAAGATGACCTCTTCATGCTGCTCGTCATGTCGGAGGCCCTCGGCGTGCCGAACCCAGCTAGCTATTACACCCTGGAGTTGCTGCCGCTCATGTACGAGGATTTCCATGCCTGGCACACGCGCATGGGCATGGAGCGCTCACCGTTGAACGGAATTTCATGCTGTTAGCCCCCATCCTGTTTTTCGGCGGCAAAGGTGGCGTGGGCAAGACCACGCTGGCCACTGCCACCGCCCTGCGCCTAGCCCAGGAGGGCAAGGACGTCCTGCTCGTGTCCACGGATCCGGCCCACAATCTAGGCCACATTTGGGACGCCGCGCTTTCCGACGTCCCCACGACCGTCCGCCCCCATCTCTCCGCCGTGGAGCTCGACCCGGCGCGGGCCACGGAGGAGCACCTGGGGGACGTCGGCAAGCAGATGCGTCGATTCATGCCCGAGCGCCTGCACCGCGAGGTCAATCGGCAGCTAGACCTTGCCCGGCACTCACCTGGCACGCATGAGGCGGCGATGCTGGAGCGCATCGCGGAGCTCATCGAGGACCGTGCGGACTACGATCATATTGTTTTCGACACCGCACCGTCTGGGCATACTTCGCGGCTCATGGCTCTACCGGAGATCATGGCGGCCTATACCGATGGGCTGCTGGCGCGGCGCGAGAAATCCGATAAGTTCGGTGCCGTGGTGAGGGGGATGACCTCAGCAGAGAAGTCGGTATCCACCAGCTCCATGGACCCGGTTGATCGTCGCAACCAAGAGATTCGCTCCACGCTGCTCACACGCCGCCGCCGCTTCGAGCGCCTGCGAACTGCGCTGACAAGCGCCTCAACGACCACCTTCTATCTCGTTCTCACCGCCGACCGCACCCCAGTGTTGGAAACAGCTGAGTTCTTCGAAGAGCTCACCGCCAACGGAGTTCATGTAGGTGGGCTCGTGGTCAACCGCCGCACGCCGGACAGCCAGGATGCGTTCTTAGCGCAGCGCCGCGCCTCCGAGGACGAGGCACTCGCACTCCTGGCACAGGCGCTGCCTGGTCAGCCAATCGTGGAAATCCCTTGGCTGCCACATGAAGTGTCTACACCGGAGGTGCTGACTGCGCTGGCGGATTCCCTACCACAAAGTCTTTGAAGCGCTCCACGGGCGGTGCCTCATCGCCGATGCGCCACACCAGGCCGAGCTCGCGATAAGCCGCGGGCTGCAGCGGGATGAGATTACTGGTCTGGAGGTACGGATCATCGAGCGGCAAGAGCGCGGAGCCCAACCCCGCGGCGACGAGCCCAGCGACGGTTGTAAGCTCCATCGACTCGAAGACGAGGCGCGGAATAAAGCCGGCGCTGGCTGCGAGGTCATCGAGGAGCATGCGCGTTCCGTACCCCGGCAACATGCCAATGAAGGGCTCATCAGCAAACTCGTTAAGGCGCACGGTGTCCCGGCCCGCAGCCCAGTGTCCTTCCGGCACCGCCAGGCCGAGGCGCTGCAGCTTGAGCTGGTGCCACCCCACCGCGGTGTCCGTGTTCGGGCGCGGCCCCACCAGGGCCAAGTCCGATTCGCCTGCCAGCACTCGGTCCACGAGCACGCGCGCAGCTCCCTGGTGCAGGCGAATGTCCACGTGGGGGTACTCAGCGCGATAGGCCTTGAGCAGCTCTGGGACCATCCAGGTGCCCAGCGAGTGCATAAAGTCGAGCCGCACCGTACCGCGCTCAGGATCCATGAGGCGCGCCACGGCATCACGTGCCGCAGTTTCGGCGGTGAGCATGCGGCGTGCTTGCTCGACGAAGGCGCGGCCACGCGAGTTGAGCCGCAGGCGCCGGCCACTTCGCTGGAATAGGCTCGCGCCGATGTCGGCCTCTATGCGCTGTACGCGGCGGGTTAAGGCGGGCTGGGACAGCCCAAGAGAATCCGCCGCCGCTCCCACGAGACCGTGGTCGGCCACGGCGACAACACCGCGCACATCCTCCAGATTCATGCACACCTCGCATGGTTTAAGTCACTTCTAAACATTTTACACATAACCGCGGGCAGGCCATTCTTAAAGATATGACGAGAACCCGGCGCGCCACCATCGCCATGCTCTTCGTGGGCCTGGCGATTTTTTCCTGCCTCTATCCCACCCAAGCCATGCTGCCCACGTTGGTGGAGGACATGGGCATGTCCTCCACTGAGGCCGCCATGACTATTTCCGCCGCCACCGGCGCGCTGGCCGTCTGCGTCATCCCAGTCTCCATCATTTCCGAGCGCATTGGGCGCGGCAAGCTCCTGCTTGTTTCCACGATTGCCGCCACGCTCATCGGCATGCTCGTGCCCCTTGCCCCGAACCCGGAGATCCTCATTGCCACCCGCGCGCTTCAGGGCGCGGTCATCGCGGGCGCGCCCGCCACCGCCATGGCCTGGATTTCGGAGGAACTGGAATCCACCTACGTCGCCCGCGCCATGGGCCTCTACATCGCTGGCACCACCATTGGTGGCCTTACCGGCCGCCTTATCCCCACTGGTTTGCTCGAGCTCACCTCCTGGCGCTGGGCGCTGTTCGGCTCCAGCCTGGTCACCCTTATCCTGGCCATCATTGCGTCGATCCTGCTGCCCTACCAGCAGAATTTCACGCCGAAGGAGATTCACTTCCGCTCAGAGCTCAGCGCCATCTTCCGCCACGGGCGCGACACCCGCCTCATCCCACTGTTTATCGTGGCTTTCGTGGCCATGGGCACCTTCGTGTCCCTTTATAACTTCTTAGGCTTCAGGCTCATCCACCATTTCCACCTCTCGCCCGGTCTGGCTGGCTTGGTTTTCCTCTTCTATCTCACGGGCACATGGTCCTCAGCCCGCGCGGGCCGGCTCGTCACGCAGGTAGGCCATGCCAACACGTTGCTGCTGTCCTGTGCGTTGTTTGCCGTGGGCATCGCGCTGTGCGCGGGATCCCTTATCCCCACCTTGCTTGGAATCGTCCTGCTCACTATTGGTTTCTTCGCCGCGCATTCGACGGCTTCGGGCTGGGTAGGCCACATCGCAACGCATGACCGCGCAGAGGCTTCGAGCCTGTATGTCTTCTTCTATTACCTGGGCAGTTCCGTCCTGGGTGCGCTGTCTGGCATGCTTTTCGACGCTCTCCCCTGGCCCGGCTTCATCGCCACCTACGCCTTGCTGGCCGTGGGTATTGCGGGCATGAGTTGGGTTGTGAGAAAAACCGGATAAACTCGTGTTTTATGGACAAGTGGTCAACACGTACATGGCATAGGAAAGCCTCCCGCCCAGTCAGCATCTGGATGATGGTCTTCCTCCTCGCCGGTGTCTCCCACATTCTTATCCCTAATTACCGCTGGGTGCTCATCCATCTTTTTACGCTGGGTATCCTCACCAACAGCATCGTGGTGTGGTCCCAGCACCTCACCGAGAAGTTTGTGCAACTCAAGCTCCCTGATTCCGCGCGGCCGCAGCAGCTCGCGCGCATCTATCTGCTCAACGTCGGCGTCATCTGCGTGCTGATAGGTCAGCTGCTCATTGAGGCATGGGAGCCTCACTGGATTCTGACGCAGGTGGGCGCTACCTTCGTTGCTGCCGCGGTGCTCTGGCACGGCGCGGTGCTCTTCGGCCTGTGGCGACAGGCGGAATCGAAACGCTTCCGGCCGGTCGTCGCCGCCTACGTGGCCTCGGCGGCCTTCCTCGCCGTGGGCGCGGCCCTCGGCGCGCTTCTTGCGGTATTCCCTGCGCATCCGCGTCTGCTCATCGCGCACGTAGCCGCCAACGTGGGTGGCTTCGTGGGCCTTGCCGCGGCAGGTTCGCTCACCATTTTGTTCCCTTCCATCTGGCGGACCAAGGGCGTCAACCCACGCATGCGCCTCAGCTTCACGCTGCTGGGCCTCGGCGTGCTGGCCACCCTCATCGGTTCCGCGTGGAACGTCCCTGAAGTGGGTCTTATCGTCTACTGCGTGGGCTGGTTGGCGAGCCTACAAGGCTGGCTGGTCAATGTCCTCACCGTGGCCGAAGATCCTCGCGGGCGCATCACTTTCCCGGCGCTCTCCGCCCTGCTCTCAGCATTCTGGCTGGTTGGCGGCTTAACCTACTACACCGCGCAGCACTTCTTGAGCGAAGAGCCAAAGATTCCCATGCTCGCGCTTGTCGTCGGCTTTGCCGCCCAACTTCTCATTGGCGTCATGAGCTACCTCATGCCCACGACCATGGGCGGCGGCCCCTCCGCAGTGCGGGCAGGCCTGCGCGAATACAACCGCTGGGGAATCGGACGTTCCGTCTTCATCAACGGCGGCCTCGCGCTGTGGCTGGCCACGTCCAGCTCCCTCACCATGGTTGTCGCTTCTCTGCTCAGCCTCGGTTCCATGGCGCTTTTCCCGGTCCTTACCGCCCGCGCAGTCAAGGCTCAGAAGGCAGTGCTCCAAAAGAAGGCCGAGGGCCCAGCTCCGGAGACCACCACGGACTGGAACCAAGCGCTGATTGCCCTTGCTGTCCTCGTCCTTGTGGGCGCCCTCAGCTTCTTTATCTAAATCCTTCGACCTCAAACCTGAGAGACGGCGCGTTTAGGGGTCCAGCGGCGGGATGCCCGGCGCGCCAGCGGACATCCATTCGCGGACCACGTGGGTGGCGGTGACATCGCCGGCGTTATAGCGCAGGATCTGCTCGCGGGCAGAAACGTCGCCGGCCAGTGCGGCGCGGCGAGCGTTGACTGATTCCTCGCCGTCGAAGTCCTCCGGCCACTCAAACCCCGCGACGGGCGCGACGGTCTTGAGACTCAAGCCTGACGTCCCAGCGAAGCTGCGTTTGACGTGGACAAACATGTCGACCCACTCCTCAGAGGAAATGAACTCCTCCACTTCCTGGAGCGCAGGCTGGTGGAAGCGCTCGGCAGAGCGGCGCATCCAGTGGTTTTCGCCGTGGGCAGAGTAACAGTACGCGGCAAACGTCTTACCCGCTTCGTGCGCCTGGGCCCGCAGGTTCATCAGCCACTCCCAGAACTCGGCGAAATTCTCCGCCTCGGCGCGGCCACCCAACGGCTCCCACGTGGCGAAAGGAATGTAGTCGCCATTCAGCCGCGCGCCCCAGAGGTAGGCGCCTTGGTCGAGGTACGCCTCCATATCGACATCCACTTCGACGTCTGCACGGGGAACGCTGACCTGGCTACGACGCAGCAACGGAATACCTTCGCGCCAGGCGGCGGCGAGGGTGGAGGGGGCGCCGAGGGAGGCGTCGATAAGCGCCTGCACCGTCTCAATCCCCCGCTCGCGGTAGGGGTTCGCACGGTCGCCCGGGAGGAAGAGGGAGATGTCATCGCGAGCCTCAAGCTGCGGCTCGCACAGATGCCAGAAGCGACACGACGCGCACTCTTTGACGCGGCGCGGGCTGTCCGGGAGAGGCTGGGCAAGTGCAGCATCGATGGGATAACGCGAGGTATCGGTCACAAAAGCCTGGGTTCGATCCTGACCAATCGTCGCCCCGCGCCCCGAGTTGAGGCCCACCTCCTCTAGGCCGCGGGCAGCTAGGGCAAGGCGGTAGCCGTCGACGGCATGGTGTTTAATTTTGTACTTCGCCGGCAAAGGCTCGCTCAGTCCCAGGCGATGCGTGGGCACGACCACGGCGCGCGATTTTTCATTCGGACGGGCGACGCGATGATCGGAGACGATGACTGGGGTGTAGTTCTCGCCCTCACGGATAAGGAGTTCCACGCGGACCATCCACTCGTTGGTAGAAAACACCGCGTTGGTGATGTGGGTATAGCCGTACGCCAGGGCCTCCAGCGTGGCCATAGCGCGTTCAAAGTCGGTGCCTTCAAGGTCGATGCGCCGAAAGCTGCCGGGGCCTTTGCGCGGAACGAGGGCTAGGGCGGCCTCAATGGCTGCGGCATGGCGCTCCGCGCGAGCCTGGCCCGTCGGGGTGCGCGGGATATCTGGATGCGCACGGCGCTGCACGAGGCGATAGCGGCAGCCCACAAGGTCCGTGGCGACGAGCACATCTTTCACACCAGGTGAGCTTAGTAGACCACCTTGCTAAAGTTGTAGCGAGACCCTACCGATAAAAAATAAAGGACTTTTCAATGAGCTTGATCAAGAAGATCCGCAAGGCCCGCCGCGAAGCCCGCGCCGAGCTCAAGGCCGCCAAGACCCGCGCAAAGGCCGAGGTCAAGGCAGCAGATAAGGCAAGGCACCGCCAGCAGAAGCTACTGGCCAAGCAGGAGAAGGCCCTCATCAAGTCCGAGGAGAAGGGTCTGAAGAAGCGCCGCAAGCACGAGTACAAGATGGCGCAGAAGGAACTCGAGCGCATCAAGGAAGGCCGTTTTAATAAGAACAACGTCAAGCGTTACGCCGGCGCCCTGCGCACCGCAGCCCCGCTGCTGCTGCCGCTGATTTACCGCGGTATTACCGCCGCGCAGCGTGAGGTAGAAAAGAATCGCGCTAAGAAGGCGGGCGTCTCCGCTGACCAGCTCGCGTCCTTTGCTGGCCACGGCGCACCACTCAAGGCCCGCACCGCCGGCATTCGCAACTCCCTGAAGGACGCCAACGTGCCGGTCGGCTTCAAGCGTGACGTCAAGGAGCGCCTCAATGAGCTAGACGCCGCTATCGAGAACGCCGAGTACATGACCGAGCAGCAGCGTCAGCGTGCACACCGCTCCATCTCCGGTGAGATTGACTCCATTAACGCAGACATCCAGGCCAAGCTGCGCACTTAAACCACCCAGCGTTCCTGTGCCGCGACCTGTGAGAGGTCGCGGTTCTCATGTTTTCGGCGCCGTGCACCGCCTCGCTCTAGACCTTTTAAAAGCGGATTTAAAAAGAGAATCATTTCCGAAATCGATTTCTCAAATGTCACGCGAAGTATCCAGTAAGGAATATCGCCCGTTTTTCGTCACTCTCCGCTAATTTTTTCGTGTTCTGCAGTGTAGATAAATCTATTTCTCCTATATAGTCGAAGACGAGGATAAACAGCGCCTAAAGCCGCCCCTCAAAAGATAGCTTCTTTTACGAATCGCCTTCCTGCCCAGCGCACAGGGCTGGAAGGGCATAACCCTACCGTATGGAGAATCATGGCTCGCCGCGAAGTAACGCAGTTCTTTGATGACCTTGACAATAGCCCGCTTACTGAAGAAGAACTTACCGTCATCCGTTTTAGCGTTGACGGGAAGGATTATCTCCTGGATGTTTCCAAGGAGAATGCAGAGAAGTTTCACGCCGCAATGGAACCTTTTGTGAAGGCTGCTCGCCACCCCATCAAAAAGGAAACCCGCAGCTACAAACCCGCTGATGTCCGCGAATGGGCAGCCAAGCACGGCTACGAGGTAGCTGAGCGCGGCAAGATTCGCAACGACGTTATTTTGGCCTACCGCGACGCCAACAACCTTTAAAGGACTCCCTGCTCGCGGGCAGCTGCCACGGCAGAGGTGCGCGAGCGCACGCCTAGCTTGTCGTAGATGTGGACAAGGTGGGACTTCACCGTGGCTTCTGAGAGCATAAGCTCCACGCCAATTTCACGGTTGGAAGAACCTGCAGCCACCAGCTTGAGAACCTCCAGCTCGCGCGGGGTAAGCGACGTGCGTGGGGTGCGCACGCGGGTCATCAGCTTGTCGGCCACGATGGGGGACAGTGCCGAGTCACCCTCGGCAGCGGACCGCACCGCGGCGAGCAGCTCGGCCGGCGGAGCGTCTTTCAGCAAGTAGCCGACCGCACCTGATTCGATGGCACCGAGAATATCCGCATCGGTGTCATAGTTGGTGACCACAAGGACCTTGGGGGGATTGTCCATGGAGAAGCGGATAGCGGCGGTAGCCTCCGCACCGGTCATGACGCGAGTGCCTTCAATACCGGCGCCAAAGCGCAGGTCCATGAGGAGGACATCGATTCCGCCTGCTTGTGCGGCAGATACCGCGGCTTCAGCCGTGGCGACCTCACCTACTACCTCGATGTCCTCGGCGCCCTCGAGCACCGAGCGTAGACCCAGGCGCACGATCTCGTGGTCATCGGCAAGCAAGACCCTAATCACGGGCTTCCTCCTCATTGGTACGGTGTGGACAAATTCTTAATCTACATCGTTATTTAAGGGCACACTAACTGAGACTGCCGTGCCCGTGCCTGGTGTGGATTCGATCACGACCTCGCCGCCGAGCTCTTCCGCACGCCGACGCATGGCCGCGAGCCCAATATGGCCTAGTCCGGCTGGTTTATTCTCCACGGCCTCCACATCAAAGCCCTGGCCGTTATCCACCACGTCCACGCGCACCTCGTCCGGCGCATACGTGACGGTCACTCGGGCCTTGGAGGCGTGGGCATGCTTGACGACGTTGCCCACCGCGCCCTGCGCAATCCTCAACAACGCCGCCTCCACCTTCATAGGCAGCTGCTGCGCTTCGCCTTCCACATCCACTGAAACGTCCACGTCCCCGGTGGCCGCAAAATTATCCGCCATGCGGGTCAGCGCTGCCCCGAGGGACGTTTCGGACAGTGCGGCCGGCTGCAGTGCCGCAATCATGGCGCGGGCTTCATGGAGGTTATCCGCTGCGGTGCGGCGCGCCAGCTCAATGCGTTCTTGCGCCTTGGGGATATTCTCCGTGGCGAGGTCACGGTCAGCAGCATGGAGCAGCATTTGAATCGAGGACAGCCCTTGGGCCAAGGTGTCGTGAATCTCGTGCGCAATGCGCTGGCGTTCGGCGGTCATGCCAGCCTCGCGCTCGGACTCCACTAACTGCGAGCGAGTTTCCATAAGTTCGCGGTTCATTCTGCTCAAGGCAGAGAAAGCATAGGTGATAGCGATAGTCACCAAAGCTGAGACTGCCGGCCCCATGATGCCACCAAAAGTCAGCCCGCCGGGTATCTGCACAACGACGGTCACCACCGTGGCCACGAGCACGCAGATAATGCCGGGAATCATCTCCAGCACGTAGAGGTACACAAAGTACAAGGAAAAGACGAGGTAGATGGCCGCTGGGGCCACCGCCATATCCGCAAGCCATAGCACCGTGAGGATAGCCAGCCAACCATATTGCGCAATGCGGGGCAGCGATTCGACGTAGGCGGACCCACCGAAGTAGACCACGGCGAAGGACACGAGCAGCAGCAGGTTGAGTACGCCCTGCCACAAGGGCAGGCGCACCGTGGTGAAGATAGCCACCACCAGAAGCGTCGCGGTCAGGATGTGGATCCCGTTGCGCATTGCATCCGAGTCAACTGAACGCTGGTCTAGTGTGGAGGTCATGCGCCTCAGCCTACTTCCCCCTCTTGCTGCCTGTCTGATCGGTATCGGCCTTCTCACCACCGGCTGCGCAGACTCCGGTCAGCCCGCAAACCCCACACCGAACGACACTCACGACAGCGCCCCCGTTGAATATCCGGAGCACTCCGAGGCCAACGGCGATGGACTTGCCATCGACGCCTCCGCGGAGGTCACCGACTGGGAAGACTGCCCTTACCTGGATACCCAGTGGGTCGCAGATACGAATGGGCAGAGGATGACCCGGTGGGGCGTCGACAAGCGCTTTAGCACCCCTGCCTGCGTATTCTGGTCCTACCCGGAGGAGCCGCAGGCCACCGTCATCGTACGGGAGATGCCCAGCGTGGAGGAGGCGCGCGCGGTTGTCGATGCCGCCGCCCCCATCAACGACACCGAGCTGGCGGAATTCGACGGCTGGTCAGGCGGGCGTGGAGTATTTGAGGATCACTCCGTCTTCGCCGTGCAGAAGGACACCCACGCGGTGCTCGTGTGGTCAAACCAGTTACAAACCCTGAAGCCGCAGCTCATTGCGCAGGAGACTATTGCACACCTTAGGCTCTAAAGCGCCCAGCGCTGCTACACGGCGACGTCGTTGTAGGGCATCAAGGTCGAGACCCACGGGAACACAACTTCCATGAGCAGGAAGAACACGGCGACGATGAGGGCCACCGCCAGCACAGCTTTCACCACAGTCGGGCCGGGCAAAAGGTTCCAGAGCGCGCGATACATTAGTTCTCCTCCAAGACGGCGGGGCGGTCATTCTCGTGAGACCCGGGGGATTTCTCTTCCCGCTCGGTCTCCATGGCGTGGATAATCATGCGCTCCGCATTGGAAAATTGCGGGTGGCACGTGGTGAGCGTGAGCAGCCCCTCACTAGCCTCAATGCCCGCGTCCGGCGGGGTGCCCGGTATCGGATCCAACACGCTGACATCACCCGGAAGCGTAATGTGGCGTCCCTGAATCTGCCGGTACTCTGGCTTTTCTCGCTGCTCAGGCGTGAGACACTCGGCTGGGGCTCCATCAATGGGCAGCACGCGGTAGGTAGTCCACTCCGTAGAGGTCTCAATCACAATGGCATCGCAGGTCTGCAGGTTATCCAGGTCATTAAACGGCGCGCCTTTGCCCACGCGATGCCCCGCGACAGCGAAATTACCCAGCTCACCGGGCATCTGCGTATCCGTATACCGTCCGGGGCCGCGCAGCAGGTCATCTTCATTCGTGCCTTCCAGCACCGCAAAAGCGAAGTCAGAACCAAAAGCCGGGATGTAAAGGCGCGCAAAGGCCTCACCCAGCCTCGGTGCCTGGCCCTGTCCACGCGGGTTGTGCCACTCCTCCTGCAGGGTTTCGTTGGCTTCCTCCTGCAGGTGGCCGGATGCGATATTGGTCCAGTAGGACTCATAGAACGCGAAGAGCAAAAGCAGCACACCGGCTGTCAACATGAGCTCCCCAACGACGGTGCTCACCGTTGTTCTTCGTCGCGTTGTGGGCTGTGGCATGCCCTCTACCCTAGCCCCTGTACCGTATAAGTACCCCACTCAGAGGACGGAGAGGAGTCCACGATGCTCGAGATTTTCATGTACCCCGTCTCCGGGATCATGAAGCTGTGGCATCTGCTGTTTAGCTCATTCCTTGACGGTTCGATGGCGTGGATCCTCACCATCATCTTCCTCGTGCTGACGGTACGCGGCATCATTGCCCCACTGAACTGGCAGTCAGTCAAGCAGGGCCGCATCGCTGCGCTCATGCGCCCGGAGATGACGGAACTCAATCAACAACTGCGCCACGTCACTGAGGTCGATGAGGCCGTCGCACTCCTCACTCAGCAGCGAGAGTTGAAGAAGCGCTATAAGCACAACCCACTGCTCGGCTGTTTCCCGTCCTTCATCATTGTTCCCGCATTTATTGGCCTTTACCAGGTGGTTCTGAGGGTCTCCGGTTCCGCCCATGAAGCGGTGGGGATGCTGACGCTTGCCGACGTCTCCTCCTTCCGTACCTCCACCGTCTTCGGCGTCCCCCTCACGGATTTCGCCCGCGAACACCGTGATCTGGTTCTGCCCATGCTCGTGGCTGCGCTCGTGTTTACGTCCTTGAGCACCCTCATCATGCTCTACCGCGGCTTCCTCACCACGCAATTTGATCAGAAGATTCCACGCCGGCTGCTCTGGTTCATGGCGCTCATGGTGGTGCTGATCCCCTGGATGCTGTGGAATGTAGCCTGGCACGGGCCTATCCCCGTGACCATCATTTTCTACTGGGGCTGTTCCTACCTCTTCTCGCTCGTGCAGACCATCGTCTACGAGTCAATCTTGCACCGACGTTATCCACTTCCGGAGGCCGTTCATGAGCAGCGCCGCGCAAGCATTCAGCGCTGGCGTACGAAGGAAGCCAAGAAAAACAAGAAAGCCCAAAAGGCTCAATTCAAAGCTAATCCGGAGCAGAAGAAAGAATACGACGTTTCCCGCAAGCGCCACTCAGCGATCCTTGCTGAGGCAAGGAAGATCGTTAAATCGAATAATCAGCAGGAGGGGCCGACAACAGCTGAATAGCCAGCTGCTTCGCGGTGACCAGCGGCGCCGATTCGCGGGTCAACCGCGCGCCAGCAAGACCGCCATCCAAGAAGATGAGGAGCTGGCTGGCCTGTTCCCCTGAAGGGTAGCCATTCTTGGCGTTGAGCAGGGCTGTAATGGTGGAGTGCATCCAGGAGCGGTGCTCCACACAGGCAGCCACGATGCCCCTTTCGGCATCTGTTTCTGGACGCGGATACTCGCCCGCCGCGTTGAGGAAGTGTGAGCCGCGGTACTCCATGGTGGGCTGTTCCTCAATGGCTTTATCAAAGAAAGCGAGGATCTTGCTTTCTGCATCGGTAGCGTCCGCGGTACGTTCCTGCCAATCGGCACGGTACTGCTCATCGAGCGCCTCAACATAGGCAATGACGAGGGCATCCTTCGAGCCGAAAAGCGAGTACAGCGAGGCCTTAGCTACGTCAGCCTCGCGCAGGATACGGTCGATGCCGATGACGCGAATACCTTCAGTAGTAAAGAGGCGCGTCGCTGATTCGAGCAGCCGGCTGCGCGGACTCGGGCGATTGCGTCGCGACTTCTTCTCGGCCATTTCTTCTCCTCACATGACAAAACCGGTTCATCTACACAATATAGACAAACCGGTATGTATGTGAAATTTTATTTCTTGCGTCCAGTTAGTGCGCCCACGATCCACAGCAAGATACATGCGCCGACCGTGGCGGTAATAATCATAAGGAACCAGCTATCGCCCACGTTCTTGTTGAAAAGGGCCAGCAGGCCACCGCCGATAACACCGCCGATAACACCGACGATGAGGTTGGTAAACAGACCCTGATCGCGCTTCATAATCTTCTCTGCGAGCCAGCCGGCAATGATACCGACGATGATCGAGCTAAAGAAACCGAGACCAAGTCCCATAATGTACTACTCCTCGTTACTAAAAATTGTTGCGTACGTCCACGAGTGTACGCACAAAACGACGAAACGATCCGGCTGCAGCGCATCCATAGGCCACTGCAGCCGAATCGTTATTGCGAAGTAATCGAACGGTTACTCAGAATCTGGGCGAACCACCATCATCGGGCACGGAGCCGACTGCAGGAGCGCACGGGAGGTGGAACCAAGGAGCATACCCTTGAAACCACCGCGGCCGTGAGAACCAACGACCAGTAGCTGCGCACCTTCGGAGGCATCCGTCAGCGCACGGACCGGGCGGTCACGGGCGATAACCTTCTTGACCGGCACATCCGGGTACTCCTTCTGAAGATCAGCGAGGCGTTCAGTAAGCAGCTCTGCCTGCTCCTTCTCCACCTCTGCCCACTCAGCCTGGGCCGCGGACAAACCAGCGAGGGAGGCCTGGACCTGCATGTCCATCCAGGTGTGTACGGCGATGAGTTCAGCGCCGCGGGCATCCGCCTCCTTGAAGGCGTAGTCCGTAGCCTTCTGGGACACCTCAGAGCCATCCACACCAACGACTACCGGTCCGTACTTGGTGGAATCAGTGACGTGGTTGTCCTCGCGCACAACCACGACGGGGCAGGACGCGTGGGAGACCACGGATGCGGAGACAGAACCCATGACCATGCCGGACAGGCCACCCATACCGCGGGAGCCCATAACAATCATGGTGACGTCCTTGGACATCTCCAACAGCATGTCAATCGGGGAACCCTCGGCCACGGTGTGGCCGATCTTCAGCTCCGGGGCCACCTTGTGGGCCTCAGCGCGAGCTTCCTCAATCTTGTCGAGTGTTTCTGCCTGAAGATCGTCGAAAAGTTCCTTCGGCGGAACCATGCCCTCGGCGTAAAGGAATTGCGGCATCGTATAGCTCGATGCGATACGAAGCGGAATCCCCCGCTTCATCGCAGTGTTAGCAGCCCAACGAACGGCGTTCTTCGACGCTTCCGAGCCATCAACGGCTACGACGACAATGTCTTCCTTGGTCATGACCTCATCCTTTCGACGTGCTTACACCTCCAGTCTAATACCTATAGGCCTGCCTGTGGGGTGGTAGCAGCATCCGCATTGGCGGGGAAGAGGACGTTGTACAGGGTCACCGCGATATCGCGAATAACCGCACCGATACCATTGGAAAAGAAGTCAATGACGGGCGCGAGAATAGAGTTAAAATCCATGGGAAAAAGAATAGTCCAAAAAAGGCGTGGCGCAACACCACTTCCTATCCGTGATGGGCTAAACCCCACCCAGGCTCGGGTACCTGAAGGACCAATTAGCGCGTGGAACTTCGTACACAATCTCATCAGCACGCAGCGTCATCGCCACCCCGACGACAACGAGCAAGCCTTGCAGGCCCGCTTCGACGCGAACGAGGTTGTGACTCAAAGCGGTACGGCCCTTAGCCCTGACAGTATCCTGGACACTAATGCCGTGGTGTATTTCTATCGCATCCCTGCGCCAGAGGTCCCTGTTCCTTACGACATACCAATTCTCTTTGAAGACGAACACCTTCTGGTCGTGGATAAGCCACCCTTCATGGCCACGATGCCGCGGGCCCGGCACATCACAGAGACTGCGACCGTGCGCCTACGCCGCAGCACAGGCAACAACGAACTGTCCCCCGCACACCGCCTCGACCGTCTCACCTCAGGAATCCTCGTCTTCACCAAGGACCGCTCCGTTCGGGGCGCGTACCAAACGTTGTTTGCTGAGCGCCGCGTGAACAAGACCTACGAAGCCATCGCCCCGCTTTCCGACGTCTCCCCCGGCACCCTCTGGCGCTCCCGCATGGAGAAGACCCCGGGCGAACTACAAGGGCGCATCGTCGACGGTGAAGTCAACGCCATCACCGAAGTTGCTGCCGTCGAACCAGTGGTCAAGGCCCCGTACGAAGCCCTTCACGGCCCACTTCCGGACCTTGCGACGTACACTCTTAAACCTCACACCGGAAAGACCCACCAGTTGCGTCTCCACATGCTTCAGGCAGGAATTCCCATTATTGGGGACCCCATCTACCCCGTAGTATTCCCCGCAGAAGCCGAAGACATGCGAGTTCCCATGCACTTAACGGCGACACAGATTACCTTCGTTGACCCATTATCCGGCGCAACCCGCGAATTCACCTCGCATTTACCGATTGAAACCCATCATTTATTAAGCCCGTAATTTTCCTGACGGAATTGTTTTCAGCATCCTCTCACCTCTTAAATGGCATCTGAGACAACCATCACACCATTCGAAACACTAAGACAGACACGCTATGAATAAAGCGTGAAAAGCCAACGGCCCACCTACTGATGGAGCGGACATTGAAATCACAAGAGACAAGGCAGGCCACCCCAGCTTCCAGCCAAGCTCATAGCTAGGCCCACGCTAAGGCCGGGTAACTAGCGCAACGGCGCTCCAAGCTACCACCAACAGGGTGCAGTTCACTAACGGTGAATCAGCGCCCAAGATGCTGTGGTTGATGATCTGTAATATTGAAGACAACCGAGCGGCCAAGGTGCAAAGCAAGGCAAGCGAGTCTCAGCGACAACCAGCAGACTTATGGAAGGAGCCTGAGTTACCAGCTCCAAATGGCCGTGGCCTACCCCGACCGCTTCGATAAGTACCTGTAAACCTAGCCCCACACATAAACAACTTGACACGCTCGTTTGGGATGTACCCCAAACATCATCGCCATCTCCATCCTCCCGCTCCATTTCCCACTATCGGAGTCCATGATCGGCAACTAGTGCGGGATTGTGATGTCTAGCGACTTTTTGGACACGGAGTCCAGGATGTTTTTGGACGGGATGTCTAGTGGCTTTTTGGACGTTTGCGGCGGTGGAATAGCCGGATGGCTATTCCATTGCATAAGCGTAGAAAGGTCGCAGATTTCGATCCCGTTCGTGACGGCAAGACGGTCACACAGTTTTGCAAAGAATTAGGAATCTCGCGGCAGACGTACCACAACATCAAAAGCCGGATAGCGCAGAAGGGTCGCGCAGGTATTGTGCCTGATTCGACTGCCCCGAAGAATCCGATTAAGAAATTTAACGAGGCCGATAAAATCGCAGTCGTCCACGCCAGGCAGGAGTTGATGGAGCAAGGCTTGGATTATGGGCCTTGGTCGATCTACTACTTCTTGTTTGACACTGTAGGCCCAGATTCCACACCGTCGCGTTCTACAATCGCCTCGTGGCTTCATGAGCTGGGATTTGTTGATGCCAATGCCCGCAAACGGCCACGCAGCTCCTATAAGCGCTTCGCCCGTGATCTCGTCGGTGAACTCTGGCAAATCGATGGACTGGTCTACCGCCTCTTTGACCATGCCCACACACATGTCACGATTTACCAGATTATCGATGATGCCAGCAGATTCGATGTCGGAACCACAGCGTTCGCTCTGCCAGAAAACGGTACTGATGCCCGCGCCGCACTGGCCGCAGCGTTCGCCGCCTACGGCAAACCTCAAGAAATCCTTTCCGACAATGGCGATGCGTTCGCCACCTATCACCGTGGTTTTCTCTCTGCTACTGAAACTTGGCTCGCTAGCCAAGGTGTACTTGCTATTGCTGGTTTCGCCCCGACAACCCAGGGAAAAGACGAACGCTCTCACCGCACGTTGACCCAGTTCCTCGATGCACGCCACCCAGTTTGCCTTGCTGAGGTCAACACATATCTGGCTGAATATCGCCAGGTCTACAACGAACGACGACGGCACCAATCACTGCTGGTCGGCAAAATGCACATCACACCACGCCAGGCCTTCGATACCTTCCCCAAGGCACCATCACCTACACATCCACTCGATCCCGAGCAGGTCTGGGCCCGCGTAGTCGCCTATAACCAAGCGCACAATCCACACGCTGTATCCGAAATGCTAAACGGCCCCGCGGAAGCGGCAACTTCACACGAGGCCTGCACCGATGACATGGCAGCTTTGCAAGGCATACCTCCCACCGATACCCCCACACTAACGGCGCCGACGACAAATTCAACAAACCATTGGGGTATCCCAGACCAGCTCTGCGTAAGCAAAGACGGCGTTGTACGCGTGTGCGGCTTCGGTCTCTACATTGGTCTGAGGTTTAAAAACCGCAGACTCTACTCCACAGTCACAGCCGAAAACGTTGCGGAGTTCTACACGGCCCATGACGGTGAATTCCTCTTCAGCGTGCCCCTGCCGATCACGTTGAGCCACAGACCACCAGGTGGCCAGATCAACATCAACCTCGTTGAAGGAATGAAACACCGCCAACCACCACGGATGAACCCGAAACTATCCAAACCCCGGCCGAAACGCAGGCCACAACCATAAACCGCTAGAAGTGTCCAAGACCTCCATGGACTCCGTGTCCAAAAAGACACCGGACTCCATGTCCAAAAACCCTATGGACATAACACAACTAGTGCGGGATGGGCTGCTAGTAAAGACTCCAATCGACTATGCGGCCAGAGCTCAATACTTGGGGCGACACCTTTTTCGTTGTGCCTTTCGCACCAATCGACCGCATCTAATGTAAAGGTTCCTGAAGTGGCAAAAACTAAAACTCGAACGATGGGCGGGGAAATTAGATCCATATTTGCCACGTTGGTTGATATTTCTGACACACCTATTGATTTAGTCTTCCAGTGCTTAGCTTGGACGACCACCCTCTCAGTTCTTACACCCCCCGCTCCATCGTGGATAACGCGCTCACATGAGAGATCTCGACCTCTATCGGCTGCACGGGTGCGCTGTAACCATTGCACGTTCTGATGGTTTTCTAGGTTCCGGAGAAGGTCAAAAAGCAGCCGTTCAAAACCTTCCTCATTGAGATGATCCCACGGCAACGCACTTGTCGCTGTTCCCGTCAACCTACCAGTCGCAGCGAAACCTAGGTCAACATCAGGCACAGGCAGAGGATCGACACCTGTTAGTCCAGCAGCTAAAACATCTGATTTAACGCTAGGCCAGTCCATCTCCTGAATATCATGCCAATCATGGCCCTGCCCAAAGCTTAGGTGGCGGTTTAAGTCTCCCCATCTGTCGCTTTGTCGAGAAGTGTCCCCCATTAGCCGCTCGACCTCACTAAACGACTCCGCTAAACGGTCCCGAACTTCGCCTGATAAGACCTCACTGGAATCTCTCTCCACGTCTTCTAACAAGATCGACAGGTCTGATTCAATCGAGACAACAAGCTGCTCAAGACGGTCACGCACTGCCATCCTTCGCGACCTATTGAGTTTGTAACGATACTCTGCCAGATCGTTACCCGGCTTTTCAATAGCAGCCCATACTGACAAAGGGGGCTCACCGAGTTCCGCATATCCCCAAAGCGCCTGTCCCAACGCAACGATATCCGGCAGCTCATCGACAATAGTCCACCCCTCTATTGGAGGAAGCCCAGCTAACAAATCTGCCCACGCACGCCGCAAGTCTTCATACTCAGGATCAGTACTGACTGCAGGCCCTTGTGGCATAAAAGCTTTCGCCCGTTCCCACACATCATCGAGCTTCTTGAGATTAGCTAAAGTTCGATCAAATACTATTAGCAGTTCAGTTAAGTCCATATTTTCAAGGTTGCCACGATAATATCCCTCGCGTCAGAAAACAAATTTTTCGCAGATGACGTTTCGTTTACCTCAGGTGCAACGAGGACTCATTCTTCATTTCTTCTCGCACGGGTAAAACATGGAAGAGACCGTTGAAGCAATCGTGCTTCAACGGTCCTTGTCGTTGTATTGAGTTGTTTGTTGTTGTTTGGTGTCGGCGGTTTCTTACTCTCCCACAACCTCCCGGTTGCAGTACCATCAGCGTTAGCAGGCTTAGCTTCCGGGTTCGGAATGGGTCCGGGCGTTTCCCTGCTGCTATAGGCCACCGACAAACACTCGAGGCATTGTTTGTGCCTGGTTGCTGGTGTTGTGTCAGATACTGTGTAGTGGACGCGAGCAACAGTGACGTGATTTTTTGTCTTGGTGTTTGTTTGTTCTCCAATACCCTGGTTGGGTTTGGTGTGTTTGTTTTGGTCTATTAGTACCAGTAGCCTTCACACCTTGCGGTGCTTCCAGGTCTGGCCTATCAACCCCATCGTCTGTAGGGGACCTCAAATGAAACCTCATCTTAAAACAGGCTTCCCGCTTAGATGCTTTCAGCGGTTATCCCTTCCGTACGTAGCCAACCAGCGATGCTCCTGGCGGAACAACTGGCACACTAGAGGTACGTCCGTCCCGGTCCTCTCGTACTAGGGACAGCCTTCTTCAAGTTTCAACGCGCGCGGCGGATAGAGACCGAACTGTCTCACGACGTTCTGAACCCAGCTCGCGTGCCGCTTTAATGGGCGAACAGCCCAACCCTTGGGACCTACTCCAGCCCCAGGATGCGACGAGCCGACATCGAGGTGCCAAACCATCCCGTCGATATGGACTCTTGGGGAAGATCAGCCTGTTATCCCCGGGGTACCTTTTATCCGTTGAGCGACACCACATCCACAAGTAGGTGCCGGATCACTAGTCCCGACTTTCGTCCCTGTTCGACATGTCTGTCTCACAGTCAAGCTCCCTTGTGCACTTACACTCGATACCTGATTGCCAACCAGGCTGAGGGAACCTTTGGGCGCCTCCGTTACATTTTGGGAGGCAACCGCCCCAGTTAAACTACCCACCAGGCACTGTCCCCAACCCAGATCATGGGCCAAGGTTAGATATCCAATCCGATCAGAGTGGTATTTCAACAACGACTCCACACACACTGGCGTGCACGCTTCAAAGTCTCCCACCTATCCTACACAAACCGAACCGAACACCAATACCAAGCTATAGTGAAGGTCCCGGGGTCTTTTCGTCCTGCCGCGCGTAACGAGCATCTTTACTCGTAGTGCAATTTCACCGGGCCTGTGGTTGAGACAGCAGAGAAGTCGTTACGCCATTCGTGCAGGTCGGAACTTACCCGACAAGGAATTTCGCTACCTTAGGATGGTTATAGTTACCACCGCCGTTTACTGGGGCTTAAATTCTCAGCTTCGCAGCCAAAAGACTACTAACCGGTCCTCTTAACCTTCCAGCACCGGGCAGGCGTCAGTCCATATACATCAACTTCACGTCTTCGCATGGACCTGTGTTTTTGATAAACAGTCGCTTCCCTCTATTCTCTGCGACCCCACAACCCACCACCAACGCAAAGGTTGGCTTAAGTCGTGTGGTCCCCCTTCTTCCGAAGTTACGGGGGCATTTTGCCGAGTTCCTTAACCACAGTTCACCCGAACGCCTTAGTATTTTCAACCTGACCACCTGTGTCGGTTTAGGGTACGGGCCATACATCCACATCGCTAGAGGCTTTTCTCGACAGTACTAGATCACCAACTTCACCCAATCGGGCTACGCATCACGCCTCAGGTTAACGGTATGCGGATTTGCCTACACACCACCTCACACGCTTACACCAACAATCCACTAAGCGGCATGGCTACTACACTGTGTCACCCCATTGCTTGAACCACACTTCAGGCCCCACGACATCAACAACCAACGTGTTCAAAGAACACGCCAATTATCTCCGCGGTGGTTAGTATCAGTGCTTTATCATGGGCGCGGACATACGGGTACCAGAATATCAACTGGTTGTCCATCGACTACGCCTGTCGGCCTCGCCTTAGGTCCCGACTCACCCTGGGAAGACGAACTTGACCCAGGAACCCTTAGTCATCCGGCGGGAAGGATTCTCACCTTCCAATTCGTTACTCATGCCTGCATTCTCACTCGCACACACTCCACGCCTCCTTACGGTAACGCTTCAACACATGCACGACGCTCCCCTACCCAATACACAAAGTATTGCCGCGGCTTCGGCGGTGTGCTTGAGCCCCACTACATTGTCGGCGCAGGACCACTCGACCAGTGAGCTATTACGCACTCTTTCAAGGATGGCTGCTTCTAAGCCAACCTCCTGGCTGTCTTCGCGATCCCACATCCTTTTCCACTTAGCACACCCTTAGGGGCCTTAACCGGCGATCTGGGCTGTTTCCCTCTCGACTATGAAGCTTATCCCCCACAGTCTCACTGCCGCACAACACAATTGATGGCATTCGGAGTTTGGCTGACATTGCTAAGATTGTAGTCCCGCTCAACCAACCAGTAGCTCTACCTCCACCAAGCTAATGCGACGCTGCACCTAAATGCATTTCGGGGAGAACCAGCTATCACGGAGTTTGATTGGCCTTTCACCCCTACCCACAGCTCATCCCCGCAGTTTTCAACCTACGTGGGTTCGCGCCTCCACAACCTCTTACAATTGCTTCACACTGGCCATGGGTAGATCACCCCGCTTCGGGTCCAGGACATGCCACTAACAACACCCCATTAGGATTCGGTTTCCCTACGGCTACCCCACACGGGTTAACCTCGCGACATGCCGCTGACTCGCAGGCTCATTCTTCAAAAGGCACGCCATCACACACAAACGGTGCTCTGACGGATTGTAAGCACATGGTTTCAGGAACTATTTCACTCCCCTCCCGGGGTACTTTTCACCATTCCCTCACGGTACTCATACACTATCGGTCACACTAAGTATTTAGGCTTACCGGGTGGTCCCGGCAGATTCACAGCAGATTCCACGAGCCCGCTGCTACTCGGGCAACCCAACAACCTATGCATTGAAGCCTTCAACTACGGGACTATCACCCTCTTTGGCGGGCGTTTCCACACCACTTCACCTAACAACAACACACAAGCAAACCAGTGGTAGCTGGCTAACATCAGGGCCCACAACACCGCACACACAACCCCTACCAAGTATCACATGCACACGGTTTAGCCTCATCCACGTTCGTTCGCCACTACTAGCAGAATCATTATTATTTTCTCCTCCTACGGGTACTGAGATGTTTCACTTCCCCGCGTAAACCCCCACAACAGCTATGAATTCACTGAAGGGTAACACCCCATAACAGGTGCCAGGTTTCCCCATTCGGACATCCTCGGATCAACGCTTTATTGACAACTCCCCGAGGCTTAACGCAGCCTTACACGTCCTTCATCGGCTCAGCATGCCAAGGCATCCACCATGCGCCCTCAATAACGAACACACAACCAACACACAAAGGCCACCACAAAAAGCAGCAACCAAAGCATGCCGGCGTGAACTACACAAAACACAAAAGAACAGAAATCACACAAACCACACACCCACCACCATCAACCAACCAAAAAGGCCAGCCAACAAAAGGTGGCAACAGCATGCGGTTTAATGCTCGCGTCCACTATACAGTTCTCACACAACACCCCACACCAACCAACAACCATGCATATCGCATCACGACTGCCAAGCCACGTGTGGGTTGATAACCAGGGGATAATGCCCCAGACACCCAACAATGCACCAACGTACCTTAAAAAATTTCCGTGTTAGTCAATCAACCATCTGGTCAACAATCATTCTGGTTAAGGTGTATCTCCACCCGATTCAAAAAAGGTGGCAGCAAAACAATCGTCTACTCAACCACCACACACAACAAACAGTGTGCAAACACCAACTGGTGTCTCATTAATGCTCCTTAGAAAGGAGGTGATCCACCCGCACCTTCCGGTACGGGTACCTTGTTACGACTTCGTCCCAATCGCCGATCCCACCTTAGACAGCTCCCTAACAAGTTTGAGCCACTGGCTTCGGGTGTTACCAACTTTCATGACGTGACGGGCGGTGTGTACAAGGCCCGGGAACGTATTCACCGCAGCATTGCTGATCTACGATTACTAGCGACTCCGACTTCATGGGGTCGAGTTGCAGACCCCAATCCGAACTAAGACCGGCTTTCAGCGATTCGCTCCACCTCACAGTGTCGCTGCGCGTTGTACCGACCATTGTAGCATGTGTGAAGCCCTGGACATAAGGGGCATGATGATTTGACGTCATCCCCACCTTCCTCCGAGTTAACCCCGGCAGTCTCTCATGAGTCCCCAACCAAATGCTGGCAACATAAGACAAGGGTTGCGCTCGTTGCGGGACTTAACCCAACATCTCACGACACGAGCTGACGACAACCATGCACCACCTGTACACCAACCACAAGGGAAACTACATCTCTGCAGCGATCTGGTGTATGTCAAGCCCAGGTAAGGTTCTTCGCGTTGCATCGAATTAATCCACATGCTCCGCCGCTTGTGCGGGCCCCCGTCAATTCCTTTGAGTTTTAGCCTTGCGGCCGTACTCCCCAGGCGGGGCGCTTAATGCGTTAGCTACGGCACAGAAGACGTGGAAGCCCCCTACACCTAGCGCCCACCGTTTACGGCATGGACTACCAGGGTATCTAATCCTGTTCGCTACCCATGCTTTCGCTCCTCAGCGTCAGTAACTGCCCAGAGACCTGCCTTCGCCATCGGTGTTCCTCCTGATATCTGCGCATTTCACCGCTACACCAGGAATTCCAGTCTCCCCTACAGCACTCAAGTTATGCCCGTATCGCCTGCACGCCCGGAGTTAAGCCCCGGAATTTCACAGACGACGCGACAAACCACCTACGAGCTCTTTACGCCCAGTAATTCCGGACAACGCTCGCACCCTACGTATTACCGCGGCTGCTGGCACGTAGTTAGCCGGTGCTTCTTATACAGGTACCGTCACTTGCGCTTCGTCCCTGTCGAAAGGAGTTTACAACCCGAAGGCCGTCATCCCCCACGCGGCGTCGCTGCATCAGGCTTCCGCCCATTGTGCAATATTCCCCACTGCTGCCTCCCGTAGGAGTCTGGGCCGTATCTCAGTCCCAATGTGGCCGTACACCCTCTCAGGCCGGCTACCCGTCGACGCCTTGGTAGGCCATTACCCCACCAACAAGCTGATAGGCCGCGAGCTCATCTTGCACCGAAAAAACTTTCCAACCACCACACTAAAGACGGTTCCTATCCGGTATTAGACCCAGTTTCCCAAGCTTATCCCAGAGTGCAAGGCAGATCACCCACGTGTTACTCACCCGTTCGCCACTCGAGTACCAGTGCAAGCACTGGCCTTTCCGTTCGACTTGCATGTGTTAAGCACGCCGCCAGCGTTCGTCCTGAGCCAGGATCAAACTCTCCACAAAAAGGCCGTGAAAAGCCCAATACCTAGACAAAAAGACAAACCAACACAAACAACACCACAACGATGCTGCCTGAACTGGCAAATCCAAAAATTACATAAAGAAAATAAACTTCAACCAACCCCCAACCCGACGGGGCACAAAAAGAGGATTGGCCTAGTTAGAAGATTTCATCAATACGCCCAAACAACTTACTGTTATTTACAATGACGCCGCTTGAAAAAGCGCCATCCGGCATACACCAACCGCGATACACATACGGCGTACCGCAGCCAAAATGAATAAAATCAACCAACACAAAAAAGTACATTGGCACACTATTGAGTTCTCACACATCATCACCACACAGTCATACGGACCATCGTCAGATGAAACGCAGTACTGCGAGTAAAGAAAATCTTTGTTCGTCAGGGCCTGTTTTCCTACCGCCACTCTCCTAGAACTTCCGTTCCTGTGGGGCGCTGTCGGTCGCGCTGACTCATATAAAGTTACACACGGCCTCAATAAAACACAAATGTGCACTTCACTCAAGGTTTTTAGCCCTTCTGGAAGTGCACAAAGACAACCTTTCAACGCAGGCATTGGATGGCGCTCAGTGTGCCCCAAACCAGCCCATGAGGCCCGGGCTAAACACGTTGGTCTTTTTAGCCATCCGGGGATACACGGCAACCCACACGACGTAGATGATTGCCATTCCTGTGAGCGCCCACCCCATCGCAACGCTGGGATTGATAAGCCACGCTATGAACAGTACGGCGATTGCTCCCGCTAGCGCAGTTGTGTAAAGCCACGTCAGTTTATCGGTAATGGCGAAAGTTAAAAGTAGTGACGTTGTAGCAAGACACACGATGGTGAAGCCGGCTGGATTGCCGGTCCACATCATCGCTACCAGATCGGCCACGAGCGATAGGAGCACGGGGATTGCCGTGCACAGCACAGTGGCCTTGGCCCAGGCACCGCGCGGCAGCCCAAAGACCACTGCATCTTTGAGTGAGCTGCGGATTGAATCAGCAACTAGCGGCAGGACAATCAACGTAACAATGACACCCACGATGCCCACGCCGGTATCCCACAGCTTGATCACCACGATGGTTATCGCCGTTGCGATGGCTACACCAATCGCAGCCCACATCCACGCGCGAGCTTGAGGGCGCAACACAATCTGGGAGACCGGGGACGCTGAGAACCAGCCCGTTGAAGAATCACCATCGCTGCCTACGATGAGGGAGCTCGCGGTTATGCGCGACGGTTCGAAACGCTTGGCCACACACACTGCCCACGTGAGCACCGGAGCTACAAGAACCCACCACGGAAAAACCCACGGTGCACTGGCAACAATGAGCAAAAGCGTCAGGGAAGCATTGATTCGTCGGTGCCCATTCCACACCCGGGTGCTCAACCCAAAGGTCAGATAACGCGTGAAATCAGGCTGCGAAAGGTAAACCATAAGGACCATAAAGAGTGAGTAACCAATGACCCAACCTTGCCCACGGCCCATTCCCAGCACCGGAAGGATGACAATCCACAAAGCGTAGAAGAAGCTGTTCCAGCTCAGCGCCATATGCCTATAGAGCTTCATCATGCCTCCCCTAATGCCAGAACTGCCTGTTCGAGGGATACCTCGGTGGCACGTAGCCCCATTTCCTGGGCCATGTCGAAGACGTTGGCGGTGTGGTTGGGGCGGGCGTCGACAAGCGCGCGGTCTGCCATGGTGGAGGTTTCGCGCTCGAGTACCGGGAGCTGCAGGCGCCCCAGCGCACGATCGAGAGTTTCGGCAGAGCCAGTGAGCTGGACGACGCCCTCAATGAACTCATCGATGGGACCAGACAGAGGGTTCTCCCCCATCAGCGCCACGGTATCGAGCAAACCAGACAGTTCGTTGAGGTGATGGGTGGAGACAATAATGGTGCGGCCGTGCTCTTCACGCAGGACGTCATAGAATACCTCCCGCTTAGCGGCGTCGAGGCCGAGATAGGGTTCGTCGAGAAGCATGTATGGCACCCCCGAGGCCACCGCAACGATGAAGCTTGCCGCCGACTTCTGCCCGCGGGAGAGGCCCGAGTAGTTTTTCGTCGGAAGCTCGAAGCGCTCGACCAGTTCCTCAGCGCGCGCTGTGCTCCACGTGGGCCAGCGCAGGCTTGCCACGGTGAAGATCTTCTTCACGTTCCAGCCTTCCGGCAGAGGGTTGTCGATTCCCATGAGGACAACCTTGTTGAGGACTTTTTCATTGTCGTAGGGCTTGTCGCCGTCGACTTTGATGCCAGAGCCACCCAATTGCCCGGCAATTTTGCGCAGCAGGGTGGTCTTGCCAATGCCGTTGGGGCCGACGAGGCCGTGAGTGAGGCCGTCGTCGAAGGTGAAGTGCGGGGTAGAAATCATGAGTAGAGTCCTCGACTTTCTGCGACAAGGTCGATGAGGTCATGGAGTTGCTGGCGGGTATAGCCCAGGTGCACGGCTTCGTCGATAAGCGGGGCTGCGTATTCAGCCGCAAAGTCTTGGCGACGCCGCGCCCGGATAAGGTCTGCGGCACCAGAGGTGACGAACATGCCGATACCTCGGCGTTTTTCGAGGATTCCGAGATCCACGAGGAGGGTCAGGCCCTTGCGGGCGGTGGCGGGGTTGATGCTGTGGAAGGCGGCGAGCTCATTCGTGGACGGTGCCTGGGCGCCCTCGGCGAGAGCGCCCTCAATAATGGCGTCCTCGATGAGTACCGCTATCTGACGAAAGAGTGGCTGCGCGGAGTTATCCATGCAGTCCCCCTAGTTGGTTGGTTACTCATGTAGCTAACCATATAACCAACCCCGCAACCTCCGCAAGACTTGCGGCAAACACGTCTATTACCTGGGAATTTCCCCAAGGTTATCGACGTTTTGTGACTAATGGGGCACACTGGATAACACCAGCCTTAAGCTGGAGACCTCACGAAAGTGACCCTAGAAAAATTAGTTAGAAACGATTGAACGGAATTTAGGAGCCATGCTTGAACGAACACTTGTCTTCGTTGACACGTCATACCTACTTGCCAGCTTTTATAACTCTTGGGAGACCGGCGCTCGGGCCCAGCTAGAAATCGATTTACCGGAGGTTGTCAGCTCCCTGGGTTCCATGATTGAGAACCAAGTGGGCAACCACATTCACCGCCAGTACTGGTACGACGGCATCCCCGATACCGGCCCCCACCGCTACCAGCGCGCGCTCCGCGTCTGCGATGGCGTGCAACTGCGCACTGGCCAGCTCATCGAGTGGGGCGAGCGCCGCACACAAAAGGCCGTGGATACCCGCCTCGTCGCAGACATGATCGTCGCCGCAATGAAGGGCCACGTCACCGACTTTGTGCTCGTCTCCGGCGATGCGGACATGATTCCGGGCGTCCAAGAGGCCGTCAATAATGGCGTCCGCGTGCACCTCTACGGGTTCGGATGGGATTCCATGTCCTCCGCTCTGCGTCATGCGTGCGACTCCACGACCATCCTGGATCCACGCGAAGACTTCGCCGACGCAATGGAGCTCGAGGTCCTCGAAGGACCCTTGCCACCAACGATCCGCGAGCCGCGTGACGGTGACGAGGATTCCGAATCAGACGCAGTTCTGGACGCCGAAACGTCTGGCCAGCCCTCCTCCCCCGAAGGCTCTTCCGATGAGTCTTCTGCGCAGCCCTCTCCGCAGCTTGCCGACGACGATGACGACTGCGACGAGCCCACGGAAGCCCAGGCCGCGTTCCCCTCAGCTCCGAAGCCGGGGCCGATTACCCCGTCGGCTGTGGCCCCCGCAGCACCGGATGCTGCAACCGCAAAGGCTCCACAGACTTCATCGTCCGACGATGACTCTGCCGACAACACCACAGCCCCGAAGCCGGCCGCGCCGAAGCCGTCAATGATGGCTCCACGCCGCAAGCTGCGCTCGAAGTACGTTCCGCTCCCCGAAGAGGTCTGGAGCTCCGCTGGATTCCAGTCGCCCTTCGACGTGGGCCAGCAGTACGCGTCCTGGTGGTTCGACAATGCCGCCAGCTCCGAACAACGCGACCAAGCCCACCTGCTATCCGGCGGTGGCCTGCCCCCAGAAATTGATCGCCCACTCCTACAGTTCGCCTGCGAGACGCTACACGAGTACACGCTGACAGAAACCCAGCGCGTGAACCTGCGAGACGGATTCCATTCCGGCATCCGCGGCGTGCTCATCAACATTCGCCGCCAGGACGGCTAACTCACGAACCGACCCCCAAACCTCATGGGCGGGCGGCCTGCCCGCCCGCCCATGCAGGTCCCGGATTTACTGCAGGTCCCGATTTTAAGGGACCTGCACTACTTGGAGTCGCCGCCTTCGGCGGCCTCCGTGGTCTCGGCAGCTTCAGCAGCATCGACATCGTTGCCGCCGGCCTCGAGGGCGTCGGCAGCCTTGTCAGCAGAGCCTGACTCCAGCTCCTTACTCTTAGCCATCTCGGCGCGAATCTCCTCAAGGCGCGAGGATGCCGCCATGTCGTGACCTGCGGCCGCAATCTCCTGAATGCGGTCACCACCGGAGGCACGGTGCAGCTCTTGGGCACCGAGAGCATCAGCGTAGCGCTTCTCAATCTTGGCGCGAACACCATCCAGAGTCGGAGTGGAGCCATCCGGTGTCAGCTCGTTCATGGAGTCGAGCGCCTCGGCATTCTTTTCCTGCATCGCGGCCTGATCAGCCTGAGAGAGAAGCTGGTCTACCTGCGCCAGCTGCTCCTTAAGGCGTGCCTCCGACTGCTGCTGCTGAGCCTTTGCCTGCTCAGCAGCCTTGGTGGCCGCCTCATGCTGGGCCTTGAGGCCTTCAAGCTCCTTCTCCACGGCGACGAGCTGGCTGGCTACAACTTCAGCTGCTTGGTTGTATTCGGAGGCCGTCTGCGGATCCTCAGCCTTCTCCGCCATCTCTAGTGCCCGGCGCGTCTGATCCTGGTAGTCCTTTTGGGACTCCACCAGGCGGTTAAGCTGCATCTCCAGCTGGGACTTGCGCCCAATAATTTCCGCGGCATGCTCAGAAATCTGGCGGTGCTGCTCCTTTGCTCCCTCCACTGCCTGCTGGATCTGGACCTTTGGGTCAGCATTCTCATCGATCTTCTGATCGAAGGATGCCATCACATACTTCCAGCCCTTGCTGAATGGATTAGCCATCGCGCGTACTCCTTCATGCTTCCTGCAGCAGTACTTCCTGCCGCGGTTATGTTGTCAGTCGTTTTTGTTTATGTAGCGCTCAATAAAAAGGCGCTTTCCTGCGAGTGTAGCGATACTCACAGAAAAGCGCGCGTGGTGAACGGCTGAGAATTTACTCAGCCTGCTCGCCCTGCTCCTTCTCCACCTGGGCGCGAACCTCATTCATGTCGAGGGCCTTCACCTGGGTGATGAGATCCTCCAGGGCTGCTGGCGGCAAGGCGCCCGCTTCACGGAAAACCATGATGCCGTCGCGGAAGACCATGAGGGTCGGGATGGACTGAATCTGCAGCTTAGCTGCAAATTCCTGATTGGCCTCGGTATCAAGCTTGGCGAAGGTAGCGTCTGGGTGCTCCTCGGAGGCCTTTTCAAAGATCGGGCCGAAGCGCTTGCAGGGGCCACACCATTCCGCCCAAGCATCGACAAGCGTAATGCCCTCACCTTCGATGAGCTGCTTGAAGCTCTCCTCAGTAATGTCAATCGTTGCCATTGGTCATTCTCCCTATCAGTTCGGGTTCATTCTTAGGTTCTTTCCCACTCAACGGTACACAACCCAGTTCTATTCCTTGCACATATACCCTAGGGGGGTATATCCTCGGGAATGAACCAACACGAGTAGAAGGGACAACATCTTATGGCCACCAAGAACTACACCGTTACCGGCATGACCTGCGGACACTGCGAAATGTCCGTCAAGGAAGAGGTCGGCGACATCGCCGGCGTTACTGAGGTCACCGCTGACCACGCGACTGGCGCAGTTAGCGTCAGCGGCGAAGGCTTCACCGATGAGCAGGTTGCTGCCGCTATTGCAGAAGCCGGCTACGAGCTGGTCTAAGCGCTATGACTGACGTCCTCCAGCCCCACGGCCCCCTTGCCCACCTCGATCTTGGCGTTACCGGGATGACGTGCACCTCGTGCTCCTCCCGAGTCGAGCGCAAGCTCAACAAGATGGAGGGAGTTGAGGCCACGGTCAATTTCGCCACGGAGTCTGCGTCCGTGAGTTATGACCCTGCTACCACTACACCTGCCGATCTCATTGAGGTTGTTGAAGGTGCAGGATACGGGGCCTTCACCATGGGCGGTGAGGACGACACTGAATCCGGGACTACACCGACGGAATCCGCGCGCGATGCTGAAGCCGCCGACCTGCTGCACCGCACGTTCGTATCCGGCGCGCTTTCGCTTCCGCTCATGGTGCTGTCCATGGTCCCAGCCTTGCAGTTCCAGCATTGGCAGTGGGCGTGTCTAGTCCTGGCGACCATCGTTTATATCTTCGGTGGCGCTCCCTTCCATCGGGCCACGTGGGCGAACCTGAAGCACGGTGCCGCCACGATGGACACGCTCATCACCTTGGGCACCACTGCGGCCTACGCGTGGTCACTCTACGCGCTGTTTTTGGGCAATGCCGGAATGCCCGGCATGACCATGCACATGACGCTGCGCTCCAACGACGCCCAGATGGACCACATCTATCTCGAGTCCGTCGGCATGGTCACCACCTTCCTCCTGCTGGGACGGTGGTTTGAGGTGAAGGCCAAGGGGCGTTCCTCCGAGGCGCTGACCAAGCTCCTCACCATGGGTGCAAAGGACGCGACCGTTCTGCGCGGTGAAACCGAAAGCCGAATCCCTGCGTCCGACCTGCGCGTAGGCGACATCATTGTGGTCCGTCCGGGGGAAAAGATTGCCACCGATGGCGTCGTCACCGCCGGCCACTCCGCTGTGGATGAGTCACTACTCACCGGCGAATCCCTTCCGGTCGAGGTCTCCCCCGGCAGCCGCGTTACCGGTGCAACGATCAACGCCTCCGGCCGCCTCGAGGTGCGCGCTACCCGTGTCGGATCCGACACCGTTCTAGCTCAGATGGGCAAACTCGTCACCGACGCCCAGGCTTCAAAGGCTCCTATCCAGCGCCTTGCAGATCGCATCGCGGGAGTCTTCGTGCCCATCGTCATCGCTATCGCACTGCTTACTCTCATCGCGCACCTCGTCGTCGGTGGCGTGGCTCCAGCGTTCGTCGCCGCCGTTGCGGTCCTCATCATTGCGTGCCCGTGCGCCATGGGCTTGGCGACGCCCACCGCGATCCTCGTCGGCACCGGGCGCGGCGCCGAACTGGGAATCCTGATCAAGGGCCCGGAAATCCTGGAATCCACCCGACAGATCGACACCATCGTCCTCGACAAGACTGGCACCATCACCGAAGGCCAGATGTCCGTGACGACGGTGACGCCCGCTGACTCGCCAACTGCCGGCGCCCACACCAAGGATGAGCTCCTGCGCCTGGCCGCAGCCGTCGAAAAGGGCTCCAAGCACCCGATCGCCCGCGCCATTGTCGCCGCGTACGACGGGGAGCTACCCGCCACGGACGCTTTTGAAGAACTGCCCGGCCAAGGCATTGAAGCGACGATCGACGGCTCCCGGATTCGCGTAGGCCGCCCACCGGCCGGCTACCAGGGCACGGGCACGCAGGTCGGTGTCTACGTCGACGGCACGCTCGCTGGCACCCTCGAGCTCCACGATCGCATCAAGGATTCCTCCACGTCCGCCATTACTCGCCTCAAGGAGCTGGGCCTCGAGCCCTACCTCCTCACTGGTGATAACACCAGTGCTGCCCAGGCCGTCGCACGCGAGGTAGGCATCGCAGTATCAGACGTCCAAGCAGAGGTCATGCCTGAGGACAAGGTGGATGCCGTCAAGCGCCTTCAGGCTGAGGGGAAGGTCGTGGCCATGGTGGGCGATGGCGTCAACGACGCCGCAGCCCTGGCCCAAGCGGATCTAGGTATCGCCATGGGCGCTGGTGCCGACGTAGCCATCGAGGCCTCCGACATCACCGTGATGAACAACGACTTAGGCTCGGTGGCAGATTCTGTGCGCTTGGCTCGGCAGACGCTGCGCATCATCAAGGGCAATCTCTTCTGGGCCTTCGCCTATAATATTATTCTCATTCCGGTCGCCGCCTTTGGCCTGCTCAACCCCTTACTCGCGGGCCTGGCCATGGCCTTTAGCTCGGTATTCGTCGTCACGAACTCTCTTCGCCTGAGAAGGTTCGCACCTGCGGAGTAATCTAACTATGCATGAATCGTCTTGATCATCATGCAGTCTCTCGCACGGAGCGGCTTGACCGTCTCCCCGTCACTTCCAAACACAAACGCCTTCTTATCGGCTCTGGTATCGGCTGGGCGCTCGACGCCATGGATGTTGGCCTCATTTCCTTCATCATGGCTGCCCTTGCCGTGCACTGGGGTATTACGCCTACTGAGTCCTCATGGCTGGCCTCCGTTGGTTTCATTGGTATGGCGCTGGGCGCGACCTTCGGTGGCCTACTGGCCGACAAGTTTGGCCGCCGCCACATCTTCGCCCTGACGTTGCTTGTCTACGGCCTCGCCACAGGCGCGTCTGCTCTAGCGACGGGGCTAGTAGCGCTCCTTATCCTGCGCTTCTTCATCGGACTCGGCCTCGGAGCCGAACTTCCCGTCGCCTCAACACTCATTTCCGAGTTTGCCCCGCTCAAGGTCCGCGGACGCCTCGTCGTCTTACTCGAGGCCTTCTGGGCGGTGGGCTGGATTCTGGCAGCGATTATCGGAACGTTTGTCGTCGGGGCGTCGGAAAGCGGCTGGCGCTGGGCACTCGCCCTCGGCATGGTGCCGGCGGCCTATGCACTCTACGTACGCTACAAACTCCCGGAATCCGTACGCTTCCTCGAGTCACAGGGACGCCACGAAGAAGCCGAAGAGGTCGTCGCTTCCTTCGAAGCCGACGTAGATGACGCCAACATCGACCGCACGACGCCCGCCCCGACCTACTCCGAAGAAGACATCACTGCCACCAGCATCTGGTCACAGAGCCTGCGCGGACGCACACTGGCGCTGTGGACTATCTGGTTCTGCGTCAACTTGTCTTACTACGGCGCCTTCATCTGGATTCCATCTCTGCTTGTTGCTGACGGCTTCTCCCTGGTGAAATCCTTCAGCTTCACGCTCATCATCACTCTGGCACAGCTGCCCGGCTACGCCGCGGCTGCCTGGCTCATTGAGGTATGGGGGCGCCGCAGCACGCTGGCTACCTTCCTCGTGGGCTCCGCGTTGTCCGCGGGTCTCTACGGCTTTGCCGGCAGCGAGGCCATGATCATTCTGGCCGGCTGCCTGCTGTCCTTCTTCAACTTGGGCGCATGGGGCGCGCTCTACGCCATCAGCCCCGAGCTCTACCCCACCGCACTGCGCGGCCGCGGAACTGGTGCGGCCGCCGGCTTCGGACGCCTCGCCTCCATCCTGGCCCCACTTATCGTCCCGCCGCTTATCGCAACCGCCGGAGCAGGCTGGCTCTTCGTGCTCTTCGCCACGGCCTTCGCCATAGCGGCACTCGCAGCGCTCAGCCTCCCCGAGCTGAAAGGCACGGCCCTTGCTCAATAAAGTATCCCTTGTCGCATGGATTGCGGTGATGGTCGCGCTCACCACACTCAAGCCCTTTTATCAGATCGGTTACTTGTGGAAGCCGGAAAACCAGCGTGTAAGAGACCTGCGGCTGATACCGCTCGACGAGTTTCTAGGCGGCACCTGGTTCGGCCCGCTTTTTGAGTACGCGGGCAATGCAGCCTTCTTCATTCCCTTCGGCATGCTGGTCTTTGCCCTGTGCCGGTCGATATCTAAGACTGCTGCGTGGGGCTTCGCGCTGAGCCTAGCGCTTGAAACTACGCAGTACGCCTTCGCGCTCGGGCGCACGGATATTGATGATCTCATCTTTAATACCCTGGGCGCACTCATCGGAGCGACCTGTGCCCGCCTCTGTGGCGAGCGTTTCTTCCCGCTGTGGCGATGGCTAGCACTAGCCGCAGCTGCGGTTTTCTTGGTATTAGTTATTCTCGGCCCACGGTTGGGTGACCCCAACGCGGTGGTGGACCTATAGCCCCGGGGCCGTGCTTTCGTCTCCTCCTTAGCCGTGCGCCATATTGACGAACTTGGAGTAGTGCAGCTGGTGGGCCACCTTGACCGTGTCAATCGGACCACCACGGTGCTTGGCCAAAATAATGTCCGCTTCGCCCGCGCGGGGATCATCGCGGTCCTGCGAGTCCGGACGGTAGAGCAACATAACCATATCGGCATCCTGCTCTAGCGAACCGGACTCACGCAGGTCTGCCAGCTGCGGCTTTTTATCCGTACGGGATTCCGGCCCACGGTTGAGCTGCGAAATGGCAATCAGCGGAACTTCAAGTTCCTTGGCCAATAGCTTGAGCTGACGCGAGAATTCCGACACCTCTTGCTGACGAGACTCCACCTTCTTGCCCGAGGACATCAGCTGCATATAGTCCAGAACAATCAGGTCGAGGCCATGTTGCTGCTTAAGGCGGCGAGCCTTGGAACGAATCTCCATCATGGTGAGGTTGGGAGAATCATCAATGAACAACGGCGCGTCCTGGATGCGGTTAAGCGTGTCATCGATCTTGGCCCAGTCCTCTGTGGAGACGCGCCCACCGCGCATATCGGAAAGCTTGACCTCCGCCTCCGCCGAGAGAAGGCGCATCACAATCTCAGAGGCAGACATCTCCAGCGAGAACACCACCGAGGTCTTGTTGTGCTGCAAGGATGCAGAGCGCATGAAGTCCATGGCCAGCGTGGACTTACCCACACCCGGACGTGCAGCCACAATGATCATCTGTCCAGCGCGCAAGCCGTTGGTGAGGTTATCGAGGTCAATGAACCCTGTGGGGACGCCAGATTCCACGCCATTTTGCTGGAGGGCTGCCAGCTCATCAATCGTGGGATCAATGAGGTCCGTCAGCGCGCGGTAGTCCTCTGTTGTCTTCTTCTGCGCTACCGCGAAGACTTCCTGCTGGGCGCGATCCAGCACCGATTCGATCTCGAGGTCTTCAGAACCCTCGAAGCCCAACTGGACCACACGCGTTCCAGCGTCGACAAGCTTGCGCAGCACTGCCTTCTCCGCAACGATCTCCGCGTAGTAGCGAGCGTTAGCAGCCGTTGGCACCGTGGCCAGCAAGGTATGGAGGTACGGGGCACCGCCGACACGATCCAGGTTGTTGTAGCGGTCCAGGCGGGAGGCCACAATCACGGCATCGATATCCGTACCTGCGGCATACAGGTCAATCATGGCCTGGTAAATGAGCGTGTGGGCCGGGTAGTAGAAGTCCTCTGGTTCGAGCTCCTCGATGACTTCCATGACCGTGTTGGGGCTCAGGAGCATCGCTCCGAGCACGCCCTGCTCTGCTTCGCGGTCCGCAGGAGGCTGGCGGAATTCTCCGTAGCGCTGTGGCTCCTCCGGGCGTGAGCGATCACGCCGAAAAGAGCGGCGCGGCTCCTCCTCCGACGGCTCCGGCGGAAGCGGTACAGAGTCGTCATCAAAACTAGCGCTAGTCATTGTCATCAGCCCCCGGGGTGCTCGTTAAACCTACAAATTCAGCGCGCTGATTCTCCACTCTTGCTTGCTCAGCACGAGGGATACGCGCGGAGTACACAACAGTCTAGTCGAGGTCCCCGACACTCCCCCTTGGGCATAACTTCCAGAGTTATCCACAAACGGCTGTGGAATTACCAGCTCAGCACACCGAACTGTTGCGAAGCCCAAGGTCACGGCTGTGGATAACTTCCCAAGCCCGCGACCTGCACATATAATAACTGCAGGTCAAAGTAGGTTTTCAGCAGTGTGAAAATCTGCACAAAACCAGTGGAAAAGTACGACTATAAGCCCGAAATCCCCGCTACCAGCAGGTTAACAGACCTGCCTGCACGTAAACTCACCGTGAACAGCCAACCAAGTTATCCACAGGTTTCCGGAGTTATCCACATTTGTCCACAACCCCCTAGCTAAGGTGCGCAGACAGGAAAGCGGACAAGAAAACAGCCCACAGGCCGCGCCTCCTCCACCACCTCACATAGTGGGAGAAGCACGGCCTGTGGGCTTTGCTGTTGTCAGTGGGTCTGACCTGCGTCCACTCGCCACGCCTCACACGTGGGATGGACGGAGGAGACCGTCGTGCGCCTTAAGTCTTAGGCAGCGACGACCGAGAAGTTCACCTTGCCGATGACGTCAGCGTGCAGCTTCAGCTCGACTTGGTAGTTGCCGGTCTTCTTGACCAGGCCCTTAGGAAGCACAACGATGCGCTTGTCCAGCTTCGGGCCGCCAGCGGCGGCAACGGCGTTCACGATGTCCTCAGCGGACACGGAGCCGAAGAGCTTGCCGGACTCGGAGGTCTTCACAGAGACGGTAACGTCCTTGAGCTCCTCCAGCTGGGTACGGATCTCGCGTGCATGATCCAGGTCGCGGATCGCACGAGCATCCTGGGCACGCTTGATGCCCTCGATCTGCTTTTCAGCGCCGCGGGTGGCAACAATAGCCAGGCCACGCGGAAGCAGGTAGTTACGTCCGTAGCCGTCCTTAACCTCTACAATTTCGCCGGGGGCGCCGAGGTTCTCAACGGCAGCGGTGAGGATCAGCTTCATGATCCCTGCCTTTCAATTGAGTTAAATGAATACTTGCGTGACAGTCTTAGAACGGGGGTTCTGCATCCGCACCACCAAAGCTTCCTGCCTGGGGTGCCGAATTCCACGGGTCGTTACTCGGAGAAGATTGCTGCTGGGACTGCTGCGGGGCAGAAGACTGGGACTGGTTTCCGGAGAAACCACCCTGGTTGTTTCCACCGCCGTAGTTGCCGCCACCTTGCTGCTGGCCGCCGCCGTAGTTGCCACCATTTCCGCCGTTAGCGGACTTGCGGGTGACTTGTGCGGAAGCGTAGCGCAGGGACGGTCCCACCTCATCGACCTCAATCTCGAAGACAGTGCGGTTGTCGCCCTCACGGGTCTGGTAGGACCGCTGGCGCAGACGGCCAGTGACAATAACGCGCATGCCCTTGGTCAGGGTCTCCGCAACGTTCTCTGCGGCTTGGCGCCACACGTTGCAGGTGAGGAACATGGCCTCGCCGTCCTCCCACTGAGAAGTCTGCTGGTTATAGCGACGTGGGGTGGAGGCAACGCGGAAGTTTGCTACTGCGGCACCCGACGGGGTGAAGCGCAGTTCCGGGTCAGCAACAATATTGCCGACAACCGTAATGTTGGTATCTCCCTGAGCCATGTCTTTACTCCTTAAATATCGGTTACGCGGATTCGTGTAGAAATGCTCGAAACCCAGTATCCGTTATTTGCTGTCGGTGCGCAGAACCTTGGTACGCAGAATGGAGTCGTTCAGGTTCAGACGACGATCGAGCTCGAGAACCGAGTGGGACTCGCACTCCAGGTTAACGACGGCGTAGATGCCCTCTTCCTTCTTGTTGATCGGGTAGGCAAGACGGCGCTTGCCCCACACGTCAACCTTGTCGACTTTGCCGCCATCCTTGCGGATTGCTTCGAGGAACTTATCCAGGGACGGGGTTACGGTGCGCTCATCCTGATTGGGATCCAGAATGATCATGACTTCGTAGTGACGCACGGACCTCATCACCTCCTATGGTCTAGTAATTGGTATCGGCCATATCACCTTTGCGGATATGGCAGGAGGGTCTGTTGCGTCAAGCAACCCCCACACAGTACCGCACTGACCGGCGGAAAAGAAATCACTCGCTCGGTCTTACATACCGTTGGTCGTTGCCGCAAAGAAAACAGCGGTACTCGCCGGGATGACAGTGAGGAAAAGGAGAGCCAACAACCCAAGGACGAGAGGCCACGTCCGGTTCTCAGATCGCTGGAATAGGTAGTAGGCCGTGGTTACGCACAAGAAGCCCAAAACGATAGACACTATGCCCACGATCGTGATGATCATTTCCTAAATCCTCCAGCGAGGGGATCGCGTCCGCCATGGGCCGCACGGACTTTGTCCTCGGACTTGCCCCACATTTGGCGGATGACCAGCACGCCAATGGCAATGATGAAGGCATCGCGCGTGATAACTGCCAGATCCAGCATCTCGTGCGGCAGGGCCTTGTTTTCTGAGCCGAGCATGTGCCACATGAGGATGGGCCACACGAGGGCGTCGGCAAGCGCCCAGCTCAGAATGAGACGCCACCGCGGCAAAGCCAACACTGCCGGTACCACGAGCCACAGAGAATACTGCGGCGACCACACCTTGTTGAAGATGAGGAAAGCCATGATGATGAGGTAGACCAGCTCCGCAACGCGCGGCGTACGCGGCGCCTTCAAGCCCAAGAGGGCGATGCCTGCACAGCACAGCAAGAACGCCACCAAAGAAAAGGTGTTGAGGAACTCCGGCGAAAAGTTGAGGTCCGTCGTGCGGTTGATCAGCGCATAGATCGTGGTCCACTCAGCACCGCGCTCCTGGTTAAGGCGGAAAAATTCGCGCCATGCATCCGGATACATCACCGCCACCGGAAGGTTGACCACGACCAACGTGACAATCGTGGAGAGGAACATCGTGATGAACGGAGCCCACCGCTTGTTGCGGATGGCCAGGACCAAGAAGGCGCCGAGGATGAACAGCGGCCACAACTTGAAGGCCGTGCCCAGTCCAATAAGAACACCGGCCAGCAGGTTCTTGCGTTTCGTCACCGCAAGGAGAGCGCCCACCATAAACGCGACGGAGGGGATGTCCCAGTTCGTAAAAGCGTGAATAACAACGAGGGGGCTAGCCGCGACGAGAATAGTGTCCCACGCGCGGTTTCCGGTGAGCTGGAAAACCATAACGATGACGCCCACCCAGATGAGAGCCATCACCAAGGCAGTCAGGCCGAAGTACCAGCTGACCTCCGCCATACCGGTCCACTCCACCGCTGCATAGGTGTTGCGCGCCAGCCACCCGACGGCCCCTTGGAAAAGGCCAGCAAGCACGGGGTACTCCATGTAGCGGGTGAGGTCACCTTCGACCCAGGAGTAGGCGTAGGGAAAGCCCGGCTCGTCAAGACCGCGTCCGCCGTACAGCGGGACGATGTCGTTGTAGCAGAAAGAGGTGTACTGGCGGTTGCCATCCCAGTTAAGGCTGATGGTTCCATCGTCACCCCGGCGGCTGCCAGCACACGTGGCCTTGCTCAGAAAACCGAAAGCCAGGAAGGTCCACGCCAAGGTGATGATGACGCGTAGCGGCGTCCACCACCCAGCATTACCGGAGCGGGCAAAGCGGCCTGTGCGCCCACCCAGGGCGTCGACCGCACTCAGCGCTAGCGGTTCGGAGGAGAGGGGTACAAGCTGTTGAGTTTTCTGCTGACTCACCGGGGGATCTGTCTCCTACTGACCAAGAAGTTGATTAAGTCCGTCGTCGATCAATTCATCAATCGACGGGGAATCCGGTTGGGCGGGTTGTTCCGGCTGAGCAGGCTGTTCAGGCGGTGCTGGGGCATCGCCCCCACCTCCGTCGTGGTTCTCACCGTCGTGGTTCTCACCATCATGGCTTTCGCTGTCTTGGCCTTCATCGCCGTTCTCGGTGGCCTCCTCGGGGGCCGCTGGGGCCTCCTGCCAGGTCTGGGTCTGGCTCGGGTCGTAGGTATAGCCAGAACCCCAGCTGCCGACGCCGTAGTTGATGGGATAAGCCTGCGGGAAGGCCTGCTGCTCGACGTCAGCAAGCGAGGTGTCCAAGATGGACTTCCAGATCTTCGTCGGCGAGTTGGAGCCGTACATGATGCCGCCCCACTGATTAAAGATTGCGGAGGTGTTGTCGGCCGTGCCTACCCACACTGCTGTAGCCAGCTGCGGCGTGGAACCGACCATCCACGCATCCTTGTTCTGGCCCGTATCGCCCAGCTGCGTCGTACCAGTCTTGGAGGCAGACGGGCGTCCGCCAGCTAGCGCACCATTGGACCATGCGGCAATTGGCTGCATCGCGGAGATCACGTTGTTGGCCACGTTGGCGGAGACACGGCGTTCACCGCCGTCGGTCGGGTTCTCGTAGAGGACTTCGCCGGCAGCGTTTTCTACCTTTTCCACGAAGTGCGGCTGATGCCATATGCCTTGGTTGGTCAAGGTGGCCATTGCCGTCGCTATATCGAGCGGACGCGACTGGTACTGGCCCAGCACGATGCCCTCGTACGGCGTTCCACCATTTTCAGTGAGGGTCTTTTCAATCCCCGGAAGACTGCGCGGCACGCCCAACGCATGCGCCATATCCGCGGTGTCCTGCGTCTTGTTTTCCAAGTCATCCTGGAGGCGCAGGAAGGACGTGTTATAAGAATTCTTCATTGCCTCAGCGATGGAGCAGCTACCGCAGCCGGCACCCACGTCGTTGGTCACGAGCTGCGATCCAGGCAGCTGGTAGGGCGCCGAGGAGTAATAAGTATTGAGATCGATGCCCTGCTGGAGCGCTGCGGCCAGGGTCATAATCTTGAAGGTTGAACCTGTCTGCAGCGGGGAATTGGCATAATCCCAGCCGCCAGAATCATCGCCGCCATAGTAGCCGCGCACGGCACCCGTAGCCGGGTCAATGGTGACCGCCGCTGCACGTGCATCTTCCTGCAGCACTCCCAGCTCTGCATGAGCAGCATCCGTCGACGCATTCTGGACGGTCATATCAATGGTTGTCGTCACCTTCAGGCCACCAGTGGCCAGCTGATCCTCGGTGATGCCCACACGGGACAGCTCATCGATGACCTGGTTCTTGATGTGGCCATAAGCGCCTGGCGCTTCGGTGTAAGCGGAATACTCAGACGGATCGCGAGTTTCCGGGAAGACCAACTGATCGCGTTCAGCCTGATCCAGGTCACCCATCTCAACGAGGCCATCCATGACGTAGTCCCAACGAGCATGAGAACGTTCCTCATCTACCCACGGATCAAGGACAGACGGTGACTGGATAACGCCCGCGAGCAGCGCGCCTTCTTCCTTCGTGAGGTCCTTGGCGTCCTTGTTGAAGTACGCGTTGGACGCCGCTTCAATGCCATAGGCGTTGCGGCCAAAGTAGACGGTATTGAGATAAGCGTTGAGGATTTCCTCCTTGGACCACTCATTCGTCATCTTCACGGAGTAGATGAGCTCACGAATCTTGCGGACATAGGAGTATTCGTCACCCACCAGCGTGTTTTTCACATACTGCTGAGTAATGGTGGAGCCACCACCGGCGCTGCTATCGCCGGTAAGCTTGCCCAACACAGCGCGGCCGAGGCCGGTAAAGGAGAAGCCAGAGTTGGTCCAGAACTCGCGGTCTTCCGCAGCCAGAACCGAGTCCTCAACATAGTCTGGAATCTCTTCTAAGGTAACTTGGCGGCGGTTGCCTTCTGGCGGCACGAGCTTAGCCAACTGCGATTCACCATCGCGGGCAACGATGGTAGAAATCTGGCTGGGCTGCAACTCTTTGGAGTCGGGGACGTCGTACTGCGTATAGGCGTAGCCAAAAAGGGCCGCAGGTACGGCCACGATTACGAGCAGGACAACGAGCACAATCCATGGCCACCTGCGTTTTTGGCGGCGTCCGTTGTCGGAGCTCTTCTTCCTGTGGCTACTTGGCTTTCGCCGAGACGTTTCCTTTTCGGTCACTGATCCGTGTCCTCATCAATCCTGTACAGAAACTGTAAATACATGCAGCTTACCGGCGTGAACTGGGAAGCCAAAACTACCCTAAAGCATAGACCGTGGCGGCCCGAAGGAGATGATTCCAACGGCACGCCGGACATACCTCCACCGCATGGACCGTAAACTCCAGCCCCTCAGCCACCAGATCCGCAATCTCCTGCTCGCTGCGTGCGCTCCCCGCACGACGCCCCAGGCAATCGCCATAGACCCAGCGTGTGAGGCGCACTTCGTGCCCACAGATGGGGCAGGACTTATGCATATCGACGCCATGGTGCTCCGCCGCGGCGCGAAGGAGGAAATCGGCGTCGCAGAGCTCGTCACGGCTCATCCGGCCCGCGCGAAAATCACGCAGATGCTGGGCGCGTTCCCACTCATAGGAGACCTCGTTGCGATAGGCCACTGTTGTTACTTTCGCCGACACCTGAATACCTCCTTACTAAAACTCATCCTTACCAATACTCATCGCTGGCTACGACGCCGCATCTACCCGATACATTTTAGTAGGGGCTGCGACAACAATCTACGGGCCTACTCCCATAGAAGACTGGGAAGGTGTAAGCGATTCACGCTGCAAAACTAAACTTTTCAGCAAGCTAACTACCATTAGGGCACATAACTCACTAAACTTACTTTCCATGAGTGAAGAAAATATCGAATCCCCCGTACCGTACGAGGACGCCCTTGATGTTGCCCGCCAGATTCAGCCCGCACTCAACAAACTTATGTTGATTTTCCAGCGCACCACGGAGGGCACCTCCCTGACCACCTCCCAGGTGTCCATCATGAACCAACTCCGCCTGCGCGGCCCTTCCCGCGTGAGCACCATCGCCCAGGCAGAGCTGATCCGTATGCCCACCGCATCTAATGCCCTGTACCAATTGGAACGCCATGGTTTTGTGGAGCGTCACCGTGACGAGAAGGATCGCCGCGGTGTTCTCGTTGCCCTTACCCAGCTGGGCGAGTCCGAGCTGACCATCGTCTCTCGCCAGCGTGCGGCCGCTTTGGCGGAGATTCTGCGATGGCTGGAGCCGGAGGATATCAAGGATGCCGACTCCCTCGTGAACCTGATCTCCAAGCTGGCGGATGTCTACCGCCCCATCATGGAAGGAAAATAGACCTTAGAGGAGGCCTTATGCAGATTTTATTTTAAGGCCGGAGGGGTCGATAATGGAATAAACAACCCCGACACGTGTACTGAATGGTTAAGAAATCTTCACGCCCCTCTCCGGGGCTCGTAACATCAGAGGACTCACTCCCTCCGGTCCGCATCCTCGTATCCTGGAGCCCCAATTCCGCCGGCACGGAGGCTATTGACTTTGCCGCGTGGATCGCGCGCACCACGCCTACGCAGATCCGCGTCGTTTCCACCATCTCGCAACCGCTGACGGTCACCTCCTTAAGCAAGCTCAGCGGTTCCTATAAGAAGTGGTTCAAGAAGGAACGCGCTGCCTGCGAAGAGGCTGTCCGTGACGCCTTGAGTGCAGCGGGCGTGCACAAATCCCAGTGGGATAAGGACGTGTCTGTACTCGTCGCCGGCCCCTCCCGCCCACAGCTCTTGGAGGAGATGGCCCAAGAGTTCGATGCCCATGTCATCTTGTTGGGTGCCAATCAGTCCGCGCCGAAGGGCCGATTCTTCTCCGGCTCCACGGCGGATGCCCTCCTTCACTATTCTCCGCTTCCTGTCGGCTTGAGCCCGCGCAGCATTAAGCTTTCCAAGCACGGGGTCACGCGCATCAACTTCGCGTTTACCGACCGCGGCGCCGATGACGACCCAGCACTCCTCCGCGCTGCATACATGGCCCACCGCACCGGGTTACCTCTGCGGGTTCTGGCGTTTTCACCGGAGGGGCTTATCGACGTCCCTCTGGACTACTCCCCTACTTTCCCCAGTGACGCCCCCAATTGGCGCGAGTACTCGCTCTCCCTCTTGGACCGCGCCCACGATTTTATTGCGGACGCCTTCCCGGATCTTGAGGTCACCACGGCCATCGGCAACGGCAATGGCTGGTCCGGCGCAGTGGACTCACTCAAGTGGAAGAAGGGCGACCTTCTCTGCTTGGGCTCAGCGCCCATGGGTCCCTTCGCTCGCGTCTTCATAGGAAGTACCGCCACTGAACTTCTTCCACACGTGGGTGTGCCTGTACTGGTGTGCCCGACGGGCCCGGGTCCTGAGTCTTAGTTCACGCGTTAGACTGCACATCATGGCAGCTGAGCATCCTGAAAACGACCTGACGTCGGACGCGGACTACGCTAACCTGCGCCGTCCTGAGCCGCAAAGCTTCGACGAGCTGGCCGACGCCCCCGATCCCCTCACCATAGCCAAAGCCAACCGCCGCTCTTCGCGCCAGGCGCTCTGGTTCATGGTGGCTATCCTTCTGGGCTCGGCACTGTATGCAGTGCTCCTCGCTGGCATTTTCAAGCTCGCTGGCCCCGACACCAACTGCCACCCGGCGGCCTATGCCTCATGGTTGTGCACGAAGACTCAGCGAACCATTTTTGCAACCACGACGATGATCATCCCCTTCGCGGGCATGATCGGCTGCGCCGTCATCATGGTGCGCAAGCTCAAGGCGTATCTGCGCTGGCGCGGGTGGATGGCCATTTTCTGGGTCATGGCCGGCAACTTCATGCTCTGGGGCATTAACGATATTCAGATTCTCCTAGCCCCGGAACTCTAGCCCCTCCCCGCGCTTTTAGCTCTGCTTCTGGGCAGTCGCTACCTCCTTGGCGACCTCCGCGCAATCCTCGCGCCCACAATGTTGCGTCTCTGTGTGCTGGATGCAGTCATCACAGATGAGCACCTGTTGACGGCACGTGTCCTCGTTGATGCAGTTGTGGAAGGTATTGGTGCCCTTGCCACAGTGCACGCAGTGGCCCAGCTGGATAAAGCCTGGATCCTCAATCCCCTGGCCAAACTCGTGGTGCATACGCTTATCGAAGACATACATCGAGCCTTCCCACAGGCCATCATTGCCGTACTTTTCGCCGTAGCGCACGATGCCACCGTCAATTTGGTAGACCTCGTTGAAGCCACGATTCTTCATCAGCGACGACAAGATTTCGCAGCGAATGCCACCGGTGCAGTAGGAAACGACCGGCTTATCCTTCATCCAGTCGTACTTGCCGGATTCCAGCTCAGCGATGAAATCGTGCGTGGTCTTCACGTCGGGGACAACGGCATTTTTGAACTTGCCGATTTCCGCCTCCATGGCGTTGCGGCCATCAAAAAAGACGACCTCCTCGCCGCGCTCCTCGACGAGCTTGTTGACTTCCTCCGGCTTCAGGTGCACGCCACCGCCGACCACACCATTCTCATCCACCTTGAGCTCACCCGGCGCGCCAAAGGCCACGATCTCATCGCGGACCTTGACTGAGAGGCGCGGGAAGTCATCCGCGCCACCCTCCGACCATTTGAACTCCATCTTCTTGAAACCCGGATACTCGCGAGTCTCGCGCACGTAGCGCTTACAGGCATCCATGTCACCGCCGACGGTGCCGTTGATGCCGTGCTCCGAGATGAGGATTCGGCCCTTAAGCCCGAGCTTCTCGCACAGCGAGCGCTGCCACAACATAATCGCGGTGGGGTCCTCGATGGGGGTGAAGCAGTAATAGAGGAGAATCTTGCCAATAGTCACGCCCGCAAGTCTAGGCCTGCTGCGAAGTAAAACCCCAATCTTTCCTGACTAAAGCACGCTCTGGCGATAAATCCCCGATTCCAAGCTTCTCTAGCCATCGCTGGGCTTCAGGATTCAACAGACCGTGTCGATGCAGCACCACGGTAAAGGCACCTATTTCGATTTTGAATTGTGGTTACGGCAGGCCATGCTGCTTCATTGCCGCTTGCATTCGGCGAATACAACTCCTTGGTTTTCTGCGATTGTTCCTTTGTCTCTTGCCGGAACATAGGACAATGTCTTAGCAATGAATTGATTACGAGGCAGTATTCCAGACGTCCTTGTTGAGTTTTCCTACCGCTGCTTTAGCCTCACAGTCATTGTCATCACTACCTTGCGCACGCAGGCGTTGGACAATCGCGTTGATATCTTCATCACTGAAGTTTTCGGCATTCCATACCGTCACTGCACGCGCCTCCCACAGCTATTTTCTTCACTTTAAAACTGACGCCCCTGACTTTTTACAGTGAGAGCACATTTTTAATAAGTGAGGAGTTCACTTTTATCACTGAGGACATCACTTTGATCAGTGAACCGCCTCATTTTCAGAGTGAGCTACAGAAATAGCAAAGTGTATGCAGCGAGGTCGACGCAGGACGACGGGTTGGCCCCTACAGGCCTTAACGCTTCTGGTACAGCGCGCTCTTGCGGGCAAAGACCGGATCGGAGGTCACGAGCACGCCGAGGTTGCGGAAGATACCTTCATCCACAGACCCCAGGATGGTGGTGGTGTGGACGTCGCAGCCCTGCAGTTCCTTCAATGCATCGAGGGCGCGGCGCGCATTCTCATCCTTCGCAGCGGAGACTGACAGGGCGATGAGCACCTCATCGGTGTGCAGGCGCGGGTTTTTCGAGCCCAAGTGCTTGGTCTTCAAAGTCTGAATCGGCTCGATGGACTCCGGTGAGAGCAAGTGCAGCTCGTCGTCGATGCCGGCCAGGTGCTTCAGCGCATTGAGCAGGGTAGCCGCCGAGCAACCCAGCAGAGGGGAGGTGCGGCCGGTGATGATGGTGCCGTCGTGAAGCTGCAGCGCCGATGCGGGACCTTCGGTCTCCTCTGCCTTCTGACGTGCCGGCTCCACCACGGGGCGGTCGGTGGCCTTAATGCCGGCCTTCGCCATAATCACAGCCGCGCGCTCAGACTGCGTATTGTCGAGTCCGTTGCGGGCCTCTTCCACCAAGGTCTTGAAGTAACGGCGGATGATCTCCTGCCGGGAGGCCTCGCGGCAGACTTCGTCGTCAGTAATGCAGAAGCCCACCATGTTCACGCCCATGTCCGTCGGGGACTGGTAGGGAACAGTTCCGGTGAGGCGCTCCAACAGGGACTTGAGCAGCGGGAAGGCCTCGACGTCACGGTTGTAGTTCACCGTGGACTCACCGTGGGCAGAGAGGTGGAAGTGGTCGATGACATTCGCGTCATTAAGGTCCACCGTGGCAGCCTCGTATGCCAGGTTCACCGGGTGATCCAGTGGCAGGTTCCAAATAGGGAAGGTCTCAAACTTGGCGTAGCCGGCCTGCACCCCGCGGAGGTTCTCGTGGTACACCTGCGACAATGCCGTGGCCAACTTACCGGATCCCGGGCCCGGCGCGGTCACCACGACGAGGTCACGGGACGTCTCCACATAGTCGTTCTTGCCCAGGCCCTCGTCGGAGACAATGAGATCAATGTTGGAGGGGTAGCCGGGGATGATGCGGTGGCGCGCCACCGTCAGGCCTAGGCGCTCCAAGCGCTCGATGAAGGCCTCCGCCTGACTATTTCCTTCCTCCAACTGGGTCATGACGATGTTGTTGACCAGGAAGCCACGGTCCCGGAAAACATCGACAAGCCGCAGCACATCATCTTCATAAAGGATGCCCAGGTCACCGCGCATCTTCTGGCGCTCAATGTCCTTGGCGTTGATGCACACGAGGATCTCTACGTCATCCTTGATGCGCTCCAGCATCGCAATCTTGTTATCCGGCGTGAAGCCGGGCAGCACGCGGGAGGCATGCATGTCATCAAAAAGCTTGCCACCCATCTCGAGGTAGAGCTTCCCGCCGATGTCCTTGCGCCGAGCGTTAATGTGCTCCGACTGCAGCTCAATGTATTTTTCACGGTCAAAACCGAGTGCGCGCCCCATAATATTTAGGCCCTTCCGTTCAACGGGTAGTACCCGGAAAGTCTACAGCAGCACAGCCCCCGCGTAGACTTCCTGACATGCCTGAGGGACACGTCATTCACCGCCTTGCCCGCACACTCAATGCGGACTTCCGCACTGCCCCGCTCGCCGTGAGCAGCCCCCAAGGCAGGTTTGCCACGGAAGCAGCGCTTGTCGACGCCTCCCCACTCACCCTCGCCGAAGCCTTTGGCAAGCACCTCTTCCTCCACTTCGATGCCGAAGATCCACGCCACGTCATCTACATCCACCTGGGCCTCATCGGTTCACTACGCTTCGAGCCCTCTGCTGATGTGTGGGGCCAGATCCGGCTGCGCCTCGACAACGGCACTACCGCCACCAACCTGCGCGGACCGCAGTTCTGCACTCTTATTACCGAGGAGGAATACCAGGCCAAGGTGGCGAAGGTGGGCCAGGATCCACTCCGCGCCGACGCCGACCCAGACTCCCTGTGGGCCCGGGTGCACGCCTCGAAACGCAGCATCGGTGCACAGCTCATGGACCAAGCCCTCTTTGCGGGCGTGGGCAATATCTACCGCGCCGAGGCCCTCTTCCGCCAGGAGCTTTCCCCCTTCATCCCCGGCAGCCAGCTCGACCGCGCGGAATTCGACGCCATCTGGGCGGACCTGGTGGAACTCATGGACTACGGCGTGGAGCACGGTCGCATCGATACGGTCCGCGAAGCCCATACCCCGGCGGCCATGGGCCGCGAGCCCCGCAAGGATGACCACGGCGGCGAGGTCTACGTCTACCGCCGCGCCGGGCAGCCCTGCCATGTCTGCGGCACGGAGATACAGGAGAAGGTCATGCAGGGCCGCAACCTCTTCTGGTGCCCTACCTGCCAGGGCTAGACTCGTAGGGTATGCGCCCTGCTTATACCGTTGCCACTGTTCGTGCTGCTGAAGAGCAGCTTCTAGCCCAGCAATCGGAGCCGGATCAGCTCATGAAACTTGCCGCCGCAGCGGTGGCGGAAGCTGCCACCTCGATGCTGGCTGCTCACCCCGGCGCGGTAGTCATCCTCGCTGGCCCGGGCGGCAATGGCGGCGATGGACTCTTTGCCGGCGCGCTCTTGGCCGAGCGTGGTATCACCGTCCATGCCCTAGTCCCCGAGAAGCACCACGAGGCAGCACTGGAGGCCTTCCTCGCCGCGGGTGGCACGGTCCTTCCTCCTATGTCCGCGCTGCCGACAGGCACCGCACTGCTTATCGACGCTATCGCGGGCCTCGGTTCCGCCCGCGGCCTGACCGGCGCCGCGCTGTCGCTCTACCGCGAGGCCACTGCTACCAGCGTGCCCGTTGTCGCCGTCGATATGCCCACAGGTGTTGATGCCGATACCGGCGTTGCCGCCGCGGATGCTGTCGAGGCCAATGTCACCATCACCTTCGGCTCGCCGCGCCTGGGCCACGCACTGGCTGCCGAATGCGGACAGGTGGTGGTCTCCGACCTCTTCTTACCCGGCGCACCTTCCTTCGCTGAGACTCTGGCTGAACTCGGCAAACCCGTCGGCTTCCTCGCCCACGAACCCACTATTGCCTCCGCCTGGGAGTGGACCGCTGGCGAGCTCGAGCTCCCGGGCGGTCGTGCTTCCCGCCCCGGGCCGGTGGGCTGCACCGGACCCATCGTCGATCCCACGCCGGGCGCGCACTCAGATAAGTATTCCGGCGGTGTCGTCACCCTGGCCGCCGGCAGTGAGACCTATCCGGGCGCAGGCATCCTCTGCGCCACCGCGGCGGTGCGTGCCACGCCGTCGATGGTGCGCTTCATCGGCGATAACACCATTACCGCGCTTCTCCCCGAGCTGGTCTGCCACCCCGATGTCGTCTCCGCTGGGCGCGCCCAGGCGTGGGTCGTGGGTCCCGGCCGCGGCACCGATTCGGCGGCGGCCACCGAACTGCGAAAGGTACTGGCACAAGGCCTGCCCACCGTTATCGATGCCGACGCCCTTACCCTCCTAGCCCAGAACACCTCGCTGCGCCAGCTCGTCACCGATCATCCGCTGACCATCCTCACCCCGCACGAAGGCGAGTTCACCCGCCTGTACGAGGCCACCTTCGGCTCTTCGCCCGATGCGGCTACCGGCTGGAGCCGCGCCCTCCGCGAGCTAGCCGAGGAACTGAACAGCATCATCCTGCTCAAAGGCCGCCTCACCCGCGTCACCGCACCCGGCCAGCCGCTGTACTCCTTCAATTCCGGCCATTCCTATGCCGCGACTCCCGGCTCCGGCGACGTGCTCTCCGGGATCCTCGGCGCGGTCATCGCCCAGCTTTCCGCCACCGCTTCCTCCCCGTCCCCCACCGAAATCATCACCGAAGTTCTCCACGCCGGGGCCATCCACGCGCACGCGGCGGCCATCGCGGCCGAAACCCCCGACGGCTTCGCGCCCTGCTCGTCCTCCCAGATCGCCGCAGCCATCCCACAGGCCATTGCCCGGCTCCTCAACGCGGAGCGCTAGCTCCGCTACTAAGTACGTTTCGATCAAATAGCACCCCAAAAATCCGAAGATCTGGGGCCTTATTTGATCGATCCGTACCTGGCCGCCGCCGTCTTGGTACGTTTTCGCAACGAAGCCCTAGAATTTCGCGATTTGCGGGCCACTATTTACGAAAACGTACAGTGGCCCGGCGCAGGATCCCGGACGCAGTACCGACGGACTTGCGCAGCAGTCCCCGAGTGCCCACCGGCACGGTTCCGCGACGCAGCGAGGTGTTTTCCCACGGCCACGTCATTCCGGCCCATGCTGCCGCGACGGCAAGAGTCTCTGCCGCGATGTAGCCAGGCCAGGGACCCAGCAGGTTGATGATGGAGGGACTGCCCGGCGCGTGGTTGAGGAAGCCGTAGTTGCCGTCTGTCTTGGCGTTGACCGCCATGGCGATGGCCATCCAGATGGGCGTGACCTTCACGGCAAAGCGGTAGCCTTTCCACGTCGGCCGATAGCCTAAGCCAAAGGTCAGACCCAACGGCACGGCGAGGGCCACGATGTGGAAGAACCAGTAGGTGCTAAAACGCAGCCAGCGCGGGGCAAAGTAGTAGATGACATCCGGGGTGATGATGGCCTGCGGGTTAAGGATGATGCCCCAGAAATACGTCAGGGTGAGGGCATGCTCGTTGCCGGTAATAAGGCCGAGCGCCAAGATGGGACGCAGCACGTCACAAAGGTGCAGCGGGAGGGACTCCCGGATATCGAATTGGGAGGGGTCCAGAGAAATAACTGTCCATGCGGTGCCGAGGACCAAAAGGACCCAGCCGACCATCTGGCGAATGAACTTTTCACGGCTTGTGCCTTTAACGCGGCGAGCGCCGACGATGAAGACACCGCAGGCAGCGATGGTAATCGTCAACATGAGCGCATGCAGCGGGGTCCATTGCTGCATGCGCTCATAGTCGGTAGGGGTTACCCGTGGGCGGCGAGGTCGAAGCATATCGAAGTACTAATGTACTCCGTACACGCCTAGTTCGGGCAGTGAGAAGGAAAATTAGTTCCTTGAATTAATAGCGAGGGCTAGGCCGCGACCTCCGAGTAGGCGGAAACCTTGCCATCCTTGACTTCGAGGACACGGTCAGCGTAATCAAGCAGGCTACGGTCGTGGGTAATGAACAGGGTTGCGGTGTCGAAGTCTTCGGTAACACCGCGCAGAAGCTTGGCAATCTCACGCGAAAGCTTGGAGTCCAAGGCAGAGGTCGGCTCGTCCGCCAGCAACACGGACGGCTGGCCCATAAGAGCGCGGGCAATGTTGACGCGCTGGCGCTGACCACCAGACAGCTGGTTCATACGGCGGTTACCAAAGTCCTCAAGGCCCACGAAGCTTAAGAGCTCATCGGCACGATCCTGGCGTGGCTTTCGGCCTTCCATGTGGTCGATGATGAGTAGTTGCTCACGCGCGGTCAGAGATGCAATGAGGTTGGCCTGCTGGAAGATGAGGCCGCGGGTGCCGTGCATCTCGACGGTTCCGGAATCAGGCTCGATGAGGCCGGCGGCTACGGATAGCAAGGTCGATTTGCCAGAGCCGGACTCGCCGATGACGGCGGTGAGCTCACCGGGTTTCACGTCCAGGCTCACGCCATCGAGGGCGGTGACGCGGGACTCGCCGTCGGGGTAGGTCACCACGATGTCGCGAAGGGACAGAGCAGGAGTAGCAGTGGTAGTCATTAGGCGTTGCCTCCTAGGGCGTCGAGCGGATTGATCTTGGATACGCGGCGGGTAGCGAGGAAGGCGCCAGCAATGCCGAGCAGCCAGATGCCGAGTGCCGGAACGATAACGGTCATGACGGAGACCTCGAAAGGAACGGCGCCTTGAGCAGCAATGCCGAGCAGCCAACCGATGAAGGCACCTACTCCAACGCCCATCGCCAGGATGATGGCGGCCTGCGCGATAGCGTCCTTGAGCAGGTACTTCACACTGGCACCAAGCGCGCGCAGGATGGACAGGTCACGGGTGCGCTGGATGGTCCAGATGCTGAGGAAAGCAATGGTCACCAGGGCGGAAATACCGTAAAGGAATGCCTGCATGGTGAGCAGGGAACCGCGCTCCGAGCTGTAAGCCGGCAGGCCAGACAGGGCCTTAGCCATCGAGACGGAGCTATCAGTCGGTTCCGCGCTCAACAGGGCAACACCGACCATGCCTTCGCGGGCGTGGGACACCTTCTGCCAGGTGGCGGTGTCTACCCATACGACCGGGGAGTGGGAGTAGTACTCATCCGGCACCGCGCCGCGCACGTCCAGATCCACGCCACCGAGCGTGGCCTGGGAAGGCGCGTTCATCTCCTCGTCGATAGATTCGCTCAGAACCATGCCGCGGTCCGGGATGAGGGTGTCCGTACCGGGGATCTCAGTGCCAGCCGGCAGGCCGAAGACAGCTACGCCGCCCTGGCCATCGAGCTTGGTCTGGGTAGCGCCCAGCGGGATAGCGCCGTCGGTGACGTCTTCAGCGAAGATTTCCGATTCCGTAAAGGACGGGTCCTCGGTAGAAAACGTCACGTTCGGGGTGTTTTCACCGAGCGCCTCCAGGGCGGACGTATTTTGCTTGGACAGGCCTTGGGTCAGGCCGGACAGCATAACGAGCAACAACGTAATTAGAGCCACGACGCCGCCGATCAGGAAGAAACGACCGCGCGCGGTGACTATCTCTCTCAATGCAAGGAACATAGTATTCATACTGCTCACGCGCGAAGAGAAAGTAATCGGGTACCTAGTTGAACCTTCACTCAACCAGTTGGTTGATTCGGCCTCAACCGCTGAGGCGATAAGCTGGTTCGGCGTGATGATGCGAAACAGCCTGTGGACCGTTGGCCTCCACGTCATGTTTGGATTCCTGCTGGTCTTCGGCGTACTCCGCGCCTGGGCCGATAACCGGCTCGATGCCCGAGTCCTCGGGCTCTCGATTGCCCTCGCCGTGGTCTACGCCGGCTTCGTGGCCTACGCTGCCCGCAAGCCCGCCAAGCCCGTACCCACCACGCTGTGGCTCGCTGCGCTCTGCCTGCTGTGGATCGGCCTCATGGTGCATGCCCAAGACTTCATGTGGATGGAATTTCCGCTGGTCTTCGTCTTTGTCCATGCCCTCCCCTTCTGGCCTGGCATCCTCGCCAGCGTTGTGCTGTGGGCCATCGCCGCCTTCATCCCCGCCTGGCTGCACCCCCAAGCATGGACGGCGGCCGCGGCCATCGGCCCCTTCATCGGCACCTGTTTCGCCGTGGCCGTCTACCACGCTGCCCGCAAGATTCAGGCGGAGGCGGTGCACCACGCGGCCGTCGCCAAGCAACTGCGTGAAACACAGGAGGAACTGGCCGCCACCGAGCACCAAGCAGGCCGCCTCGAAGAACGCGAGCGGCTCTCCCGGGAGATTCATGACACCGTGGCCCAAGGTTTATCCTCCATCGTGCTGCTCAGCCGCGCTGCCAAGAACAGCACGGACCCGGAGGAGACCACCGCACAGCTCGAACTCATTGAGAAGGTGGCCAAGGACAACCTCGCGGAAGCTCGTCGCTTCGTCAAAGAACTCGCCGCCCCAACCTCCTCCATCGATGAAGGTCTGCGCGCACTGGTAGATGAGCTCCAGGCCCAGGCACACGGTCTGGGCCTGCGCACGCAGTTGAGCCTCAAACTCACCGGCCGCGGCGAGGTGCCTACCGAGCTCCACCACGTCATTCTGCGTTCCGCGCGCGAGGGCCTAACCAACGTGATGAAACATGCCGACGCCGACCGCGCAGTGGTCACGCTGGGCGCTTTCACAGATGAGATCACCTTGGACGTGGTCGACGATGGCCGCGGCATCGACGGCCCACAAGGCTTCGGCCTGACCGGCTTGGAGCAGCGTGTTCGCAGCGTTGGTGGCAGCGTCCAGGTAGAATCCTCACCGGCCGGCACCGCGCTCGCGGTGCGAATCCCAACAGGAAGCAGCCGCAATGGTTAACGTGATGCTCATCGATGATCACCCCGTGGTCCGCGCCGGGCTGCGCGCCATTCTCAACACGTTCCACGACATTGATGTGGTGCTGGAAGGCTCTGACGGTTCGGCAGTGGAGAAGCTGCTGCTTGACGACGTCCCCCCGATCGACGTAGTCGTCTGCGATATCCAAATGCCAGATGTCGATGGCATTGCCGCCACCCGGCGCGTGCGTGAACTCAACGGACCGCCGGTCTTGATCCTCACCACGTACGACACGCAAGCCGATATCCTCGCCGCAGTGGAGGCCGGGGCGATGGGCTACCTGTTGAAAGACGCTCCTGAGGAAGCCCTGCACACAGCCGTGCTCGATACCGCCGCCGGAAAGCGCACCCTAGCCCCCGAGGTCACCAACCTCCTGGCGGAGCGCCTAGCCCAGCCGGAGACGGCACTCTCTGCCCGTGAATTGGAGATTCTTCAGGCACTGTCCACCGGCCAGTCCAATAAGCAGATTGCGCAGGAGCTGTTCATCTCGGAGGCCACGGTGAAGACCCACCTTATTCACGTCTATCAAAAGCTCGGAGTGGAGACCCGTACCGCTGCGGTGTCCGCTGCCCGCGAGCGCAAACTCATTTAAGCCGATGCATACCTACGATTGCATCGTCGTCGGTGGTGGCCAATCAGGCCTCGCCACCGGCTACTACTTGCGCAAAAAGAAGCTCGACTTTCTCATCCTCGACGCCAACCCTTCCCCCGGCGGTGCCTGGCAGCACGTGTGGGACTCGCTGACGCTGTTTAGCGATGCTGAGTCCTCCACTCTTCCCGGCTGGCCCATGCCGCACTACCCCGGGTTTCCGCCGGCAACCCATGTGGTCGACTACCTCACTCGTTACGAAGAGCGCTATGACCTGCCGGTTCGGCATGGCGTCGAGGTCACCGCCGTGCTATACGACGCCCCCTTCTTCCACCTTTCCACCGCCCACGAGGAGTTCCGCGCCCGCACCGTCGTGGCCGCCACCGGCACGTGGTCCGCGCCCTTTATCCCCTTCTACCCCGGCGCGTTTGCGGGCCGCCAATGGCACACGGCGAACTACCCCGGACCCGCACCGTTTCTCCCCGGCGCGCAGCCAGAAACCCAGCGCGTCGCCGTCGTGGGCGCAGGCAACTCGGGTGCCCAAATCGCCGCCGAGCTTGCCTTGGAAGGCGTGGACACCACGTGGTTTACCACGCATCCGCCGCGGTGGATGCCGGATGACGTGGATGGCCGCGTGCTCTTTAGCCGCAACCGGCAGCGCATGCTCGCCTTAGCAAAAGGGGAACCTGATCCCGGATCGGAGTCGGAGCTCGGCGATATCGTCATGGTGCCACCCGTCCTCAAGGCCCGGGATAGCGGGCTGTTGGGCGCTACCCCGATGTTCGATTCCCTCGATGAACTCACCGAGCAGGGCTTTAGTGATCTCATCTGGGCCACCGGTTTTAGGCCTGCCCTGCGCCCCTTTTCCGGACTTTTAGCAGAAGGAAAACCCACGGTGGAAGGTTTCTTCCCCGTGGGCTACGGCTCGTGGACTGGTCCTGGTTCGGCCACGATTACCGGTGTCTCTCCATATGCTCGACAGGTCGCGGCTGACGTTACTGAACGCGTTCGGCTCACGCCGAACGCATAAGTTAGGAAACGCCTAGTTCAGCAGCATGGCTCCACTGAGTACCACCGCCGCCAGTGCTAGGAGAAAGCCAAGGCGTTGCAGGATTTTCATTCGTGCCTCACGGCTCAACCGCGCCATAAGAAGTGCCCCCAGAACACTGCCCACGGTGTTGTAAAGGACATCATCAATATCGCTAAAGCCTAGGCAGAAGACGTACTGGGCAGTTTCAATCCCCAGGCTCACCATGAGACCTGCCAGTAGTGCTCCGCCGAGACCCCAGCGAATCCGGCGCAGAGAGCGCCCCACCACGTACACGGCCGCACCAAAGGGCATAAATAGAAGGATGTTGCCAAAGAGATCGCTCCACGCTCCATACCACACCGAGGCCGTCTCAAAACCGCCAAAGAGGTGCAGGTTCACCTTGCGTACCGCATGGGCAGAGCCATCCACGACTCCCGGGATCTCCATGAAGGGCTTGCCCAGCGTGGCTAGCCCCACGGTGACAAGGGCGAGGAGGGTGACTAGGAGGGCGTCGCGAAGCACATGCCGGTACGGATCCGGCACGGACGCAAGCCGGTTTCGAGAGTGGCGAAGCTCTGTGGTGCTCATGGAGGACACTGTAAGAGGAAAAGCTGACAAGTTCCTAGTACATTTGCTGCTAAGAGGCTGCTTCACAGTGTCGGTAGGATAGTGCGCATGAGCACACTAATTGTCACCCGCACCGAGTCCGGCGTTTCCCAGACTTTCCAGGACGAGCAGGTTCTGGCAGAAGGGGACACGCTGGTCAATGTTCAGTATTCCTCCCTCAACTACAAAGACGCCATGGCCTTGGAGGGCGATAAGGGCGTCATGCGCATTGACCCGCTCGTGCCCGGCATCGACGTCGTCGGCACCGTGGAAGAAACCACGGATGAGCGTTTGAAACCGGGCCAGCTCGTCGCAGCCTTCGGCGACGGCCTGGGCGAGTTCCGCCACGGTGGCTACACCACCCAGCAGCGTGTCAACGGTGAGGCCACCATCCCCGTTCCGGAGCGCTTCAGCGCCCACGATGCTGCGGCAATCGGCACCGCCGGCTACACCGCAGCTATCTGCGTGAACCAGCTGCGCACGCACGGCACGACGGAAGGTCACATCCTCGTCACCGGCGCGACAGGCGGCGTGGGCTCCATCGCCGTGCAATTGCTCAAGTCTGCCGGCTACGAGGTCACCGCCGTGACTGGCCGCGTGGACTCCCAATCGGAGTACCTCACCCGGCTAGGCGCCGATCACATTCTGGACCGCGCTGCGCTCTCGGAAACTGGGCGCCCGCTGCAAAAGGCGCTGTACGACGGCGCCATCGACACCGCCGGCTCTACTGTTCTAGCTAACGTTCTGGCGCAGGTGCGCTGGGGCGGTGTTGTCGCAGCCACCGGCATGGCGGCCGGCCCAGACTTGCCGGCTTCGGTGCTGCCGTTCATCCTGCGTGGCATCGTGCTGGCGGGCGGCAATTCTGTCGACGCTCCGCGCGCGGTGCGTGAGGCTGCTTGGCAGCTTCTCGACGACCACCTGGACCTCGACCTGCTGCACTCCATTACGGAAACCGTGCCGCTCGACGCCGTCGCCACGGCCGCCAAGGAACTGCGTGCCGGCACCCGCCACGGCCGCACGGTGGTGGAGATTTAACTGCGCTAGTGAACGCGGTGCGACAGGGCTTCGTCATCCGTGCCGGGGGCGGAGCCCAGCTCACCCGAAGTGTCATCATCAGTGCGGGCCAGCCACATGGAGGACACCACTAGTCCACCCCAGATGACGACGACGAAGAGGATAAAGAGCAGGATTGCGCTGGTAGTCATGATCATTCTCCTTTCCTACTAGTTGTTATTTCTGACCTGAAACGGGCACGGCATTGTGTCCTGTTACGTCGGCAGTCTCGGCGGTAGCTTCTGCCGTGGTGCCAGCAGCCAGCGGGTTCGGGGTGCCTGCTGGGCGGCCGCCTACTGGGACGCCGTAATCCGAGGTCTCCATGCCGTCGAGGTACTTGTTGCCGCGGAAAGCTACGAGCGGCATGAGCAGGCTTCCCAGCAGGATGAGGCCGAGGGCTGCCCACCCAAAGAGCCCAATCTGGATAGAGGCATAGCCCTCATAACCTTCGCGCGCGATGGTGAGAATCTCGTTGACAAGGAAGTACACCAGAAGCAGCGGCGTAGCCACGAAGGTGAGAATCTGCCAGAAGCCACCAACCTTGAACTGGGACACGGCGTTGAGGTGCTGCTGGATTTCACGGCGACGGCCGGTAATCCACCCCACCACAATCAGCGCGCAGATAGAGCCAAAGACGATACCCAGGTTATTGGTGAACTTATCCATGATGTCCAGCGTCACCAGCCCGGAGGACGTGGAGAACAGGAAGCAGGACAGAACCGCCATGACGCTGCCGACGGAAATCGCGGATACCCGGCGTGACACATCGAACTTATCGGCCACTGCGGAAACCACGACCTCCATGATGGAAATCAACGAGGTCACGCCAGCTAGGAAAAGCGAGCCGAAGAAGAGGACACCGAAGAGTCCGCCCAGCGGCATGAGATTGATGATGGTCGGGAAGGCGATGAATGCCAAGCCGATACCGGAAGAGGCCACCTCATCCACGGCCACGCCCTGCTGCGCTGCCATGTAACCCAAGGTGGCAAAGACACCAATGCCGGCGAGGACCTCGAAGGAGGAGTTCGCAAAGGCGGTAACCAGGCCGGTGTTCGTGAGGTTGGTACGCGGCTTGAGGTAAGACGCGTAGGTGATCATGATGCCGAAGCCGATGGACAGTGAGAAGAAGATCTGACCGTAGGCCGCAATCCACACTGAGGGGTTGCTCAGTACGGACCAGTCCGGAGTAAAGAAGGCGTTCAAGCCCACCGTAGCGCCTTCCAAGAAGAATGCGCGCACCACAAGGATGATGAACATGACGGCCAACACCGGCAAGAAGATCGACGTCAGTTTGCCAATTCCCTCGTTAATGCTCGTGGCCAAGGTCGCAATGCAGATGATCCACACGAGGATCATGACGATGAGGATGGAGGGAACAACGTCGCCGGAATAAGTGGCCTCTGGGTCTGCTTGGAGGAAATCACTCATGAAGTAGGTGGCAGGATCGTCACCCCACGCCTGCTTTACCGACTTCACGGTGTACAACGCCGCCCAGGCAATGATGGCGGCGTAGTAGATCGCAATGAAGAAGTTCACGCCGACCTTGAACCAGCCAACGCCTTCCCAGCTCTTGCCGATGCGACGGAAGGCCAGCGGTGCTGAACCACGGAAGCGGTGGCCAATGGCTAGGTCAAACCAGAGAATCGGAATACCCGCGGTCAGCAGCGCCACCATGTACGGGATGAGGAAGGCGCCACCGCCGTTGTCATAAGCAACGTAGGGGAAGCGCCAAATATTACCCAGGCCCACAGCGGAGCCAATAGCAGCCATAAGGAAGACGAAGCGGGTGTTAAACGTATCGCGCGTTGACGTAGTTTTTGTCGTGGTTGTTGAGGACATGAGAGCACCTTCTTGTAGAGCACATCCCGTCCGCATGAGCCTGAAAGAAGAACCTTCAGCATCCACATGCGGACGAGTATTAGCGAGGAGTTTATACTACCTGCTGACCAATAGGTACCCTTTTTTGAGAATTGTGTCTCATTTTTTACCCCCCTAGGCTTCACATCACTCGATCGCTAAAACCGCCGAAACCCCTCGGCACCCAGCCTTGCCTTTCGGAACAACGAGTCCTGAAAGAAAACCGAGCGATGAGGGGTATCGAGCCTGAGAAGTTCAGAGTGCGACTAGACGTGCAGGTCGCGGTCCTGAATCCCCTTGGGGACAGCGAGCACGCCGATGAGGGAGACGATCGAAATAGCGACACCGTAGGCAGCGATGGCCATGGAGGTCTCAAACTTGGTATAAAGCATCTCCGCAATCATCGGGGCGAAGGCGCCACCGATAATCGAACCGAAGGCATAGCCAATGGACACGCCCGAAAGGCGCACCTTAACCGGGAACATTTCTGCATACATCGCTGATTGCGGGCCGTAGCTCGCGCCCAAGATGACGCCCAGCAAGAACACAGCTGCGCCGAACAGATGTACGTTGCCTGAATCGACCGCTAGGAATACTGGGGTGATGTACAACGCTAGGACGACATAACCACCAATGAAGGTCGTGCGGCGTCCAACCTTGTCGGACAGGTGGCCGAAGTACAACGTTCCAAAGAACCAGCCAATCGATGCAACGAGGGCTACCGCAAGAGCTTGCGGGCGTGTATAGCCCACCACCTTCGTTCCATAGGCGGTGAAGTAGGCGATAACGAAATAACCAATAGCGTTGTTAGCTGCAAAGATGACCGCGCACTTGATGACGGTTCCTAGGTGCCCCTTGAACAGGACCGCGAGCGGTGCGGTGGACTTTTCCTTAAGCTCCTCCATTTCCGCGAAGGCCGGCGACTCCTCTACCGCTCGACGAATGAGGTAGCCGAGGAGAATAAGCACGAGAGAGGACAAGAACGGAATGCGCCAACCCCATGCAAGGAACTGCTCCGGGGTCAAAAAGGTGGAGAGCACCAGCATGAAGATGGTGGCAAGGAACATTCCGAGAGGCACGCCTACCTGGGGGAACGCTCCAAATAGTCCGCGCTTTCCTGCAGGTGCATGCTCTACCGACAGCATCGCTGCACCTCCCCATTCGCCACCAGCAGAGAGCCCCTGGAGAACACGCAGCACCACCAACAAGATAGGTGCAGCCATTCCGATGGATGCGTAAGTGGGCAGCACACCCATCAGCATGGTGGCTAGGCCCATGCCAACCAGCGTGACCACGAGGACCGGCTTGCGGCCTAGCCTGTCACCCAAGTGCCCGGCCAAGATTGCACCAAGTGGTCGAAACAGGAAGGAAATGCCCAGCGAAGCCCAGGAAATGATCTGCGCCAACGAGGCGCTTTCATTGGAAACCGGATCGAAATACTGGGTAGCAAAGATCAGGCCGGCGGCCTGGGCATAGATGAAGAAGTCGAACCACTCAATGGTGGTACCGACCATCGAGCCGGCGAGCACACGCTTGTGCTCTGTGGTAATTCCCGGCCCTTGAGCAGGCTGTTGGGTGACTGGTGCAGACATAGTGGGATTCTTTTCTCTATGGGTGCAGAAGCACAGTGGATACGGTTAAGCCAGTAAATGAAGGGGTCATGTGGTGAACTAGGCGTGCCCGAAGAGCCGAGAACGGACTACTTATCGCGGTTGTCGACGATCCTCTTCGCCTTACCTTCACCGCAATCAACGTGATCAGTGATTTCCACGCCAACGGTGATGCCGATGCGCTCCTTGATCTGTTTCTTCAGCCACGCGGCAGAAGCGTCGATCTGATCGGGGGTCGCCTCCGAGGAGTGCTCAACCACCAGGGTGAGATGGTCCATGCGGCCGCGCTTGCTCAGCACGCATTGATAGCGCGGGCGAAGCAAGCGGTCCTCGGTGATGATCTCCTCGAACTGCGACGGGAAACAGTTCACGCCGCGCAGGATAATCATGTCGTCGTTACGAGCGGAGATACGGTCGATGCGGCGCATCGAACGCGCGGTACCCGGGAGCAAGCGGGTGATGTCGTGAGTGCGGTAGCGGATGATCGGGAAGGCCTCCTTGGTCAGGGAGGAAATGACCAATTCGCCGTACTCTCCATCCGGAACAGGCTGCATGGTCTCCGAATCAATAATCTCCGGGTAGAAGTGGTCCTCCCAGACAGTCAGGCCATCCTTGGTCTCCACGCACTCCTGAGCCACGCCTGGGCCCATCACTTCAGAGAGGCCATAAATGTCAGTCGCCGTGATGCCAAAGCCTTCCTCGAGTTCACGGCGCATTCCCTCACTCCAAGGCTCGGCACCAAAGACACCAGCGCGCAGGGAGGACTCACGCGGGTCCAAACCTTCCTTGCGCATTCGGTCAAGGAGGTTAAGCACGTAAGACGGGGTGCCCAAAATCGCGTCCGGCTGGAAATCTTGCATGATCTGAATCTGGCGCTCCGTTTGACCGCCGGAGGTCGGAATTGCGGTGGCACCTAAGGCCTCGACACCATAGTGGGCACCGAGGCCGCCAGTGAACAAGCCGTAACCAAACGTAATCTGAACCTTGTCGCTCTTACGCAAGCCTCCTGCCCGCAGCGAGCGCGCCACGAGCTCTGCCCAAATGCGCACGTCATTTTCGGTATAGCCCACAACTGTCGGACGGCCAGTGGTACCGGAGGATGCATGGATGCGGGAAACCTGGTTCTGCCCTACAGCAAACATCCCGAAGGGGTACTCCGCACGGAGAGTTTCTTTGTCCGTAAACGGGAACAGAGCAAAGTCCGAAAGCTCCTTGAAGTCATCCGGGTGGACGCCCTTTTCATCAAATGCACGGCGGTAGTGAGGGACGTTGTAGTACGCGTGGCGCAACTCGTTCTTCGCGCGCGCAGTTTGCAGCGCGATGATTTCGTCGCGGGAAGCGTACTCGATCCCCATCTGAGGGCCATGGTGGTCAGAGAAAATGTCAAACGTTGCGGTCACGTTATTTACCTTTCATTTCGGGGAGAGGGGTACCACACCCATTGAGCTCCCTCGAAAGTGCTGCAAGAAGTTGGTTAGCAGGTACAACACGCACGTCGCGCGTTACTTACTTACCGTTCGGTTGGTAAGCCTTGTGACGTACACTACAGACTGCATCGGTGATAGACAACACATTTTGGCCAAGTTTTTGAAGAGCGCCACATTAGCGCAGGTCGTGGCAGTTTCCTAGGCGAAATAAGGCTCCACCCCAGAAAACCACAACGCCAAACCGGTTTATATGTTGAGGGCTACTTCATTTTCACTGCATGCGGGGCCAAACCGCCAAAAACGACGCTTTCAAAGGTGGCAGCCAATTCATCGGCATCAAGCCGTCCCTCCGGCTCATACCAATCGGACGTCGAGTTAATCATTCCGAAAATCATGCGGGTCAGCAGCGAGGCATCAACGTCGGAACGGATGGCTCCCTCCTCCTGAGCTGCTGCAACCAGCGGAATTACAGAACGCGTCAGAATGCGACGACGCTCGAGAGCGGAACGCTCCACCTCGGAGTTACCCCGCAACCGGAGCAGAAGTGCTACAGACTTCGGATCGGAACACAACACTTCGATCGAGCCACGCAACAGCCCTCGCACTTTTGCTCCCGCCGACACATCGGCTTCAGCCATCTCTTCCGCGACCGCCTCTAGCCGGCTCAGCGCCTGCACCACCGTAAGCTCCAAAATCTCCTCCTTTGAGGAGATGTGGTGGTAGAGCGCGGACTTAGAAATCCCTAATTCGCTCGCCACGTTGTCCATCGACGTGGCGTCGTATCCGCGAGCGGTAAAAACGCGAACAGCTGCACGAATGACATCTTCACGGGAGTAGCCGGGGCGGCCACGGGCCGCGCCCCGAGCGATGGATTTCTCTTTATTCACGCAGTCCATTCAAGCAGAGTGCACTTCGTACCGTTAGACTAGTGAGTCACCACACCCCTTGTTTGCTCCCTCGGTGGCATTGCGGAAGGCCCCTCCCAAGGAGAATTTCCCCATGAGCACCGAACATCCCATCCTTGCCCCCGGCGTCGCCGAAGGCCCCGAATTTACCCACGTGCGAACCATGTTCGATGGTGACCGCGCTACCGCCGAGATTGGTGCGACGATTACCGCGCTAGACGTCGGCACGTGCGAAGGACACTTCACCATCCGCCCAGAAATGTGCAATGGGCACGGCACAGCGCAGGGCGGCTACCTGTATATGTTCGCCGATTCCATTTTCGCCGGCGCCTGCAATTCAGGCGGCGATCTGGCCGTGGCCGCGCACAACTCGATTCACTACATTGCACCAGCCTTCGAAGGGGACGTCGTTGACGGCGTTGGAATTACCCGTCAAACCTGGGGCCGCAACGGCGTCGTCGATGTCACCCTCAGTATCAAGGGAAATCCCATCGCCGAATTCCGCGGCACATTTCGCGTCCTTCCTGCCAAGCCACAAAACCGCAAAAAATAACGCGCAGCCACAGGGCTAGGAGCGAACGCGCAGAAATAGGGCGCAGATCACAAACACGGTTGACATAGCTCACACCTGCGCCATATACTGACCAACCAGTCAGTAAGTATTATCGAGCCGACACTGAGCAGAGAGGCAACGTTTCCTCCCATGACCACATCAGAGAACACACTCGCAGCCGTCCCAGCCGCGGATGAAGCACAAGCACAGCAGCGCTTCGACGAGCTCATCGCCGAAGACTCCCGCATCGAGCCCACCGACTGGATGCCGGCTGCCTACCGCAAGACCTTGACGCGCCAGATTTCCCAGCACGCGCACTCCGAGATCATCGGCATGCAGCCAGAGGCCAACTGGATTAGCCGCGCGCCTTCGCTCAAGCGCAAGGCCATCCTCATGGCCAAGGTGCAGGATGAGGCCGGTCACGGTCTCTACCTCTACTCCGCTGCGGAGACCTTGGGAACGCCGCGCGATGAGCTGGTACAACAGCTTCTCGACGGCACCGCCAAGTACTCCTCAATTTTCAACTACCCGGCGCGCACGTGGGCCGACATCGGCGCCATCGGTTGGCTGGTGGATGGCGCCGCCATCTGTAACCAGGTTCCGCTCTGCCGCGCCTCCTATGCTCCGTACGGCCGCGCCATGGTGCGCATCTGTAAGGAAGAATCCTTCCACCAGCGCCAAGGCTGGGAGATCCTCTACGAGCTGTCCCACGGAACACCAGAGCAGAAGCAGATGGCGCAGGAAGCTATCAACCGTTTCTACGGCCCAGCACTGCAGATGTTCGGCCCGCCGGATGATGACTCCCCCAACTCCAAGCAGTCCATGGCATGGAACATCAAGCGCTTCTCCAACGACGAGCTGCGCCAGCGCTTCGTGGACATGATTGTTCCGCAGGCCGAGGCCCTTGGCCTGCACTTCGAGGACCCAGACCTGAAGTGGAACGAAGAGCGCGGCCACTATGACTTTGGCGAGCTCGACTGGTCCGAGTTCAAGGCCGTCATCAAGGGCGAAGGCCCCTGCAACGTGCAGAGGATGCAGCGTCGTCGCCAAGCGCATGCCGACGGCGCGTGGGTGCGTGAGGCTGCCGCAGCCTACGCCGAGAAGCATGACGCAGCTGACACCTCGCTCATCGCTTAACGCCTAAGCACACTGCCCCACCAGCTTCAAGAATTTAAGGAAGATTCCATGTCCAGCTCTAACTGGCCCATGTGGGAGGTCTTTGTACGTTCCTCCCGTGGCCTCTCCCACGTCCACGCCGGCTCGCTGCACGCACCGGATGCCACGATGGCCCTGCGCAACGCCCGCGACCTCTACACCCGCCGCAACGAAGGAACCTCCGTGTGGGTTGTGCCTAGCGAGGCCATTGCCTCCTCCGACCCCGACTCCAAGGGCGGATTCTTCGAATCCCCGCAGGGCAAGAGCTACCGACACGCCACGTACTACGACAAGTCGGAAGGAGTGCCGCACCTGTGACCGGATTTGCAGCCGCCGATTCTGCGACCAAGCAGTCGCAGGGCAACGGCATCACCGCAGAAGATATCGCCGCCTCCGGCGCAGTCGCGCCCGAGGACACTGCTCGTTATGCACTCACGTTGGGCGATGATGCTCTCATCTTGGCCCAGCGCCTGGGCTGGTGGATTTCGCGGGCACCAGAGATGGAGGAGGATATCGCCCTAGGCAATATCGCCCTCGACCTCATCGGTCACGCCCGCTTCCTGCTGACCTATGCCGGCACCGCGTGGGGAAAGTCCGAGGATGATTTGGCCTATTTCCGCAACGAGGAGGAGTTCCGCTCCTCCCGCCTAGTCGAGCAGGAGAATGGCGACTTCGGCTACACCATCGCCCGCCAGTTGCTCTTTTCCTATTACCAATACGGGCTCTACACCGCCCTGCTGGAGTCCACGGATGAGACGCTAGCTGCTATCGCTGCCAAAGCCCTCAAGGAAGTTGAGTACCACGTCGACCACGCCAATCAGTGGATTCTGCGTCTTGGCCTCGGCACCGAGGAGTCGCACCACCGGATCACGGAGGGTCTGATGTACATGTGGCCCTACCTCGACGAGCTCTTCGAGGACCTTCCGCTCCACGAGAAGCTGGCGGCAGAAGGCATCGCCGTCTTGCCGTCGAGCCTGCGCGCGCAGTTCGATGAGCGCATCACCTACGTCCTCGACAAGGCAGGTCTGGCCATCCCGGACGTCAAGCAGGCCCGCTCCGGGCAACGCACCGGGCGCTTTTCCGAGCACCGTGGCTTCATCCTCGCGGAGATGCAGTCCCTAGCTCGCCAGCACCCAGGCGCAACCTGGTAAAGAACAGGAAAGGACCAAGGTTTCATCGTGTCCATCACTGATAAATCTCACCCGCTGCGTCCCTCGCAGCCTGACGACGCCCTCGTGTGGGACGTCGCCGCCGAAGTGCCCGATCCGGAAATCCCCGTCATTTCCATCGCCGACCTTGGGATTCTTCGGGATGCACGCCTAGAGGGCGATACTGCGGTGGTCACGATTACCCCGACCTATTCCGGCTGCCCCGCCATGGAGCACATCACGACAGACATCACCACAGCGTTGACCAAGGCCGGCTACGCGAAGGTGCGTGTCGACCTCGTGCTCCACCCTGCGTGGACCACCGACTGGATGACGGAAACCGGCCGACGAAACCTCAAAGACTATGGCATTGCGCCTCCCAGCGGTACAACCCGGGCCACGCCGGAGGGTCCCATCCCTCTCACACTCGAGCCGCCACCGGCCATCGAATGCCCCCACTGCGGCTCGCGCCGCACACGTAAGCTTGCCCAATTCGGTTCCACCTCCTGCAAAGCCCTCTACAACTGCCAGGACTGCTTGGAGCCCTTCGATTACTTCAAGGTGCACTAATGACCACGACCCCGTCTGCCCCCGCAAAGAAGAAGGCCACGTTCAACACCCTGACCGTGTCCGAGGTGCGCGCCCTGACTGAGGACTCAGTGGAGGTTTCCTTCGCTATCCCTCCGGAGCTCCAAGACGACTATGACTACATCCCCGGCCAGTACGTTGCCCTACGGGCGACTATCGACGGCCAGGAAGTCCGCCGCTCCTATTCCATTTGCGATGTACCTCGCGACGGCATTCTGCGCGTCGCTATCAAGCGCGACCGCGGTGGCGTGTTCTCCACGTGGGCCAACGACACTCTGAAGCCTGGTGACACCATGGACGTGATGAACCCGCAGGGTGCGTTCACCTCGAAGACCCACCTGACCGGTCTCAACAACCCTGAGGCTGTGCGCGAGGAACTCGAGAAGCTAGAGAATCCCCACCTCGTAGCGATCGCCGCGGGATCCGGAATCACGCCGATCATGGCCATCGCGCAGACCGTGCTCCACACCTCCCCAGACACCACATTCGAGCTCATCTTTGCCAATAAGGGCGGCGGCGACGTCATGTTCGCCGAGGAGATCGGTGACCTCAAGGACAAGTTCCCCACGCGCTTTGCCGTGCACCACGTCCTCTCCCGCGAGCAGCGCGTCAATCCGCTATTTTCCGGGCGCATCGACGCTGAGAAGCTTCAGACCCTGCTGGATAACGTGGTACGCACCGACAACGTCGACGAATGGTTCCTCTGCGGCCCCTTTGAGCTGGTGCAGCTGGTGCGCGACGAGCTGGCCAGCCGCGAGGTAGGTGAGAAGGACGTGCGCTACGAGCTGTTCACCACCGGCAAGCCCTCCGGAGACCAGAACCAGGCTGGACGCCACGTCGAGGTGGATCCGGAAGGCGATAACATCACCATCAATTTCCAGCTCGATGGCCTCTCCGGCTCCGTTGAGTCTCCGGTCTCTGCCAACGAATCCCTGCTCAACGCGGCCCTGCGCGTGCGCTCTGACGTCCCCTTTGCCTGCGCTGGCGGTGTATGCGGCACCTGCCGCGCCAAGCTGGTCGAGGGCGAAGTCGACATGGCAGAGAACTACGCACTGGAGGCCGACGAGGTCAAGGCCGGCTACATCCTCACCTGCCAGTCGCGCCCCACAACCCCCACCATCGTCCTCGACTTCGACGCCTAGGAGAAACACACATGATCGACCTGCACCACGACGCCGAAGCCGGAGTCGTCGAGCTCGTACTCAACAACCCGAAGGCCCTGAACTCCCTCGCGGAGGAAGACCTCGCCGAGCTCTCCCGCTCCCTCGATGAGGCCGCGGCCCTCAGCCCCCGCGCGCTCATCCTGCGCGGCGAAGGCAAGGGTTTCTGCGCCGGCCGCAACATCAAGGGACTCAATCCGCGTGAGGACGATGCCACCGCATACCTCGCGGACGTTGTCACCCCCGTGCTCAAGAAGATCGATACTTTCCCTGCGCCTACCTTCGCCGCCGTGCACGGCCCGTGCCTCGGCGTGGGTCTCGGCCTCGCCTTGGCGTGCGATGTCGTGTACGTCGCCGAGGATGCCAAGTTCGGCTCCCCGTTTGCCAACCTGGGCGCCACCCTCGATTCGGGCGGCCACTCCCTCTTCGTCGAGCGCTTAGGCACGCACCGCGCGATGGACCTCATCATCACTGGTGATCTCATCTCCGGCGCGGAAGCAGTACGCGCCGGGCTCTTCTCTCGTGCGGTGCCGGCGAAGGAGCTGCTGGAGTTTACCCGGGGCGTCGCCCAGCGCGCAGCCCAAGGCGCTACTCAGGCATTCCTCACCAGCCGCACGCTGGTCCAGGATATCCGCGATAACGGCACCGGACTGTGGGCCAGCGTCGATGCCGAGAACATCGCCCAAGGAAAACTCTGCGATACCGAGGACTATTACGAAGGCTTCGCAGCCTTCAACGAGAAGCGCCCACCGGTCTTCCGCGGACGCTAAAACCTCAAGACCTTCCACAACACACATCAGCTAACCCACCACAGCTAAGGAATCACATGACTGCATACCTGGTATCCGGCTTCCGCACCCCCGTGGGCCGCTACGGCGGCGCACTGTCCTCGGTTCGCCCAGATGATCTCATGGCCACCGCCATCAAGAAGACGGTGGATGAGGCTGGGCTCGACCCCTCCGCGGTGGATGAAGTCATCATCGGCAACGCCAACGGCGCGGGTGAAGAAAACCGCAACGTCGCCCGCATGTCCTGGCTGCTCGCCGGGTTCCCGGACACCGTTCCAGGCATTACGGTCAACCGCCTGTGTGCTTCGGGCATGTCCTCGATTGCCCTGGCCACCGCCCTCGTAGAATCCGGCCAAGCGGATGTTGTCATCGCCGGTGGCGTCGAATCCATGTCCCGTGCCCCCTGGGTCATGGAGAAGCCAAACAAGCCTTTTGCCAAGCCAGGACAGGTTTTTGATACCTCCATTGGCTGGCGCTTTGCCAACCCGAAGTTCGCGGAGCAGGAGAAGATGACCTACTCCATGCCGGAGACCGCCGAGGAAGTGGCCAACGTCTTCGGTATTAGCCGTGAGGACGCCGATGCCTTCGCCGTGCGTTCCCAGGAGCGCGCGCTTGCCGCCATCGAGGCCGGCAAGTTTGCCAGGGAAATCGTGCCCATCGAGGTCACCGACCGCAAGGGCAATGTCACAGTGGTCGACACCGATGAGGGCCCCCGCCCGG